>SFFJ01000035.1 GCA_004557855.1 Oscillospiraceae bacterium
GTGGTTCGCCGTTCTGCGCTCCAGCGCAGCGGCGATAAAAATGCGCCGCAGGCTCTTTTTAAGCCCATCTGCGTGCAGTACGGATTTGTTTTTGGGCGGTAGCCTAAAAATAAATTCGTATCCAGCGCAGCAGGGCGACCGGGTTTTTAGGGCGCAGCCCTAAACCGTTTTTGCATCCTTTTGTCGGCACAAAAGGATGCCCCCGCCGGGTAGGCGTGCAAACCAAGTTTTCTAAAAAGCTCTCCCCGCCGTCAGGCGATTACAGACTTTTTCACGAATATCCGCCGACAGGCGCCCGCCAAAGGCCCCTAAAACCGCCAATTTATCCCACCAAATCACACCCATTTATCCCCACCATTTAGTCGTTTTTTCCCCCAAATGTAAACTTTCTATTAAAAATTGTTGCTTTTTAACCTTTTTGATGCAAAAAATCCCCGTTTTGGCCGTATTAGTGGAGGGACTTTTTCTCCCCTCCCCCTTCGAATTTCCCCGGAAAGGAGCCCGCTATGTCGAAAACCAACCTCACCTCGATGACACTCCCGGCCCTCACCGAATGGGTCACCGGGACCCTCGGCGAGCCCAAATTCCGGGCCGGCCAGATCTACCGGTGGGTCCACCAAAAACGGGTCGGCTCCTTCGGGGAGATGACCAACCTCTCCGCCGCCCTGCGGAAAAAGCTGGAGGACGCCGCCTTTCTCACCACCCTTACCACCCGGCGGCGGCTGGAAAGCCGGCTGGATGAAACGGTAAAACTACTGCTGGAGCTGCCCGACCGCAACTGCGTCGAGGCGGTTCTGATGCGGTACGAGCACGGCTTGAGCCTCTGCATTTCCACCCAGGTCGGCTGCCGGATGGGCTGCAAATTCTGCGCCTCCACCCTGGGGGGACTGGTCCGCAGCCTGACCCCCGCCGAAATGCTGGGGGAGGTGTACGAAGCGGAGCGGCAGGCCGGGGAGCCCATCTCCTCTTTGGTGCTGATGGGCATCGGCGAGCCGCTGGACAACTACCAAAATGTCCTCGATTTCCTCACCATCCTCTCCTCCCCGGAGGGCAGGAATTTAAGCCTGCGGCACGTTTCGCTTTCCACCTGCGGCCTTTGTGACCGCATCGATGCGCTGGCGGAGCTGGGGCTGGGGCTTACCCTTTCCATTTCGCTGCACGCAGCGGATGATGAAACCCGAAATTCCATCATGCCGGTCAACCGGCAGTATAATATAGCGCGCCTGATGGCAAGCTGCAAAAATTATTTTGCCAAAACGGGGCGCCGCATCAGCTATGAATACGCCCTCATCGCCGGGGTCAATGACAGCCCCGCCCATGCCGAAGCTTTGTCGGCGCTTCTCGGCGGGCAGAACTGCCATGTCAATCTCATCCCGGTCAATCCTGTGGCGGAGCGAGGCACAAAGCGCCCCGAAAAGAGCGCAGTACAGCGGTTTGCGGCACGGCTGGGCGCCCTGGGTCTCAATGCGACGGTTCGCCGGGAGCTGGGCAGCGACATTGCGGCCGCCTGCGGGCAGCTGCGGAGGGCCGAAGCCGATAATCCCGACATTACCGCAAGGTAAAAACGCCGGGGAGCAGCCGCGGGACAAGGGCTGCGAGACGGCGGGAGCTCGGCGGGGAGGGAAAAACCTGCCGCCTGCGGCCGCCGGGCGGGGACAGCCCCCCACTCCACCGAAAAGCCCGACACTACCGCAGGGTAAAGCCGCCGGGGAGCAGCCGCGGGACAAGGGCTGCGAGACGGCGGGAGCTCGGCGGGGAGGGAAAAACCTGCCGCCTGTGACCGCCGGGCGGGGACAGCCCCCGACCCATCGAAAAGGCCGACTCTACTGCAAGGTAAAACCGCCGGGGAGCAGCCGCAGGACAAGGGCTGCGAGACGGCGGGGACTCGGCGGGGAGGAAAAAACCTGCCGCCTGCGGCCGCCGGGCGGGGATAGCCCCCCGACCCATCGAAAAGCCCGGCCAAGGGCCGGAAAACCGGGCTGCGGAGCCCGCACTACGACACAAAACTTCCCGAGAGGGGGAAAGAAAGATGCTGCATATTTACGGGGTGACCGACCGGGGAATGGTACGGGAAGCCAATGAGGACCGTTTTGCCGGGGAGGTATTCGACCGGGGAAGCGGCTATGCTGTGGTCTGCGACGGCATGGGCGGTGAGGTCGGCGGCGGGATCGCTGCCGGGATCGCTGCCGAGGAGGTACGCCGCATGATAGAAAGCAGCCTGCGCCCGCACATGGAGGAACGCAGCCTTCACCTGCTGCTGCAAACGGCGATAGACGGCGCAAACCGGGCGGTTTTTACCCGCAGCCGGCAAAGCGGCGGGGCGCTGGACGGCATGGGCAGCACGCTGTGTGCCGCGGTGGTAAGCGACGGGACCGCACTGGTGGCCAATGTGGGAGACAGCCGCTGCTACCTGCTGCGGGAGGGCGAGCTTTCCCGGGTGACCGAGGACCATACGGCGGTGGCAGCGCTGCTGCGGCAGGGCCTGCTTACCCCGGAGGAGGCCGCCTGCCACCCCGACCGCCATGCCATTACCAGGGCCATAGGGGTGGAGCCGGAGGTGCAGCCCGACTACACCGTGATAGACCTGAAAACCGGGGATGCGCTGCTGCTGTGCAGCGACGGCCTTTACAATGCGCTGCCGCCGGGAGAGCTGACCGAAGCCCTGCAGGAGGTCCTGCGGGGAGCCGATATTCACACAATGATAAACAAAGCCAATGCTGCCGGTGGGCCGGATAACATCACCGCCGTACTGATGCACAACCGTTGAGAGGAGAACAAAACACATGGAAAATATACTGGGAACCAAGCTGGGCGACCGCTATCTCATCGAGGAGCTGGTGGGGGTAGGCGGCATGTGCAATGTCTACCGGGCCTTTGATGCCGAGGCGCTGCGGACCGTCGCAGTAAAAATACTGCGGGATGAATATGCCGCCGATGAGGAATATCTGCGGCGCTTCCGCAATGAAAGCCGGGCCATCAATGCCCTTTCTCACCCCAATATCGTCAAAATCTACGATGTGGTGCTGGATGCCCCCAACCCCTATCTGGTGATGGAGTATGTCAGCGGCATCACCCTGAAGGAATACATCGAACGCAAAAAGCCGGTCCCCGGCCGCACCGCCGCCAATATTGCCGGGCTGGTGCTGACCGCCCTGCAGTGCGCCCATGAAAACGGCATCGTCCACCGGGATGTCAAGCCGCAGAATATCATGGTGACCGAAAAGGGCGAGGTCAAGGTGATGGACTTCGGCATTGCCCGCTTTGCCATGAGCCAGAGCCGCACCATCGATGGAAACGCCATCGGCTCGGTGCACTACATCAGCCCGGAGCAGGCCCTGGGCGGCGCCGTGGACCAGCGGACCGATATCTACTCGGTGGGCGTCATCCTTTTTGAGATGCTGTGCGGAAAGCTGCCCTTTGATGCCGAGTCGCCCATCAGCGTGGCGCTGCAGCAGGTGGAGCAGAACCCCAAGGCGCTGCGGAGCCTCAACCCCAATGTGCCGGTGGGACTGGAGCAGATCACCCTGCACGCCATGGCCAAGGACCCCGACTGCCGCTACCAGAACTGCGGCGAGATGATATCCGACCTGCGGCGGTGGCTGGCCGACCCCAAAACGACCTTCCCGGCCTATGCCGTAAAGCAGAAAAAGGCCGCCGTGCCGGTCTTTTCCGAGAAAAAAAGCGGCGGGGAAAAGAACCGGGATCCGCTGCGCAAGCGGCTGCAAAGCCGTTTGACCACCCCGCTTTCCAAGCTGTTTGCCGTGACCTGCGGTGTGCTGGCGGCCAGCATCCTCTTTGTGCTGGTGATGTTCCAGATCTATCAGCCCTTCAAGTCGGTGGAGGATATCCCCCTGCCGAACCTGGTCGGGGTGGACTTTACCGCCGCCTCCTCCAACGGGGCCTACCCCGGCATCAAGATAAAGCTGGAGAGCGAGGACTACAACGCCGACTATGACGAGGGACAGATTTACCGCCAGAGCCCCAATGCCGGCACCAGTGTGAAAAAAGGCAGCACGGTGCAGGTTTGGGTCAGCGCCGGCAGCAAAATGGTGACCATCCCGACCTTTACCAACCAGGAGGCCACCGCCGTTTATGCCAAGCTCGTCGGCATGGGCCTGAAATATTCCCCCAGCGAGATTCCCAGCGATACCGTGGCGGAGGGCAGCGTGGTGCGTACCAGCCCCGATGCCGGACAGACCGTTGCGGCGGGCAGCACCGTGGTGGTGTATGTCAGCACCGGCAGCGATAAGGAAAAGGTGCAGGTGCCGGAGGTGCTGGGCTATCCCGAGGAGACGGCCGTGCAGACGCTGCGGGATGCACAGTTTGAGGTAACGGTGACCTATCAGCTGACCGACTACCAGTATGACGGCCTGGTGGTGAGCCAGACCCCGGCCTCCCCCAGCATGGTGCCCATCGGCGGCAAGGTGACGCTGGTGGTGGGAACGGTGGATAATGCCAATGTCAACGGCGAGGCCACCGTAACGCTGCAAACCACCCCGCCCGACCTGCCCGGAACGGTGAATGTGACCGCCGTACTGAACGGCGAGACCGTATACAGTGAGGTAATAGAGCCCCGCAACACCCGGCTCATCTCCATCCCGCTGCAGGGCAGCGGCATCTGCATGGTGGATGTGCGGATCGACGGGGTGGTGTATAAGAGTGCTTCGGTGGATTTCACGACCGGGCAATACTACTGGACGGCCGACTATTCGGCGTCCTTCGGTGAATAAATGGAGGGGCTGATTTTGCGCTCGCTGGGCGGGTTTTATACCGTCATCGGTGAGGACGGAACCAGAACCGAGTGCCGCGGACGGGGGATCTTCCGCAAGGATGCGACCACCCTGCTGGTGGGCGACCGGTGCAGCTTTGAGCCGACCGAGCCCGGCTGCGGGAGCATCACCGCCATAGCCCCCCGGAAAAATACCCTGCAGCGCCCGCCGGTGGCCAATCTTGACCGGCTGGCGATGGTGGTATCATTGGCCGACCCGGCCCCCAATGCGCTGGTGTTGGATCAGCTGACGGCGATAGCGGCAAGGAGGAATATCCCGGTGGCGGTGCTGTTCACCAAGCCGGATCTTGCCGACCCGGAGCCGTGGGTGGACATTTACCGCAGGGCGGGCTACCCCACTGCGGTGGTGAACAACCTGACCGGGGAGGGACTGACCGAGGCCGCTGCGCTATTGAAGGGCGGGATCACGGCCTTTTGCGGCAACAGCGGCGCCGGGAAAAGCAGCCTGATGAACGGGCTTTACCCCGACCTCAACCTTGCCACCGGGGAGATCAGCAAAAAGCTGGGGCGGGGACGGCATACCACCCGCCATGTGGAGCTGTTCCCCGACGGGCAGGGCGGCTGGCTGTGTGATACCCCGGGATTTTCGGCGCTGGAATTTGCGAAGGCGGAGCCGATGCCCGCCGCCGAGCTGGCGGAGTGCTTCCCCGAGATGGCGGACTGCAAGGGCCGCTGCCGCTACACCGGCTGCAGCCACCGCACCGAGCAGGGCTGTGCCGTTCTGGAGGCGGTGCGGGAGGGGGTCATCCCCGAGAGCCGGCACAAAAGCTACGTGGCGATTTATAATGAGCTGAAGGAGCTGAAGGAGTGGGAGCTGGCCAAAATGGGACGCTCCGCAGGGGTGTGACCGGCCGGGCTGCGGCTGAAGGATAGAATACCGGGGAGGGCCGGCTGCGGTGCGGCGGGCTTTCCCGAAGGCTATGACTGAATGAAAAAACGGGGCCGACCGGGAGGGAGGCGCCGGGGGCATGAGCCGACTGCTTTTACGGCGGGAGCCCGAGGATAAGAAAAAACGGCGCCGACCGGGTGGGAGGCGCCGGGGGAGGTCGCTGCGGTGCGGCGGGCTTTCCCGAAAGGCTATGACTGAATGAAAAACGGCGCCGACCGGGAGGGGGGCGCCGGGGGAGGTCGCTGCGGTGCGGCGGACTTTCCCGAAAGGCTACGACTGAATGAAAAAACGGCGCCGACCGGGAGGGAGGCGCCGGGGGAGGGACATAAGATGCAGGAAAAGGAACTGCTGCAAAAGGCGATGCAGCAAAAGAACATGGTGGTT
The DNA here is from genome assembly GCA_004557855.1 of Oscillospiraceae bacterium. Lineage (GTDB taxonomy): Bacteria > Bacillota > Clostridia > Oscillospirales > Ruminococcaceae > Angelakisella. The sequence goes on from SFFJ01000035.1 coordinate 6,063, forward strand.
TTGTACCGGGACGAGCTGGTGGCACCGGAATACGCCGGGGTGCCGGTGGCGGTGGAAAACGAGCTGGTGGTTTTGCAGCGGCAATCGAACTTTTTGATGGACGGCTACTGTGCGCTGCGCACCGGGGACATCACCGAGGCGGAGCAGATGGACGATGTGCCGTTCCTGCAGCGGGTGATGGCGGCCGAAAAGCTGTACGATGCCGTCAAGGCGCCGGGCTTTCCCTGCCGGGACCGCAAGGAGCTGCTGGAGGGCATTATGGCGAAATACGCCGGCTGGGCGGCGGTGGAGTGCGAGGGAAACCCGGAGGAGTCGCTGTACTTCCTGGGGCGCATTATCAAGGTGGACAGCCGCTACCTGACCATGAAGCGGGTGGATGCGCTGGGCAACTGGCTGGCCGACCCGCTGGTGCTGCCGCTGGACGATGTGACGCTGGTTTCCTTCGGCGACCGGTACCTGGAGATTTTCCGCAAGTACTGCAAGTGAGGCGGCGCAGGGGAAAATCGGGAAGCCGGCAAGGAGCGCGAAGGAAAGGCTCTTGCCCGGCGGAGACGGGCTGTTGCCTTTGCGAGCGGGACGCCGCCGGAACCGATTTTCGTCAAGCCGCTGTATGCTGCCGCAAGGTTGGTATAATATTATAAAATATATACGAATAGTATATTCAGGGAGGAATGGACATGAAGAAGTTTACCAAGGAGCTGGGGCCGGGGTGGATCACGCTGGTGGAGAATGACGACTATGCGCTCTGCCGTTTGATTTTCGGTGACGGTTTGGAGGTGGACGCAGACGAGGAGGAGACCCCGCTTTTGAAGAAGGGGTTCCAACAGATCCTGGAATACTGGACCGGGCACCGGGTCATCTTCACGCTGCCGCTGGCGCCCGGCGGGAACGATTTTGAGCGGGAGGTATGGGAGACGGTGATGCACATCCCCTACGGGGAGCATTTTACCACCCCGACGCTGCTGGCGGCGCTTTCCCTGGAGGACACCGAGGAGAACCGGGCACGGGTCATCAAGGCGGTGGACGACTGTCCCATTCCGATTTTTATCCCGACGCACCGGGCGGGCGACCCCGAGGAGGAGCATGACGAGGAATACAGCTATCCCGGCGGGGAGGATGTGAAGGGGGCTTTGATGGCGCTGGAGCATCCGCTGGACTGATGAAGCCCGAGGGGAGCAGGCCGGCCGCAGGCCGGCCGCCGCGGCAGCGGCGGCCCCACGGGCGCAGCCCGTGGCGGCGGCGGAGCCGCCGGGCCTGCGGCCGGTTTTGCCCCCTGCAGAGATAGGAAAAGAGGCACCCGTAGCGGATGCCTCTTTTTTGCGATTTTGCGGATCAGGCCTTGCGGGCCTTTTTGATGACGGGGATCAGCGCACCGACCACGATGGCGGCGAGGATGATCTCCAGGAGGCCCTGCAGGCCGACAAAGGCGATGATGAAGGCAAAGACATTGGTGGTGCCCATCATAGCGGCAAAGCCCTGAAGATAGTCACTGGTGTAGAAGAAGATCGCCAGCGTGCCCATGAACATTGCCGTATGGCAGATGGTGGCCAGCGCACCGGTGATGGTGCCGCTCCATTTGCCGGCGAGGTGATCGAAGGCACGGTAGAGGTAGGCGGCAACCAGTCCCAGCAGGATGCGGGGAATCACACAGACGATAAAGGTACCGGCGGGATTGATGCTGAAGAGAGTGGTACCGAATTTGCTTAATCCAAAGCACTGAAAGAAGCTGGTAAGGCCGAATACGCCGCCCAGCACCATGCCGCCGACGGGGCCGGTAAGCGCGGCACCGAGGATGACGGGGATGTGCAGCAGCGTGATCTCCAGGCCCAGGGTTTTGATGTAACCGAGGGGGGTGAAGGACATCACCAGAATGATGGCGGTAAGGATGCCGAGGGTGGTAAGGGTACGGGTGCGGTTCGAGCTATTCATAGGTTCCTCCTTGCTGCTATTCCCGGCGCTTCATTCGGTAATGCGGCGGGCCCTTTTGCGGCGGGTGGCGTTCCCTGCGGGATACGGCCCCATGCGCGGGCGAGCGGCATTTGCACGAAAGCGGGTGGGGATACAGCGCAAATTTTTGGGGAGCGGGCCTGCCCGGAATGGGCGGGGTCGGCTTCCGCAAGATATCATAGCAGATAAGGGGGGAAAATGCAAGGGACAATTTGGGGGGATGGGGGTGGCGGCTGCGGGGCTACGGGGCGAGCGAAGCGAGCCCGCAGGGTCGCCGGGGGATGGGGGGAATTATTAGGTAATAATCTGCAATCACCTTCGGTGGGGCAAGCCTTTTACAAGGTTATAATCTGTATGCCTGACGGCGGGGGCGGGTTTGTAATCACCTCCGGTTGGGCAAGTCTTATAAAGGACTTAATTAGCACGCCTACCCGGCGGGGGCTTCCTTTTGCACCGCCAAAAGGAAGCAAAAGCGGATCAAGGGGGACAGGTTCCCCCTTGACAAACCCCTTTCTGTCGCTTGCAGTGCTGGATACGGATTGAATTTCGGCGGGAGCCGAAATTCAATCCGTACTGCGCACAGAATCGCTCCCAAGGTAGCCACGGGCGTATCTGCCCTTTCCCCCCACCCCCTTTCCCGATGGCGGGAAAGGGGCTCGGAT
>SFFJ01000036.1 GCA_004557855.1 Oscillospiraceae bacterium
TTTTCAGGGCGCAGCCCTGAACCGTTTTTGCATCCTTTTGTCGGCACAAAAGGATGCCCCCGCCGGGCAGGCGTACTTACCAAGCTTTCTAAAAAGCTCGCCCCACCGAAGGTGACTACAAACTTTTACCTTAAACGCCCCGGCGGCGAGCCGTACTAATTAAGTCTATTATAAGGCTTGCCCCACCGAAGGTGACAGCAGGCTTTTTCACGCCCCCCACAACCGCACAAAAGCTCCCCCAACCATCCGGTCAGGGGAGCCTTTCCTCTTATTCGCTTATTTACGCCTCATTCTGTTCCCCGTTCAGCCGGCTGATCTCTTCCTCCTCCAGCACACGGTAGGCCACCTTGCCCACCAGCGTCTTGGGCAGCTGCTCACGGAACTCGATCTCATACGGCATCGCGTATTTCGCAATGTTCTTGCGGCAGTAGGCCATCAGGATATCCCGGTATTCGTCGCAGGGGGTCAGGCCCGGCTTCAGCATCACAAAGGCCTTTACCTTCTGCATCTTCAGGCTGTCCGGCACGCCGATGACACAGCTCATCTGCACCAGATCATGCGCATCCAGAACATTCTCCAGCTGGCTGGGATACACATTGTACCCGCTGGTCACTATCATCCGCTTGATGCGCTGCTTAAAGTAGACAAACCCGTCGTCATCCATGCAGCCCAGGTCGCCGGTGTGTACCCATACCCGCCCATCGGGATGGGTCTGCAGCGTCTGGGCGGTCTCATCGGGATGCCCCACATATTCCATCATCACGGTCGGGCCGGAAATGCAGATCTCCCCCTCCTCGCCGTAGGGCATACTTTCCTGCGTGCCGGGCTTCACGATATCATAATAGGTATCGGGGAACGGCAGCCCGATGGACCCCTCCTTTGCCATGTGGGTGGGGGTCAGGCAGCTGGCCGTCACACACTCGGTGGTGCCGTAGCCCTCCCGCACCTGAATGACCGCATGGTGGTCGAACAGGAACTTATCAAACCGCTTTTTCAGCTCGATGGAAAGGCTGTCGCCGCCGGAGAATACCCCCTTGAGGAAGCTCAAATCGGCGCCGTCCATGGTGGGCAGACGCAGCAGCGCTTCGTACAGGGTGGGCACGCCGGCTATAAAGTTGCACCGGTGCTTGAGCAGCAGCTTGGCATAGCTTTGGGGGGTAAAGCGGGGCACCAGCACGCAGCGGCCGCCCTGCGAAAGCATCGAATGGATGGAAACGCCCAGCCCGAAGCCGTGGAACATCGGCATGACCGCCAGCATCCTGTCGCCGGGGCGGAACATCGGGTTGGTAGCGATGATCTGCTGTCCCAGCGCGTTAAAGTTCAGGTTGGAAAGCAGAATCCCCTTGGTAATGCCGGTGGTGCCGCCGCTGTACAGGATGACCGCCGGGTCCTTGCCCTCTTTATGCACCTTGTACTTCCAGCGGTAGCGGCTGCCCATGTTGAAAAATTCTTTCCAGCGGATGATGGGGGCGTCGGCCGGGATCTTCTGGATCTTGCGGCCCTCGGTCAGCATATACCCCACCTTGATGGGCTTGGAAAGCTCATCCTTGATGCTGGCGATGATAACGTTATTGAGGCTGTCCACGTGCTGGCGCACGGCCTCAAACTTATGGTAGAACTGGTCCAGCGTCAGCGCACAGATACTCCCGGACTCCTTGAGGTAGAATTCGATCTCCTTTTCGCTGGAAAGGGGATGCACCATATTGGCAATGCCGCCCACCAGGTTGACCGCATAGAACATGATGACGGTCTGGGGGCAGTTGGGCATGCAGATGGTGATCTTATCCCCCTCCCGGATGCCGATGGCCTTTAGGGCACGGGCGCAGAGATTGATCTGCTCCACAAACTTTTTGTAGGTGGTGCTGCGGCCCATAAAGTCATAGGCAATGTATTCGGGATATTTCTGGGCGATCTTCTCCACCGCCTCATACATGCTCCCCCGGAAATAATCCAGCGTGGCCGGCACATCCCCCAGGTTATTGATCCAGGGGGTTCTGGTTTCAGTGATGATCATAGTCTACCTCCTCATTGGCGGGGCGCTCCAGCAGCTCGGGGTGCTCCAGCAGATATTTGAGCAGCTTGATGCTCTTGGAATAGTAATAGCCGTCGGCCAGCCGTTCATCGATGGTCAGGCCGAGATCCAGCGTTTCCCGCATCTCGTAGCTGCCGTCGGCGGTAAAATAGGGTGCCATCTTCTTTTCGCCCACGATGCAGAACAGCGAGCAGGTGCCCCAGTTGGTCAGGTGGTGGTAGCCGCACTTCAGCCCGATGGAGCCGAGATTGGAAAGCACCACCGAGGAATAGTAGGGGTCACTTTCCACCATGCTTTTGGGCACCCAGCCGTGGCGGTCCAGCCAGCAGATGATCTTGATCGCCGTTTTGGAAAGCCAGCGGGGCATCTTGTTCAGGATATCCATAGCGCCCTCGGTAGAGTCCCCCGTTTCCTCACTGCGGCAGTTCATTATCTTCTTAAAGAGCTGCTCGTGCAGGGAGTCCAGCGTTTCGCCGTCCTCGGCATGGATAAAGGCCAGCGATTCTCCGCCGTTATCGCTGAACTTCTTCTTGACGATAAAGGAAGCGGTCACCTCATTGCGCTGATAAAAGTTGCAGTTGGCAATAAAGCGGTTCAGCTTGGGGCGCAGGGTAATGGTCTTGATGAGCGCTGCCGTGATGACATGGAACATGGTGTAGGGGAACAGCTCCTCCCCCTCATTTTTCTTTTTCAGGTACTCGTTTATGGGGGTCAGGTCCACCCGCAGTCCTATGTAAGCCTCGTTATCACAGCGGTTCGGGTAAATAATACCCGTAATGTAGTGCAGGGAATCCAGTTCCCGCAGCAGGCGCCCGTCCTTACGGTCTCCTCTGCGGCGTTTTACCTGTTCTGCCATTTTTATTTTACTCCTTTTCTTCCGTCTTTTTCCCCAAAAGGCCCAGCATCCCGCCGTTCAGCAGCCTTTGGGCCTTATCGGCCAGCTGCCGCAGCGTAATCCTTTGGGCTTTCAGCCAGTCGTAGTACATGGAAAGGATGCCGGAAACCGCAAACTCCGCCGCGGCCTCCACATCGTCCTCCTCGGCGCCCGTGCCGGCATTTTCCCTTATCTGTTCCTTCACCATTTTGGCTATGGCGTTTTTCAGCCGGAACATCATAAAGTAACGGCTGCGCCGGCTTTCCATGTAGCAGGAATAGGTCTCATGCTCCCGCAGCGCCAGGTCCACCCGGCTCAAAATGGAATAAAGGTCGTGGCGGTTCCCCCAGATGTCGCTTTGCGCCAGCTGGGTCATCACCCATCCCTCTATCTCATTTTCCAGCTCCTGCAGGGCCTCATCCACACTGGCGTAGTGCAGGTAAAAGGTCTTGCGGCTGATCTCGGCCTTTTCGGTCAGCTCCGAGACCTTGATCTGGGAAGCATCCTTTTGGTTCAGCAGCAAAAGCAGCGCACACCGGATGGCCTCACGGGTCCGCAGCATCCGCTTATCCATCGTTTGGCCGGCCGTGGTCACTGCCCTCACTCCCTTCCGGAAAAAGTCTGTTTCATGCCCCGGGGCGGCACACCCGCCCCCTCGGCACTGTAAGGGATTATAATACACACTATGTGTATTTGTCAATTTATCCCCCGCACTTTTCACCCAGTCTTCACCCAATGGGGGGCTTTCCGCCCCCCGCCGCCCCCTGCAAACCGCAAAATCCCGGCCGCAGGCCGCCCGCCGCCGCAGGCGGCGGGCAAACGGGCTCCGCCCGTTTCGGCGGCTCCGCCGCCGGGCCTGCGGCCCACACCCCCCGCAAACTCCGCCCCCTGTAAACACCCCCCAACCGGCAAAAACACCCGGCAGGGACGGCCCCACCGGGTGATGCTTTCGCGGTATTCGGTTATCTCACCCGCACCAGCTCGTAGCTGCGGGTCCCCACCCCGATCTTCTCGGCGTGCTCCAGGCAGGTGCGCCAGTCGGTTTCGGGGGAATTGTTGGTAAAGTGATCGTGATGGTCGCAAAAGCCCTCGGCCGCCATGTTATCGGCCAGCTGGCTGTCCGGCAGCGGCTGCTGCCGGTTGCAGGCGTCCACACAGGCCATGTCCAGCGCCACCGGGTCAAAGCTCGCAAACATCCCGATATCCGGCAGGATGGGGGCGTCGTTGGTCGGGCAGCAGTCGCAGCTCGGGCTGATATCAATGACCATGTTGATGTGGAAACCAGGGCGTCCCGCCAGAACGGCCTTGGTGTACTCCGCCATTTTCCGGTTCAGCAGCTCGCCCGCATTAAAGTTATTGTTCCTGATCGCATCAAAATTGCAGTGCCCGATGCAGCGGCCGCAGCCCACGCATTTTTCCTCATCGATCACCGCCTTGCGGTCCTCCCCGTAGGAGATGGCGCCCTGGGCGCAGTTCCTGGCGCAGGCGCCGCAGCCCCGGCACCTTTTGGGATTCACCGAAACCTTGCCGCTGCAATGCTGCTCCATTTTGCCGGCACGGCTGCCGCACCCCATGCCGATATTTTTGATGGCGCCGCCGAACCCGGTGGAATCGTGCCCCTTAAAGTGGGCCAGGCTGATGAAAACATCGGCGTCCATCACCGCGCGGCCTATTTTGGCAGCGGTCACATACTCGCCGCCCTCCACCGGCACCTCCACCTCATCGGTTCCCTTCAGCCCATCCGCAATGATGATCTGGCACCCGGTGGAAAGGGGCGAAAAGCCGTTTTCCTGCGCCGCCTCCAAATGCTCCAGGGCGTGCTTGCGACGGCCCACATACAGGGTATTGCAGTCGGTCAAAAAGGGGATGCCGCCCAGCTCCTTCACCACATCGGCCACTGCCTTGGCATAGTTCGGCCGCAGGAAGCTCAAATTGCCCGGCTCGCCGAAATGCAGCTTGATGGCCACAAACTTTTTCTCCATGTCAATATCTGCTATGCCCGCCGCGCGGATGAGCCGCTGCAGCTTTTTGGGGAGATTGTCTCCGTCACGGGTTCGCAGGTCGGTATAGTACACTTTTGCTGGGTTCATGGGGTCCCTCCTTGTTTTGGTTTCCGGCTTTATTTTACCGCAGCTTTCCCCTCCTGTCAAAGGGCTTTTCCAAGGCGGCGGGCGGCGTTTTTTCTTCTCCGCGGGTCTTTGCAGGGGGATGGCTCCGGCCCGCAGGGCGCCCCGGCTTCGCCGGGGCATCCCCCTCTTCGAAGTCTTTTCTTTTCCCTCAAGTCCTGCTTACTCCTTCGGCACTGGCTTAATGACCTTCGCTGGACTGCCCGCCGCGATGATGTTCTCATCAATGGAAACCGGTTCTCCGGCCATATCCCGCTCAAAGATGTCTTTCATGCCGTTTCAATCCTCCGTTATTTTCTGTCCAATCTGCATCTTCCGCCGCCATTCAGGCGGTGCGCCGTCATCGCTCCAGTATTCCTCCAGCCGCAGGATCTTCTCCCCCTGCCACCGAAAAAACGAGATTGCCCGTACCGAAAATTCCTCCGACCAGACCCGCGTGACCGTCACACTGCCCTCCGCCGTATCCAGCATCCTTTCGATCTTCCCATTCCATTTTCCCGGATATTCGCAGTTTGCACGCAGGTACTCCTCCACGGAAAAACGCTCGTTGGTATTGGGCCACAACACCTCGGCCCCCTCCGCAAAAAATTCCCGCAGCGGGTCTTTTTCCTGCGCGGCCACCGCCCGCCAGAATGCTGCCAGTATCGCTTTTCGCTCCATATGCTCCTCCTCTACTCATTCCTGTTGCCTTGCCTCCGCCAGCAGCGCCGCCCTTTCATTGGGCAGGGTGCCGCCCTGCACCAGCCGCAGCAGCCGCCGCAGTGTCTCCCCCACCGCCGGTCCCGAAAGCCCTATCGCCGTTAAATCGTCGCCGGAAACGGCCAGCTGCCGCACCGTAAAGCAGGCATCCTGCCGCTTGGCCTCGTCATAGGCCGCCCGCAGCGCCCGGTAGTACGGTTCCGCTTCCCCGGGGTGCGCCTGCCCTAAAGTATCGGCACGGCGCAGCTCGGTAAACTGCAAAAAGCGCTTTTCTCCCCAGCGGCCGGCCCACCGGGTGGCCGTTTCCACCGTGGCCGGGAACCGGATATCATGGATTTTGATCAGCTCGGTCACGTCGGCGATCAGCCGGGTCTCGCAGTGCAGCCGCCGCAGGATCGCTTCGGCGGTTTCGGCGCTTTTTTGCTGGTGCCCGTGGAAATGCCGGACGCCCTCCGCATCGACGGTGCAGCAGGCCGGTTTTTCCGCATCGTGCAGCAGGGCGGCCCAGCGCAGTACCGGCTCCGCCGGGATATTTTCCAGGACGGTGAGGGTATGCTCCCAGACGTCCCGGTTGTGGTGGGGGTTATTTTGCGCAAAGCCCACCATCGGTAAAAGCTCCGGCAGCACCACCCCGATGACTTCGATATACTCCCGCAGCACCGGGGCGGCGGCCCTGCCGCAAAGCAGCTTTTGCAGCTCGGCTCTTACCCGTTCCGGGGAAAGGCTTTGCAGACGGGGAGCGTTTCTTCGCAGGGCGGCGGCTGTTTCCGGCTCCACCGCAAAGCCCAGCTCGGCGGCAAACCGCAGTCCCCGCAAAATCCGCAGGCCATCCTCGGCAAAGCGGCGGTCGGGGTCTCCCACCGCACGCAGCAGCCGGTTTTGCAGGTCCCGCTGCCCGCCAAACGGGTCGATCAGGCAGTTTTTTTCGGTGTCCCACGCCATCGCCCCGATGGTGAAATCCCGCCGGGACAGATCCTGCTGCAGCGTCACCCCGAAGGTAACGGTATCGGGGTGGCGACCGTCGGCATAGCCCCCCTCCCCCCGAAAGGTCGTCAGCTCCACCGGGCAGTCCCCCGCCAAAACGGTGATGGTGCCGTGCTGCACCCCGGTTTCTATCACCCGGCAGCTTTGCAGCAGCTCCTCGGATTGGCGGGGCAGGGCGTTGGTGGTCACGTCCCAGTCGTGGGGCTGCCGGCCCAGCAGTAAATCCCGGACGCAGCCGCCGACCGGGTAGGCCGAAAAGCCCGCCTCGTGCAGGGTTTTTAACAGGGCGGCGACGGCAGGCGGGACGGCCGATTGCCGTAAATGCGTGCGCGCGGTCACGGGGGTTCCCCCTTTCTTCGGTCGGGTTACGGCGTTGTGGTATCGGGAAGAGGCAGGGGGCATTTGCCCGGCAGCGCCCTTTGCCGTAAATGCGGGTGCGCGGTCACGGGGGTTCCCCCTTTCTTCGGTCGGGTTACGACTCCATTATACCAAAAAAAGCAGGGGCAGAAAGCATACAAATTGCATAATTGTATGCTGATTATACGTAAAGTATTGTATCGACCGGAAAAAGAGCCGGAAATGCTGCCAAATCCCATCTACCTGCAAAAAAGTTCTTGCTTTTAGACGAAAATTTTGATAAGATACTAATGTTGCATGATTATAATTGCCCCATAAGGAGGTGCAGACAAATGGCAAAATGCGAAATTTGTGGTAAGGGCGTTACTTTCGGGATCAAGGTTTCTCACTCTCATCGCCGTGCGAACCGTACCTGGAAGCCCAATGTCAGACGTGTAAAGGCAGTTGTAAATGGTACTCCCTGCCGTATCTACGCCTGCACCCGCTGCTTGCGTTCCGGCAAAGTAGAGAGAGCTGTTTGATGCTTTCCCATTGACCCCCGCAACCAAAGCTCCTGTCCCGCTGTGGCAGGGGCTTTTTTCTATGCCTCGAGGCGCCGGGGGATGGGTTTTTGGCGGAGTTTTTTCCTGGCACTTCTGTACTGATATTCGATTTTCAAGGTGCGGCGGGGGGCCTGTTTTTCCAACGGTTGTCCCCCGGATGACCCGATGCGGTCGGGTCGGATGGTAAAAGGCCTTTCACTAATACGGACGAAACGGGGAAATTTTGCATCGGGAAGGTTAAAAAACAACAATTTTTAACGAAAAGTTTACAAATGAGGGGTGCGGGCGACTAATTTGTGGTTGTAATTGGGTATGATTTGATGGGGCAAATTGGGAGGGGCGAGCGAAGCGAGCCCGCAGGGGGATAGGGTTGGCGGGGAAAGATTAGGGGATGGTTTGCAGCTACCGGTGGTGGGGATGGGTCGCGGTGGTTGGGGCGCGGGACTATGATTGGCCGAAAGATGAGCCGCTGACGTTCAAGTATTTGATTTCCCTCCCCATAGTCCCCCTCCTTTGAGGAGGGGACAGGGGTGGTGGTTCGCCCTTCCGCACTCCAGTGCGGGGGCGATAAAAATGTGTCACAGACACCTTTGAAGCCCATCTGCGCTGGATACGGATTCAGATTTTTCGTAACCGAAAAATCTGAATCCGTATCCAGCGCAGCAGGGCGACCGGGTTTTCAGGGCGCAGCCCTGAATGACTTTTGGTTACTTTTCTTCACAGAAAAGTAACGCCCCGCCGGCAAGGCGATATCCCACTATTACCTAACGGGTCGCGGTGCGCGGGTGCGGGACTGATATTGGCCGAGGAGCGCCCCGCCGCCGGCAGGCGGAAAGTGCCCCAAAGTTCATGCTTTGTTCGCTTGTGTTCCGGGCGCTTTTGTACTATAATAGAATAGTATTATTTTGCACTAATCACAGGGAAGGAGCCCCTATGTTCAAACAAGACCTATTTACCTATCTGGTGCGGGCCATGGTGCTGCTCACCGCTATTCCCATCCACGAGTGCGCCCACGCCTGGGCCAGCGATAAGCTGGGTGATCCCACCGCCAAAAACCTGGGGCGGCTGACCCTGAACCCGCTGCCGCACCTGGATGTTATCGGTTCGATTTTGATGATCTTTGCGGGGTTTGGCTGGGCCAAGCCGGTGCCGGTTTCCACCCGGTATTTTAAGAATGTCAAAAAGGGAATGATCCTCACCGCTTTGGCGGGGCCTGCGGCCAATATCATTCTGGCGCTGCTTTCGCTGATTTTGTATAAGCTGTGGTGCTATTTCCTGTACCCCATTCTGGCCATCAACCTGACCACCGCCACCGCCATTGCGCAGATCCTGTTTATCATGTGCCTGCTGAACATCAACCTGGCGGTGTTCAATCTCATCCCCATTCCGCCGCTGGACGGCAGCCGGGTGCTGACCGCCCTGCTGCCCGCACGGCTCTACTACAAGGTGATGCAGTATGAGCAGTACATCATCTACGGGGTATTTATTATTCTGATGCTGGGATGGCTGGACGGCCCGCTTTCCTTCCTGCGGAACGCCGTTTACGGCTTTTTGGATCTCATCACCCGATTTTTGGGATAAGGAACGACGAAAATGGAAAAACTCACCTTTAAGGTAAATGAATACGAGGGGCCGCTGGATCTCATCCTGGCGCTGCTTTCCAAGCATCAGATCGATATTTACGATATCAACATCAGCGATCTGCTGGAGCAGTACATGGGGGTCATCCGGACGCTGCAGGAGAGCGATATGGAGGTGGCCAGCGAGTTTTTGGAGATGGCCTCCCGGCTGGTGTACATTAAGACTGCCAGCCTGCTGCCCCGCTGCGAAAAGGAGGACGACCCCCGCGCGGAGCTGGTGGGTCAGCTGCTGGAGTACCAGAGCTGCAAGCAGGCCGCGGCGCTTTTGCGGCTGCGGGACAGCGGGTGGGCGGTTTTTACCCGCGAGCCCATGCCGCTGGAGATCGACCCGACCTACCGCCGTCATCATCCCATCGGGGAGCTGACCAACGCCTACTGGGCGGCCTGCGGCCGCGGCCGGCGGCGTCTGCCCCCGCAGGAGACCGCCTTTACCCCGCTGGTGACAAAGCCGGTGGTTTCGGTGACCAGCCGCATTATGCACCTGCTGCGGGGCTTTTACCGCCGGGGCAGGAGAAGCCTGCAGAGCATCTGGGCGGAGAACCGGGACCGCAGCGAACTGGTGGCGACCTTTATGGCGGTGCTGGAGCTGCTGAAGGCCGGGCGTGTGCATCTGACCGACGGGGATACCGAGCTGGTATTCACCGGGCGGAGACGGGAACGGCAATAGCACCGCAGGAATGCCGAGAGGGAGGGGCGGGCCGCAGGCCCGCCGCCCGAAGGGCGGCGACGGCGGCGGAGCCGCCGGGTTTCGGCGGAGCCGAAACGGCCTGCGGCCCGAATTTGCCCCCTGCAGGGGCGATGACCAAACTGACCGAAACGAGGACAAAGCATGAATTTGACCGATACGCAGAAAAAAATATTTGCGATCCTGTTTGCGGCGGGCGAGCCGCTGGAGACCGACCGTCTGGCCGAGGCACTGGCGGTGAGCCATGCCGAAGCGGCGGAGCAATGCACGCTGCTGCAGCAGGCTCTTGCCGGGGGCGAGCTGCCGCTGGAGCTGCGCCGGCTGGAAAACAGCTGGCAGCTTTGCACCCTCACCGGGTATGATACCGTCATACGGACGGCGCTGGAGCTGCGCAGCAACACCCCCCTTTCCAATGCGGCGATGGAGGTGCTGGCGGTAGTGGCGTATAACCAGCCGGTGACCCGCGGCTTTATCGAGCAGGTGCGCGGGGTGGACAGCTCCTCCGTGGTGGCAAGCCTGGAGGAGAAGGGGCTGATCGAGGAGGCCGGGCGGATGGAGCTGCCGGGCAGACCCATCGCCTTTCGCACCACGGCGGCGTTCCTGCGCTGCTTCGGGCTTTCGGATTTGAGCGAGCTGCCCGACCTGCAGCCCCCGGAGGATACCGAGGACGCCGATGCCGAGGAGCAGCTGGGCTTTGACGATCTGGCGGCGGAGGAGGAGAAATGATCGCCCTGTGGATCATCCTGGGGGTGCTGGCACTTATTCTGGTGCTGCTGTTGCCCGCCGGGATCGCCGTTTCCTACCGCAACGGCACGCTGACCGCCGAGGGGCGGTGGCTGTTCCTGCATTTTACGCTGTGGCCGCTGCCGGAAAAGGACAAGGCCGAAAAGGAGCAGAAGCCGGAGGGGAAATCCGAAGCGGCCCCGAAAAAGAAAAAAGCGGGCGAAAAGCGTCCCTTTATGGACTGGCTGCAGCTTATCAATGACCTGCTGCCGCTGCTGGGCGAGGCCCTGCAAAAAACGCTGGGGGCCATCACCCTGAAGCGGTGCCGCATTACCATGACGGTGGCCGGCGAGGACGCCGCACAGACGGCGATCCGGTATGGGCGGGCCAATGCGCTGCTGTACACCGCCTATGCCTTTCTGGGACAGAACATCAAGGTGAAGGAGTTTCGGGCGGACATCCGGCAGGATTATCAATCCGGGCCGGAGGGCGAGGCGGCGGACGCCGACCTGCTGGTGCGGGTCTGCCCGATGGTACTGGCCGGGGCCGGGTTCCGGCTGCTGTGGCAGGGCGGCAGGCTCTACCTGAAGTTTTTGAAATAAGCGTTCCCCCGGGGCGACCGGGCGGGCGGGGACGGGCCGCAGGCCCGGCGATGCGCAGCATCGCCGCGGCGGGCGGAGCCCGCCGAAACCGTCCGCAGGACGGTTTGGCCTGCGGCCCGTGGCCTGTACCTTGCAGGGGGCGGCGGGGGGAAGAAAATGACTGCGGCCCGCCGAAGGCAGCTGCCGCTGTTTCGAAAGCATTTACTTACCTACCCCATAGTTCCCCTCCTCCGAGGGGCAAGGAATTGGAGCGCCGCCGGTGGCGGATGCAGTGACAATTCCTTGGGGAGCGACACGAGCAGTGCAAGCGTGAGCGCCGCAATGCGACTATGGAGCGACCCGGGCCAGACAGGGGTGGTGGTTCGCCGTTCTGCGCTCCAGCGCAGCGGCGATAAAAATGCGCCGCTGCACCTTATAAGCACCGTTTAGCCCACGATCCGGAAGGTCGCAGACCTTCCGGGCGGGCGTTCCGGTGCGTCAGCGGGTTTTTAGGGCGCAGCCCTAAATCGCTTTTGGGCACTTTTGGCGAAACAAAAGTGCCATAGCCGCCGCAGGCGGGAACTGATTTGCATGATGTCCATTTTACAAATAATCTACCGGAGGTAAAAACTATGGCACATTATCTGGGCGAGCTGACCGAAAGCAACATGAAAAATCTGCAGGCGCTGGTGGACTCCAATTCCGTCATCGGCAAGGAGATCGTCACCCCCGACGGCACCGTTATCCTGCCGGTGAGCCGGGTCTCCTTCGGCTTCGGCAGCGGCGGCGGTGACCTGCCCTCCAGCCAGAAGGAGCTGTTTGGCGGCGGCACCGGCGGCGGGGTCACCATTACCCCCATGGCCTTCCTCATCGTGCGAAACGGCGATGTGAAGCTGATACAGGTGCAAAGCTACAATAATACCGCCGACCGTCTGGTGGGCATGGTGCCCGATGTGATGGATACGGTCTCCGGGCTGATAAGCGGCGGAAAAAAGGAAAAGCCCGCTGCGGAGGAATAATTTTACCCCGAATACAGAATGAACTGCGGAGGTGTTTTTATCATGCGAAAAAAAGGGATGCTGACCGGGCTTTTGGCGCTGCTGCTGGCGATAGTGATGCTGCTGTGCCCGGCGGCGGCCATTACCTACGAGCCGGACTTTACCCCGACCAGCAACGCGGTCTACCTGGAAAACCTGGATACCGGGCTGGTGCTGTATGAGAAAAATGCCGATCAGCAGGTTTATCCGGCCTCACTTACCAAGATCATGACCGCCATACTGGTGCTGGAAAATGTAAAGGATCTTGACAACGAAACCGCCGAATATCCCATGTGGATCCAGAATATGCTGTACGGCACCAACGCCTCCCTCGGCGGGCTGATCGTCGGGGAGCGGCTGACCATCCGGCAGCTGCTCACCTCGGCGCTGGTGCAGTCGGGCAATGAATCCGCCATGATCCTGGCGGGGTATGTGGGCAGCGGCGGCATGGCCGATTCCATGCCCAAGGACATCACCCGGTTTGTGGAGATGATGAACGACCGTGCCAAGGCGCTGGGCTGCACCGGCACCCATTTTACCAACCCCACCGGCCTGCACAGCGATAACCACTATTCCACCGCAAGGGATATGGCGATCCTGGCGAAGTATGCCATGCAGAAGCCGGATTTTGCCGCCATAGTGAAAAACTACGCCGTGCAGCTGGGGCAGACCAATAAGCATGACGACCTGTGGCAGTATTCCACCAATAAGATGCTGCTGACCAGCAGCCCCTACTACTACGCCCCGGTGGTGGGCATCAAGACCGGCAGCACCGATGAGTCCGGCCGCTGTGTCATCAGTCAGGCGGAGGACGCCGGGTACCATTACCTTTGCGTGGTGATGGGCGCACCCCCCACCGCCTCGGAGCCGTACCCCAACTTCATCGAGACCCGGCAGTTCTACCGCTGGGCATTCGGCAACTTTTCGCTGAAAACGCTGCTGGAGCAGGGCGAGCTGATGGCAGAGGTCCCGGTGAAATACAGCGGGGACGGTAAAATTGCCCGGCTGGCCGTAAAGGACGATGTGGTGAAGCTGCTGCGGGATGACATCACCCCCGACAGTATCATTTACAATACCGAGCTGCCGGAGGCGGTGGAGGCTCCCATTGCGGCGGGCGACACGTTGGGCACGGTGCATATCATGCTGATGGGTGAGGAGATCGGCACGGCGGAGCTGGTGGCGACCCAGGATTTCTCCCTTTCGTGGTTCCGCAAGGTGCTGGGCACCATCGGCAAGCTGCTGGGCAGCACGGCGGCCAAGGTCATTCTGATCGTCGTGGTGGTGCTGGCGGCGGCGTATATCGTCTATGCGGTGCAGCACAATAAAAAGAAGAAGAAAAAATACAGAAGCAAATATTCGGACAGAAGCTATTAAACACACCCCCTCCCCTGCGGCGGCCGCTGCAGCGGAGGGGGTTTTCGGTGGGGTATCTGCGGGGGGCGTTCGTGAGAAGGCTTGTAATCGCCTGCGGCGGGGCAAATCTTATAAAAGGTTATAGATTGCACGCCTACCGGCGGGGTGGCACTTTTGACTCGCCAAAAGTGCCCAAAAGCGACTTGGGGTAAACCCCAAGACCCCGACGCACCGGAACGCCCGCCCGGAAAACCAAAGGGCGGTTTCCCGGAGCGTGGGCTAAACGGTGCTTATAAGGTGCCGCAGGCGCATCTGCCCCCT
>SFFJ01000018.1 GCA_004557855.1 Oscillospiraceae bacterium
CGCCGCCGGTGGCGGATGAAGCGAGGCGGAGAATCCGTAGCGGTCGAAAAAATCGAGCGAACGAATAGTGCGAAGATTTTTTCGGGCACCGCAAGGCGGTAAGGACTATGATTGGCCGAAAGATGAGCCGCTGACCCATGGTTATGGTTAGCGGGGCTGGCGGTTTGCAGGAGAAGGGAGGGCGTTCCCCTCCCCCGAAGCGGGGGAGGTTGGGAGGGGGCAGATGTGTCACAGACACCTTATTAAGCCCGTCTGCGTGCAGTACGGAAGGCTTTTTTCGCAGAAAAAACGCCTTTCGTATCCAGCGCAGCAGGGCGCCGGAAAGGGGTTTGTCAAGGGGGAATCTGTCCCCCTTGACCCGCTTTTGGTTCCTTTTGGCGGTGCAAAAGGAACGCCCCGGCGGCGAGCCGTACAGATTATGATAACTAAAAGGCTTGCGCCGCCGATAGGCGATATCCCACTATTACCTAACGGGTCGCGGGGGGTGGGGATTCGGAGCCGAGCGCCGCCGGCGGCGGATGCAGCGAGGCGGAGAATCCGTAGCGGTCGAAAAAATCGAGCAAACGAATAGTGCGAAGGTTTTTTCGGGCACCGCAAGGCGGTAAGGACTGCGATTTGCCGAGGAAGTATCCCGCCGATAGGCGAGCAGAGGCTGTGTCATGCCCATCTGCCGGAAGGCAAAACCCCGCCGTGGGGGCGGGGTTGGGCTCGGCTTTATGGGGGATCAGTCGTCCTTCTCTATCTCCTGCTTGAGGAGGGCGCCGGTGGTGGCGTCGAATTTGAAGCTGTACTCCATTTTTCCGGCTTTGAATTCGACCTCATAGACCAGCTTGCCGTCCTCGATCTCCAGCTTGACGTCCATATCGCAGCTGATGTTTTCGCTCAAGCCCAGATACTTGAGAACCTTGGCCTTTATCTTGGCGTAGTCGAGCTGATCCGGCGACGGGAGCTGCGGGAGCTGCCCGGCGGAGGTGCCGGTGCCGGCTGTGCCTTCCCGCTTGCTTTCCAAAACGGTGCCGGTATAGGCATCGATCTTATACTCGAACTCCTCGCCGGTTTCGCTTGTCAGCTCGACCTCGTAGTGGGCGGGGATTTCGTCCAGCTCCGGGTCGACCTCGCTATACAGCAGTTTGGCGGTGGTCGTCTTGGTGTAGGCGGCCGTTGCGATCTCCAGCGCTTTTTCCTTGCCGATGGGCATGGCGGGCGCGCCCGCTTCCGCAAGGTCCTTGAGCTCCTCGACCGAGAGCTTTGCAAGCTCCTCGAACTTCAATCCGGCATTGAGGGTGAGGACGCGGTTGATCAGCGCCGCCTTGCCGGTGGAGATGTTATTTTCCCGCGCCTGCTGCTCCAGCTTTTTATCCTGCGGGAGCGTCTGGGTCAGGACGGCGGCCTTGGCTGCTTCGGTTTGCAGGGTCACATCCACGATGCTTGCCAGCTCGCTGCGGAGCTTTTCCGCACGCTCGGTGTTCTTATCCTCCACCGAGATCATGATGGCGGAGGAGATGCTATCGAGGTAGCCGTTGCGCACAAGGCTGCCCACGATGGCATTGACCGCCACCTCGAGTTTGGCGCCCTTGAGGTCGGCACCCTCGCCCATTTCCGCCAGGATGGCCTTGGCGTCGTCATTGAGGGGGGTGCAGGAAAGCACCTTTTCGCTGCTGTTCACCTTCAATTCAATGCTGGGGTTGACATCCAGCGAAACCACCGTTGCCACCGCATTGGCCTGCTGCAGCAGCACGGCGGCTCCGACCAGAATGACTGCGAGGCAGGCAGCTGCTGCCATGATCCATTTTTTCGTTGCTGTTTTCGTATTCGGCATATTGATTACCGTTCCTTTCCGCATTTCACAGCGGGAGAGAACGCCGTTTACATCGTCCGGGGCGGTTTTTTCCACCGCCGAGGCCAGCCGCTGTTCCATTCTTTCATTGGTCATCGGGCGTCATCTCCTTCCAGATAAGCTCGCATCTTTTTTAATGCTCTGTTGTATTTTGACAGGACGGTGGACAAGGGCAGTTCCAGCAGCGCTGCGATCTCCCGGTGCTTGAGCCCCGTGACCGCATGGAGCAGGATGATGCGCCGTTCCTCCTCGCCGAGGGTGGCCAGCGCCTGCTGCAAAAGGACCCGCTCCTCGGCATCAAGGCCGGTTTGCTGCGCCGGGATGGCGTCCCATTGCTCCTCCTCGAGGGTGGTATTGCGGCCCTCCCGCCGCAGGTGCATCAGGCAGAGATTGCGGCATACCGTCAGCAGCCAACCCATCGGGGAGCCGGTGGGGCGGTACCGGTGGGCGCAGTCCCACACCTGCACGTAGACATCCTGCGTGACGTCCTGCGCGGTATGCGCATTTTTGAGGTAGGAAAGCGCCAGGCCGTAAACGGCGGTGCGGGTGCGGCGGTATAATTCCGCCAGCGCCTCGCGCTCTCCGGCGGCGATGCGGCAAAGCAGCGCCTGCAGTTCCTGCCGCTCCTGCGGGGGGTATTCGGTTATCATCAGCATACTGAACATAGGCTTTTGTCTCCTGTCATCCGTGTAATGCACGAAACGGACGGTTTATTGCGGGGGGTGGAAAACTTATCGGACGGTTTGGGCCTGACATAATGCATCGATCATGGCATTGATGCCCATTTGTGCCGTATGGCAGCCGGCGGTTTTTCTGAAGGCAGGCGTGTAATAGATGTTTTTACCGGCATCAAAGCAATAGCTTTCGGCGGTCAGGTCTTTCGTTTCATCCGCCAACAGGTCATTCCCGAGAAAGAGGCGCAGGAAGTCGATCCCTGCGCACATGGCGGCGATCGGCTTTCTACTGCTGACGAAATGCGTCATGCATGCCTTTACCCTCTCGGAATTTCTGTAATTGTTCAATAGGCCGAGCCCGCCGGGGATGATTAACGCGCCGTATTCCTCAAGATCGATTTCGCGGATTTCCCTGATGCGCCCTCTGCCGATGCGGGCTGCTTCTATAAGGATATTCCGCTTTTCCGCCGTCTGCTCCGTCAGGTGGTCGATCGACGGGACCGAGACCCCTTCCGCAACGGGGGTGTAGTCGCAGCCGTGTTGATCGAGGGCTGTATAGGTCAAAATGACCTCCTCTATACATGAGCCATCGCCAAGCCCGCAGCCGGCGAGTAAAACCAGATACTTCATTCTTCCACCTCCGCAGATTGTGTTTTGTTCTTTTATCTTATCATGCTGCTGTGCGAAAGGCAAGGCTGCGGCCGCAAGGGCGCAGCCCGCCCGCCCCCGCAGGGACGGCGGCGGAGCCGCCGGGACGGGCGAAGCCCGTCAGGCCCTTCCCGCAGGGAAGGGCTCCCCTGCGGGGGTGGAGCGGGGGGAGGGATGGGGTGGTTTTAGGTGCGGGGTTTGCGGGGGGAGGAGGCTTGGGGCGCAGCCCGCCCGCCGCAGGCGGGCAAGCGGCCGGAGGCCGCTTCGGCGGCGCGGAGCGCCGCCGGGGCTGCGCCCCTATCCCCTGCCCTGCCGGGGGTGGGCCTGAAAAGGGAAGCTCCCACCCCGGAAGGTGGGAGCGAAAAGGCGGGGGTCAGTGCTGTTTGGGCGGGGTGTTGCGGCGGTAGATGGCAAGCAGGCCGTCCAGCAGCAGGTCCTGGTCCAGGATGATATTGGTGCGGCAATGCGGTACGATGGCGGGGGAAAGCCCGCCGCAGGCAACGATGGTGGGGACGTCGCCGAGCTCCTCCCGGTAACGCTCGATGAGGCCATCGACCATGCAGGCGGTGCCCAGTACCACGCCGGAAAGCATGCAGTCCACGGTGTTGGTGCCGATGGTTTTGATTTTTCCGGCACCGAGGCCGATGGAGGGCAGCAGCGAGGCAGAGCCGGACAGCGCCTCCAGCGAGATTTTGACGCCGGGGAGGATGGCGCCGCCGATAAAGCTGCGGTCCTCGGTAACGACGGTGATTTTGGTAGCGGTGCCCAGATCGATGATGATGGCGGGCAGGGGGTATTTTTCCGCTGCGCCGACGGCGGTACAGGCCAGGTCCGCACCGAGGGAGGCAGGCTCATCGATGCGGATATTAAGGCCGGTTTTGACGCCGGGGCCGACCACGATGGTGGGGATCTCCCCCAAAATGCGGACGGCATCGCTGAAAACGGTGGTGAGCGCCGGTACGACCGAGGAGATGGCGGCACCCGTCAGCCGGGCGGCATCGAAGCGGTGCAGGGCGAAAATTTGCGAAAGCAGGACGGCATATTCCGTTTCGCTGCGCAGGGGATCGGTCTTGGCGCGGGCGGTAAAGAGAGGGGTTTTGCCCTCGTAGACGCCGAAGCAGATATTGGAATTGCCGATATCAATGGTGAGGATCATGGCGCAGTCTCCTTTCACTGGGGCAGCAGGGCACAAAGACGGTCGGCGGCGGGCTGCATGAAGTCGCCCTCAAACAGCTCGATGGTGCCCGAGTCCATCTGCGAAGCGAGGGCCGGCTGAATGGGCAGGCGGGCCAGCACCGGGATGTGGTGCTGCGCTGCGATGCGGTCAAGGTGGCTTTCGCCGAAGACGGCGTGCTGCTTGCCGCAGTCGGGGCAGGTGTAGGTGCTCATATTCTCAATGACGCCGAGGAGGGGGATATCCATCATTTCGGCCATTTTTACCGCTTTTTCGACGATCATGCCGACGAGCTGCTGCGGGGTGGTGACGACGATGATACCATCCACCGGGAGGGACTGGAATACGGTAAGGGGGACATCGCCGGTGCCGGGGGGCATATCGACGAACATGAAGTCCACGTCCTTCCAGTAGACATCGGTCCAGAACTGGCCGACCGCCCCGGCAATGACCGGGCCGCGCCAGACGACGGGATCGCTTTCCTGCTCCAGCAGCAGGTTGATGGACATGACCTGGGTACCGAAGCGGGAGACGGCGGGCAGCATGACCTCGCCGAGGCTTTCGGCCTTTTCCCGGATGCCGAACGCCTGCGGGATGCTGGGGCCAGTGATATCGGCATCGAGGATGGCGGTGCGGTAGCCCAGCCGCTGCATACTGACGGCCAGCAGGCTGGTGACGAGGGATTTGCCGACGCCGCCCTTGCCGCTGACGACGCCGATGACCTTTTTGACACTGCTCATTTCATTGAGCTTTTTGGAGAAATCCTGCTCGGAGCCGCAATCGTGGCCGCAGGAGCTGCAATCGTGGGTACAGCCCATGGGGATGACCTCCTTGTGGTTGGGGTGGGTGATTATGGGGTGGTGCGGGGGGAAGCGGGTGCGCCCCCCCGCAGGGGCGGCGGCGGAGCCGCCGGGACGGGCGCAGCCCGTCAGGCCCTTCCCGCAGGGAAGGGCTCCCCTGCGGGGGTGGGGGGATGCTGGGTTGGGTAAGTGCAGGGGTGGCGCAGGGGGGGGGAGCGGTGCGCCCCCCCGCAGGGGCGGCGGCGCAGCCGCCGGGACGGGCGCAGCCCGTCAGGCCCTTCCCGCAGGGAAGGGCTCCCCTGCGGGGGTGGGTGGCCGGCGGCAGCTGAAAACGGTAAGGGGAGGATCAATAGGCCTTGCCCCAGATGATCATGTGCTTGGCGGGCTTGCCGCAGCAGACGCAGGTGGCACCGAGGTCTTCCTGCTCCAGCGGCATGCAGCGGCTGGTGACGCCGATCTCGTCCTTCATGCACAGCTCGCAAGCGAGGTCACCGCACCACATGGTTTTATAGAAGCCGTTGGTGCCGTCTGCGACCTTGTGCATTTCGTCCATATCGTGGGCGATGTAGGTATTGGCTTCGCGGTTGGCGAGGGCTTTCTGATAGAGGCTGTCGTGGATCTCCTGCAGCAGGCGGGCGATCTCGGTTTCGAGGTCCTCCAGCTTGACGAAGGTCTTTTCACGGTTATCCCGGCGAACCAGCACGCACTGGCCGGCTTCGATATCCTTGGGGCCGATCTCCAGACGCAGCGGGACGCCCTTCATCTCGTACTGGGCGAACTTCCAGCCGGGGCTGTTTTCGGAAAGGTCGATATCGGTGCGGAAGGATTTTTTAAGGCGGTCGCAGAGAGCGGAGGCGGTTTCGGCAACGCCCTCCTTATGCTGGGCGATGGGCACCACCATGACCTGCACGGGGGCGATGGCGGGCGGCAGCACCAGACCGTTATTATCGCCGTGGGTCATGATGATGGCGCCGATGATGCGGGTGGACATGCCCCAACTGGTCTGGTGGGGGTATTGCAGGGTATTGCTGCGGTCGGTGAACTGGATATCGAAGGCACGGGCGAAGCCGTCCCCGAAGTAGTGGGAGGTGGCGCTTTGCAGGCTCTTGCCGTCGTGCATCATGGCCTCGATGGTATAGGTCTGCTCGGCACCCGCGAATTTTTCCTTATCGGTCTTGACGCCCTTGACGATGGGGATGGCCAGGTATTTTTCGCACATTTCGGCATAGATATTCAGCATCCGCACCGTTTCGGCCTTGGCTTCCTCGGCGGTCTCGTGCATGGTGTGGCCCTCCTGCCACAGGAATTCGGCGCTGCGCAGGAAGGGGCGGGTGGTTTTTTCCCAGCGCATGACGCTGCACCACTGGTTATACAGCTTGGGCAGGTCGCGGTAGCTGTGGATGATGTGGGAATAGTGCTCGCAGAACAGCGTTTCGCTGGTGGGGCGTACGCACAGGCGCTCCTCCAGCTTTTCCTCGCCGCCCATGGTGACCCATGCCACCTCGGGGGCGAAGCCCTCTACGTGGTCCTTTTCCTTTTGCAGCAGGCTTTCCGGGATAAGCATGGGCATATAGACGTTCTGGTGGCCGGTGGCCTTGAACATCCCGTCGAGGATATGCTGGATATTCTCCCAGATGGCGTAGCCGTAGGGGCGGATGATCATGCAGCCGCGGACGCTGCCGTAATCGACCAGCTCGGCCTTTTTAACGACGTCGGTATACCATTGTGCGAAATCGTCCTCCATCGAGGTGATTTCGGCTACCATTTTCTTTTGATCTGCCATAATTTTTGTTCTCCCTTTCGGTAGGATATATACCACTTTATTATACGGATTTTTGCGGCGTTTGCAAGGGATTGCGGGGATTTTAGGGGGAAAAGGGGGCGGGGCGGGTAGCGGGGGCCCCGCAGGGGCGGCGGCGGAGCCGCCGGGACGGGCGCAGCCCGTCAGGACCGTTCCCGCAGGGAAGGGCCCCCTGCGGGGGTGGGTGGGCGGCGGGCGGGTGCATGGGGGTGGTTTGTGCGTGGAGTTGGTTTGTGCGTGGGGCGCAGCCCCGGCGGCGGAGCCGCCGCGGCGGCCGTAGGCCGCCGAGCCGTCCGGAGGGCGGCGGGCTGCGCCCCGGCGGAAGGTGCGGGAGGGCAGGCTTGGGCGGGGCGGGCGGTGAAGCCGCCGGGGGGTGGGTGCAGGGGGAGGCGGGCGGTGAAGCCGCCGGGGGGTGGGTGCAGGGGGAGGCGGGCCCGCAGGGCCGCCCCGGCCGAAGGCCGGGGCGTAGGGGGCGGCCGCAGGCCGCCCCCGAAAGCCGCCCGGAGGGCGGCTTGCCCTGCGGGCCGTGGGGCGGGGTATGCAGGGGCGGGACGGGAAAGCGTACCATGCACCGGACGGCAGGCAGCCCGGGCTTCAAAAAAACTTTACACAATTTCACTAAACTGTCACCTGTTTTTACCGAAGATAAAAAATTGTGTCAAGTATTGTTCACAATTTGCGGATATAATGGATGCCAGTGAAAGGGACGGCGTCCCGAAGAAAGGCAGGTCAGAACCATGACATATCCGAATGATAACTTTAATGACCGGAACTTCACCACCGACAATACCGATCTTCCCGAGGGGGAGTATCGTTATTATAGAGACCGCATCCATCAGGATGCCGCGTCCGGGCAGGCGCAGCAAACGGCTGTTGAAGGGCATATGCCCCCGGACGCAAACAAAAAATCCACGGGACGGGGCAAAAAGGGCACCGCGCTGCTGCTGGCAGCCTGTCTGGTGCTTTCCCTCATCGGCGGCGCCGGCGGCGCTGTGATCGCTGCGAAAAGCGGCCTGATCAATACCGGTTCCACCGTCCTGTATCAAGGGGTAGAGGTCCCGTCCTCTGACGGCAGCGGCTCCACCGGAGTAGGCGTCAGCTATTCCGGGGTGGTGCAGCGGGTGGAGGACAGCGTAGTAGCCATCACCACCGAAAGTGTAGCCACCAGCTACTTCTTCCGGCAATATGTCACCCAGGGCGCCGGCAGCGGCGTGGTGCTTTCCGCCGATGGCTACATTGTGACCAACTACCATGTGATAAACGGTGCGCAGCAGATCACCGTAACGACGAATGACGGCTCTGCCTATTCCGCCACGTTGGTGGGCACCGATGCAAGTAATGATATCGCCGTGCTGAAGGTGGACGCCAAGGGCCTGACCCCCGCCGTACTGGGCGACAGCAGCAAGCTGGCCGTAGGCGATGCGGTACTGGCCATAGGCAACCCCCTGGGCACCCTTTCCGGCACCGTCACCGACGGGATCATCAGTGCGCTGGAGCGCGAGGTGACGATAGACGGCAACACCATGACGCTGCTGCAAACCAGCGCAGCCGTCAACCCCGGTAATTCCGGCGGCGGGCTGTTTAATGCAGGCGGGGAGCTGGTGGGCATCGTCAATGCGAAGTCCAACAGCGATTCCAGCGGCAATGCGGTGGATAACATCGGCTTTGCCATTCCCATCAACAGCGTCAAGCCCATTATCGAGGACCTGATCAGCCATGGGTATGTGACCGGCAAGATCGTGCTGGGGGTGACGCTGGTGGATATCACCGATGAGCGCACCGCCCACTACTACGGGCTGGAGCATACCGGCGTTTACCTGCAAAGCGTGCAGTCCGGCTCCATCGCCGATTTGGGCGGGCTGCGGGCCGGCGACCGGCTGGTTTCCTTTGGTGATGCACAGATTACCACCGGTGACGACCTGAAAACGGCGCTGGCTGCCCACAGCGTGGGCGACCGGGTGGACGTAAAGGTGGTACGAAACGGCAAGGAATACACCCATAGTCTGGTGCTGACCGAGTACGTGCCCGAGAGCGCCAACTGATTTTGCTTCCCCTATACTCCTTTTCATATTGTTTCGGCAAGGCCTCTCCCCGCTGCGGGAGGGGCTTTGCTGTAATTGATGCTTTGCATTCAGGGGGGAAATATGGTAGAATAGGGGTGAAAAGGCCGGACTGCCGATGGCGGGGCGCCCGCAGGGCAGCCCGCCGCAGGCGGGCTCGGCGGCCCCCGGCCGCCGGTTCCGGCGGAGCCGGAACGCCCTGCGGGCGCCCCGGCCACGGCAGAGTGATAGGAGGTACACGAGATGAGATTTTGCCCGAACTGCAACAGCGCCGTATACGATGACAGGGCCACGACATGCCCGGAGTGCGGCAGGCCGATGAACCAGAACGTCTGCCCCGGATGCGGCAGGCCGCTGCAGCCCGGAGAGGTATGCCCCCACTGCAGCAGCTGCCGTCCCCACGGGGAACGCTATGCCGCCCGCACCGACCGCCCCCAACCGGCACAGGACGGCTTGAGCATGTGGGCGTATATGGGGCTTATCCTGCTGGCGATGGTGCCGGTGGTCGGGCTGGTATGTATGATCGTCTGGGCGTGCGGCGTGGGAAATAACCCCCATTTGGCGCGGTTTGCGCGGGGGATGCTGCTGGCCCGTGCCGCCCTGTTTCTGATCGGGCTGATCCTGTTCGGGGCGATGCTGGCCGCCATGGAGCCGCTGATCGACGATTTGGAAAACTGGCTGTATAACTACGAGGAATACGGCTCCTACTACGATGACTACGGCTACGGCTATGAATACGGGGACGGCTTTAACGGCTACGATGACCCCTATGGCGGGAACCCTCCGCAGATGGATGAGCTGCCCGGCAATGCCGCCTGAAAGATCGACCCAACGCACAAGCCCCCTCCGGGGAACCGGAGGGGGTATCCTACTGCCTGCACAAAGAAAGCACCGCAGCCCCTTTTGGGGAAACTGCGGCGCTTTCCTTTTTTTGAAAAACAAAGAGAAGTCGGCTTATTTTTCGAGGGTCTGGCGGCTGCCCTTGCGGGCGGCGGCGGCAACCAACCCGCCCAGTGCCACGATGGCGAAGAAGTTGGGGATGACCATGAGCTGATTGAACATATCCGAAAGTTCCCATGCAAGGTCATTGGAGACGCAGGAGCCGAGGAAGATGAGCACTACGGCGATGACGGAATACACCGGGACCGCCTTTTTGCCGAACAGGTATTCCACATTGATGCGGCCGAAGAAGTTCCAGCCGAGGATGGTGGAGAAGGCGAAGAACATCAGGCAGATGGCCACGAACAGGCTGCCGGCGGTATTGCCCATGATGCTGGAGAAGGCGATCTGCGCCATGTTGGTCTTGCTGATGCCCTCGGCGGCGCCGGAGGCAAGGATGCCGTTGCCGGCATACAGGGTGGAGATCACGACCAGTGCGGTCATGGTGAGAACGACAAAGGTATCGATGAATACACCGACCATGGCGACGACGCCCTGCTCGTGGGGGCAGCTGACCTTTGCCATGGCGTGGGCGTGCGGGGTGGAGCCCATGCCGGCCTCATTACTGAACAGGCCGCGCTTGACGCCCTGGCTGACGGCCTGCTTGAGGGCAAAGCCGAAGCTGCCGCCGATGATGGCCTGCGGCTCGAACGCATAGCGGAAGATCATACCGAAGGTTTCCGGGATGAAGCGGATGCGGGCGATGAGTACCGCGAGTCCTCCGATGATGTAAAGGCAGGCCATGACGGGAACGATTTTTTCCGCCCAGGAGGCGACACGGTGGCTGCCGCCGAGGAACACGTAACCGGAGAGCAGCGCCACCACCAGACCGATGATCCATGTGGGAACGCCGGTGGCATTGGAGAGGGACTCACCGATGGAATTGGACTGCACCATGCTGCCGATAAAGCCCAGCGCAATGATGATGGCAACAGCGAAAAATCCTGCAAGGAATTTACCAAAGCCGCCCGTAAAGGCACGCTTGATGTAGTAGACGGGGCCGCCGTGGACGGTGCCGTCGGCATCCACCACACGGGTCTCCTGCGCCAGCACCGCTTCGGCGTAGATGGTGGCCATGCTGAAGAAGGCGATGATCCACATCCAGAAGATGGCGCCGGGGCCGCCGATGAGAATTGCGCCGCAGGCGCCGACGATATTACCGGTACCTACCTGCGCGGCAATGGCCGTGGCCAGCGCCTGGAAGGACGAAAAGCCGCCGTGCTGCCGTCCGCCGTTGAGCTTGATGTTGCCGAATACCCGCCGCATCCCCTCGCCGAAGCAGCGCACCTGCACAAAGCGGGTACGGATGGAGAAATAAAGTCCCGCGCCGACGAGCAGCACGATGAGCACATAGTCCGAGAGATAGCTGTTGATTTGTTTTACGATGCCGAGTAACATTGCTTCCATTTGATACACTCCTATTACTTTATTTGCGTGAAATGGGATAAAAAGAAGGCTGCTATTTTTAGCAGCCCCTGAAGAATAGCAAGCGATCAAACAAAAGATCCTATATGATCGCTCTGTCCTTTTGCCTGAGAGATTCGGCGGCATGACCGCCTTGCACCTTCGGCACCCAACCTAATGGGATTCTCCAGAGTCCCCTCCATATTCAGTCTTTTTCAATTCTGAATGTTTCTGCGGGGTCGCTATCATTATTCACTTGATGATATTCTACACCATTTTGCAGCTTTGTCAAGAGAAAAATGCAAAAGGGCTTAAAGTTCCCGGATGCAGCGCACCGTAATGCGGGCGCGGCCATCGTAATTGCAGGTAAAAAGGGTGAGATCCCACTCCCCTGCCGTCATCTCCTCCACGGCGGTTTCATCCAGTATTTCCACCAGACTGACCGTATAGCGGTGACAAAGCCCGGCGGCATCGGTGAACAGGACGGCATCCCCCGCGCGCAGGGTGTGCAGCAGCGCAAAGTGCTGCCGGTAATTGTGCGCCGCGATGATGAGGTCATCCCCCGAAAGGGTGCCCGCATAGCGGCAGGGCGTGCGCCGCAGCGCCTCCATCTCCCATTCGGCCTGCACCGGCAGTTCCAGCGCCAGCGTGGGCAGCGAAAGGACGCCCAGATATTCCTCGCCATCCAGCGAAACGGTGGGGGCCGGGCTTTGCCCGATGCGCTGCACCACCGCCGGGAGAAGCTGCTGCGTAGCCGCAGCCGCCCGGTGCTCCTCCCGCAGGTTATGCCCCAAAAGCAGGCCGGCCGCCAGAATGCACAGGCTGCCCAGTATCACGCACAGCGTGCCGATGCGCCGCCCGGTCACGGTTCCCTCCTGCGGCGCAGCGCCCCGCCGACCGCCAGCAGCACCAGTCCCAGCGCCGCCAGCAGGGCGATCGGCCACTGCAACAGGCCGGTCTGCGGCAGCTTATCCGCCGGGGTGGGGGCCGGGTTGTCCGGTATGATGATGACAGGCGGGACATAGGTGCCGGTGCGCTCCAGCTTGGGGGCGGCCGTAACGGTATACTGCCACCCGCCGCCGGGCTGCTCCAGCGGCAGACCCACCAGCGCCGGGGTTGCGGTATAGGTATAGCTGCCCTTTTGGCAGGGGGCGGCGGTAAGCAGGTACAGTCCGGCCGCAAGCGGCTCATGCACCGCCCTGCCCCCGGCTGCCGTAATAACGGTCACCTCCGGGGAAAGACCCTGCTCGCCGATCCAGCGGATCAGATGGCCGACGGCCTCCCGCCAACCGGCGGCATCGGGGCGGCCGGTGATCACCGCACCGCTGCCCGCATAGGCCGGCAGCAGGGTGTATTCCCCGGCAGGGCTGACAGACGCCACCCGGTACAGGGAAAGGGTCATGCCGGAAACGGGGCTGCCACCATAGTGACATTCAATGGTGAGGGTGCCCGTTTGGGCGGGGTCAACGGGGTGGGCCGTCACGGGGAGACACAGCAGCAGAAGCATCAGCAGTACCGCTGCCGTTTTGGTAAGATATTTCATTGGCTCTCCCCCTTTCCTTTCTGTCTTCTTCGGGCTCGTCTTTTTTCTTTTTACGGCGCAGCAGCGCCAGAATGAGCAGGATGAGCAGGAACAGCAGTAATGCCCCGATGAGAAGCTTGCCCTTCCAGCCCAGGCTGTGTACCACCTGCTGGGTCACCGTTACCTGCACCGGCT
Organism: Oscillospiraceae bacterium; assembly: GCA_004557855.1. Lineage (GTDB taxonomy): Bacteria > Bacillota > Clostridia > Oscillospirales > Ruminococcaceae > Angelakisella. Next base: position 13,055 of record SFFJ01000018.1, read on the forward strand.
TTTCCGCCGCCTCCGCGGGGATGCGGTGCCCCCGTACCAGCAGACGGTGGGTATTGACGCCGTAGGGCGTGCAGGTCACCAGCGTGACAAGGTCCTCGCCCTCCACCGGGCGCAGCTCCTTTACCTCATCCGGCTCCACCACCAAAATCTGATCGACCTCGTAGAGGAGCTGTTCCCCCAAAATGCGCAGGGAGAAGTGATCCCCTAATTGCAGCTGGTCAAGATCCGAGAAAAGCAGCGCCGAGGGCAGCCCCCGGTGGCCGGATACGATGGCATGGGCGCCCTCTCCGCCCACCGGCAGAGAGCTGCCGCCCAAATGCCCGATGCCGTACCGGAGAACCTCCTCCGTGGTGCCGTGGTAGATGGGCAGCCGCACGCTGATGCGGGGGATCTCGATGTAGCCCATGATGCCGCTGCCGTCGGGGTTCAGCAGGCCCCAGTAGGGGTCATTGGCGGGCAGCTGACGCCCGGTAAAGGCCGCGCGGAAGCCGGGATCGAGGGTTTTATTGTATTCCCGCGCCGCTTCCCACAGGGCGGAGTGATCCTCCGGGGTGAGGGCAGCGGTGCTTTGGGTGTAGTTTGTGATCAGGCGGTTCTGTCGGTGCTGGTTCCACAGGTCGCTGGCCACCGGGTAAAACAGGATGCCCAGTCCCAGCAGGAAGATGAGGATCGCCAGCACGGCGCCCAGCCGGTTCTGTCTTTTTTGTTTGGCGCGGCGGGCACGCCGGGAAGAATTGTTTGACACGAGCGATGCTCCTTTACGGTAGTGCGGCAGGGAAAAAGCCGCAAGCCCGAACGGGCACTTGCGGGCTTTTCCCTACCTCCATCCCGCCGGGGGAGAGAGAGGAAAACCCGGCGGGATGGGAACAAAATGTAGGGGGATGGCGAAAAAATGAGGATCAGCCCTGCTCCTGCTCGTCCTTGCGGCGACGGCGGGCAAACAGGAAGAACCACAGCGCCGCACCCATGCACAGCAGGCCGACAACGGTGAACATCACGGTGCCGACACCGCCGGTGGTGGGCAGTACAGGGGTGGAGCTGTTCTTGAGGGAGGCGTCCAGACGGTTTTGCTCGGCAGTGTTCAGGCCGGAGCTGTTGATCAGAACACGGTCGGTTGCGGGATTGGTTGCGGTAAAGCTGCTGGCGGCGGCCAGCTTGCCGGTCAGGGCCTCGCCGACGGCTTCCCGGTCACCGGTCAGCTGAACCGCAAAGCTGCCCTTGGGGGCATAGTAGCCGGAGGGGACCTTGGTTTCCTTGAGGTAGTAGGTGGCGGCATCCAGCCCGCGCACCAGCAGGGTGTTTTGGTCGGTACCCATATCGGCCAGAAGCTCGGTCACGCCAGTTTCACCGGCCAGTGCGGGGCGATAGTAGGTCTCTCCGCCAACGGTTTCTTTTATCATGCTGACGGGGGTGTTCATCGCATTATCGGAATACAGGGTGAAGCCTGCATTGGTGAGGGGCTTTTTGCCGGTGCCGCCCTCAATGTCCTCATCGGAGGTCTTTGCAAGGGAGAAGGCGTAGGTGTGAACGGTCGCAGTCGTGGCAGCGGTAGTCTTGACCACGGTGGGTTCAACAGAGGTAGCATATTTCAGCACGGCGCTGCCGGAGGTCACAGCATCCTTAACAGCAGCTTCGGCCTTTACGACCGCCTTATAATGAACATAAACGGATACTGCTCCGGTTGCATCGCAGACTTTATCGTACTTCAGCTTGAATGTGACTTTTTGGTTTCCGGCAATATATGCTCCGGCATCAACGGTAACCGCGTTTGCAACAGCAGAAGCCGTTGCGATATCCTGTGTTGTGTAAACGCCCACGCTGCCCGCAACATATTCCAAACCAGCCAGTGTATCCTCCAAATCCAGTGTCGTCAAGGTCGCTTTCCCTTTGTAGGCGGGGGTAGTTACTTGGATATAGAAATCCATTTCCTCGCCGACTTTTCCGGCCGCAGTATCTTTCCACGCAGGGGCGGTCAGCTTGTCATCCTTCACTTTCATTTCGATAATAGGGCCGGTGGTAGACTTAAACGCAACATTGGGAGTTTCCGTAATCTCCGTTCCTGCTGCATATACACTCACTTTTTCATTCTTGACCTGTACAAAGGCGGTAACAGGCTGATAAATCTTGTCGTTTTCTGCTTTGGTGGCAACAAGGAACAGATAATAGCCGGGCTCCAAGGTCATGGAAACAGTGCCGTCGGTGCCGGCTGTTTTTTCAGTATAGACTGCAGGGAAAGTAAGTGCATCATGGCCTGCAAGGCTCCCGCCCGCCGTGTGTGCACTGTAATAAACCATAAGATCCTTTAATATTTCCTCGTCAATTCCGGCAAAATACTTATCGAACGTGGTATTAGCCGGTTTATACTGGCCAATGGCTTTTTCAAATCCCGTATCGAATATGTAGGCGTTGTAGCCGTCGGCGTACTTCATCACCTGATATGCCTTCACGGTATCGCCCTGGGCGACGTTGGTAAAGGTGATGGTTTTGTCGTAGAGGGTGGCCGCCGCAGCGGGGACCGCCATGGTGAACAGCAGCGCCAGCGCCAGCAGCAGCGTCAGGCATTTTTTCATGGTCTGTTTCATTGTAAATCTCCTTATAATTTGTCACAATTGCTTGCGGCTCCGCAGGGGTGGGGCTGCTTATTCCACTTGTTTTTTCCGGCAAAGCATCACCGCTGCCAGTCCCATCAGCAGGACGCCCGCCGCAGTAAAGGCCGCTGTTCCCGTTCCGCCGGTGGTGGGCAGGGTGTACAGCGCCTGCAGCCGCAGGGTGAGCAGATAGCCCTCCGCCGTGTTCTCCAGCGTCCATGCGTCATCGCCGGATGTGAGGGTAATCTCTCCGTACTGCGCATTCAGCGTGGGGACGGAAACCGGCGGCAGGTAGCCGGTCGGGGTGTTCATCAGCCGGACGGTATAATTGCCGTTGGGGAGCGCCGTAAGCAGCACCGTACCGTCGGTGCCGGTGGTGTATGTCGGGTGCTGCACTTTATCCCATGTCACCCGCAGCTTCGTATCGGGCAGGGATTCTCCATCCGGGCCCAGCACCTGCAGCGTCAGCTGCAGCAGGGAGGCATTACGGACGGACGTGATGACGGCGCCCTTGGGGTCGGTGATGGTCGCCTTGCCGCCCGCTATTTTTACCGTCCAGACGGTGTCCTCCGCGGTGTGGCCCTGCGGTGCTTTGGTTTCCTTCAGGTAGTAGGTGCCGCCCGGCTGCGGCGCAAACCGCACCTCACCGTCTTCATTGGAGGTGGCCGTAGCCAGCGGCTGGGTGCAGAGCTCATCGGTGTAGAGGGTGAATTCCGCACCCTGCAGGGGACGGTTCATTTCATCCGCTTTGGTAAAGGTGATGGCTCCCCGGACGCCCTCATTGCGGACGACCAGCAGCGCCTCCTGCGCAAAATGCTGCACCCCGTCCTCTTCCCACATATGCTCGTTCCGGTAGGCCGAGTCGCTGTTTTTCCGGTATTTTACGGTGTCATTGGTCACGTCATAGTCGGCAAAGCCATCGCCCAGGGCGGCATCCCGGTAGGTATTCCCTATTTTGGTCACCCGCAGGGTGTACCCGGCCACGGTGCCGTTGGTGAAAAGGGGCAGCTCCTGCCATGTGTATTCCCATTTGTTCTCCTCGGACAGCACCTGCGTGTATTGGTCGCCGGGCACCGGGGTGCCATCGCACCACAGCTGCACCGTAACCGGCAGCTTTTCGCCGTTTTCCGGCCAGCTGCTGCGTGCCGTCACGCTGATGAGCATCCGTGGGACGTTCAGGATGGTGATGTGGTCGGTTTCGGCTTCCTTCAGCCAGCCGCCTGTCGGGGTGGTCACCTCGGTCGGGAGGTTCTGCGCCACGCTGCGGTAGGTCATGCCGCCCGACGCATCCTTTGCCACCGTCACCTGCACCGTGCCGGGGCCGTAGTAGCCGGTCGGCAGCGTTTCGGTAAGGGTGTAGGTGCCGGTTTCCAGCCGGATGGTAAACAGTCCGTTTGCGCCGGCGGTCAGGGTGCCGTCGGAGATGGTTTCGGTATAACCGGGGTCATCTTTTTCCATGCTGTACTGGGTGGTGCCGGGGCGGCGGTACAGCGTTACGGCGGAGCCGTCACGGGTGAGCCGGTAGGGGATGTCCCGGAGGTTATCCCCGGTGATGGCATCCTGCGTATTGACGGTCAGCGTTCCCACGCCGACATAGACGTTCCGCAGCGCCACCGTCTGCACGGCGATATTCTGTACGTCATCGGCGTAGCCCACCGCCGTAATGACGATCCCGTCCTTCGGGTAGGGCTGATAGCCGGTGGGGCCGCCCTCGGGGGCATTGCGGATGGCATAGCTGTTGCTGACCCGCCAGTTGCCCGATGGGATATAGCCCGCTTCGGTGATGGTATAGCTTCGCTTCTGCTGGGCCGGGACCTCCCATGTGTAGGTCTGGGTGGCGGCATCATAGTCGGTGTAGCCCAGCTTGCCGGCTTCGTTCACGTCGGCGGCGGGCTGCGGCAGCAGGGTAAAATCGGTCACGCTGCCGCTACCCTCGGTGTGGCTTACGGTGATGGTGAAGTTCTCCTTTGCAAGGGCGATCGCCGCAGCATCCCCCGCAAAGGTTTTGGTGACGATAAAGCGGGCGCGCTTGGCCACCAGTACCCCGTCGATATGCCAGCCGTCGGAGGATTCATATTTTACGGTGTTCCAGCGGATGCCGAAATAGGTGGTATTGAGCTTTTCGTTTTCGACCACCTGGCCGTTGATCTGCATTTGGATATGATTGGCCCGCAGGTAGGCAAAAACCGTTTCATCGCCGGGCAGGTCCTCCAGTGTGGCGCCCTTCACCGGGGTTCGTACCATATCACGGATGGTGGTGTTGGTTTGGTAGGCATCGGCATCCGCACTGGGGCGTGCCACCAGCGGCGTGCCGCCGGTGGTATAGGTTGTCGGGATTTCCCCTGCGTTCATCATGCGGGTGGAATAGATGGCCGGGGTATAGTCGTTTGGGGATTCCGGCTTCACCCCGTCCTCCACCGAGCCCTTCAGCTCACCGTTTTTATGCAGGAAAAAGTGGACGGTATTGGGGCGGCGTTGGCTATCCACGCCCGACCACACCGCCTGCAGCAGGATGACGCCGTCGCTACCGGCGTAGTCGTTCAGCTGCTCGGCGGTGAGAACCGTTCCGGCAGAAAGGACGGGGGAACCGGCGGCGCTGGCCACCTTCCACCCCGCAAAGGAATAGAACATGGTGTGGTTATTGGCATCGGTGATGGTCACCGCGATGCGGTCGATATCGGGGGCAAGGAGGGTGTGGCTGTTTTCGGCGGGGAGCGCCATGTAAACCGCCTCTCCTCTTACCGTTGCGGTTTGCTGCGCCTGCTGCCGGGAAGTCCCGAAATTGCCGAGTTTGCTCATCCAGCCTTCCGGCATCGCCTCATACCGGAGCATCCCGGCGGCCACGCGCGGCCGGAACAGGATGGGGGCATTGATATTATCGATGGTATAGGTCACGGCGGGTTCCGTCTCGGTCATCGCCAGCGAGAGCGTTGCGCCGGTTTGGCCGTTTGCGGCCGTCCATGTGACGCCCTCGGCCTTATTCAGCGTTACGGTGGTGCTTCCCCCATGGAACAGCACCTGCGGCGCCGGCGGGGTATCATAGACGGCATGGGCGGGGTCCTCCACCTGCACCGTGTAGAACATATTCGCCGCCAGCATCTCTGCATCGGTCTTTGCCTTACTCCCGGTAAAATAGCTTGGTGTGCCGGTTGCATTGGCCGGCAGGTAGTAGAGGTAAATCGGGTCCTTCCTGCTCAAAGGAATCTGCCATGCGCCGTCTGCATTTTGTTGGGGGGCGGCATCCGCCCAAAGCTTGTCGATGCTGTTATCATCGGTATGCGGGAAGAACCGCTCGCCACTATAATTCGCCGACGAAAAGCCGTACTCGGCGTAGATGCCGTCCAGCTCCGCCGCCATAATATAGTAGCGGCCGCTGCTGTCGATTTTGTCGGTCTGAACCGTTCCCACCTGCTTCCAGTCGCCATCCACCGCCGCATAGCAGGTCACGGCAACGGCTGTCGCCGTCGGTGCGGCCCGGTCGGTAATATCGTCGGCGGGGTCGTCGGAGATGTCGTCGGCGGGGTCGTCGGCGGGGTCGTCAGAGATGTCATCGGTGGTGTCATCGGCCGGAGGCTCCGGGGTGGGCTCCGGGATGGGCTCCGGCGGGGCAGCAGGCGGCTCGGACGGGGCGGCCTCGGCGGCTTCCGCTGCCCCCGCCACCGTGGCAAAGCCCGTCGGCACCATGGTGAACAGCAGCGCCAGCACAACCATCAGCGCCGAAGCCCTACGGGCCCGGCGCCGGCGATATTCGGTTTTCCGGCCGGATGCTGCGTACATTTTTATCCTCCATATTCCAGCTATTGTAAGTAAAAAGAAAAGACCGACTGCGTTCTTAAAAAAAGAATGCAGTCAGCCGGTCATGCGGTCGCCCGTTTAGACGCTCAACTTTGCGTCCCTGTCTTTCGGCAGGTTTGCTAAAGTTATTATGTTTTTCTTGTACAGCTTATCATACACAATAATAGTATCACTTATCAGTTTAATAGTCAAGGGGTTTTCCCGGCGAAGGTTCATATTTTGTGAATATTTTCACGGTTTTTGCCGTTTTTGCATATTTTCCCGATTATCCGGTGCAGCAGCCGCCTCACCTGCTCAACTTGATTTCAGGCTGATTTTGTACTAAAATAGTTCTGATGTAATACCGAAGGGGTACGCCGCAGATCCCGTACCGGTTTAAAATCCAGCAAAAGGCGAGGTTACCTATTATGACTGATTATCGTGAAGAGCTTCTGGATGTCCGGGCTTTTCCCACAGAGGATGTCATCCGGCTGCAAAATGCATTTCATGCCGAATTCCCGAAGGCGGACGCCTGCATGGAATATGCGGACGGCACGCTGCGTTTCCTGCTGTGCCAGCTTGATGTTATAAAATACCGTGATTTCATCGAGGCGCTTGAGATCGACGGGGCGCTAAAGCAGGCGGCGTTTGACATCGTCAATAAAATCGGCAGCTACGGGATCCGGGGAAGCAAGCGGCATTTTGCCGGATATAATGCCGAACGTAAGGTTTCCAACCGCAAGGCCAAGGAGCAGGACCGCGGCAAGCACTATTACGCGAATGATAACGACTTTCCCAAAGAGAACAACCCGCTGCCCGCCGAATTCGAGAATAAAATCGTTTGTGCCGACAGTCTTGAGTATCTGAAGAAGCTCCCGGATAACTGCATCGATATCATCTTTACCTCGCCCCCCTATAATTTCGGATTGGAATATGACACGCATAATGACACAGCCGGTTGGAACGCCTATTATGATATGCTGTTCGGCATTTTCCGGGAATGCATCCGAGTGCTGAAATACGGCGGGCGGTTTGTCGTCAATATCCAGCCGCTTTATTCGGATTATATTCCCGCCCATCACATTATCAGCAGCTTTTTCCTGGAAAATAAAATGATATGGAAGGGCGAAATCCTTTGGGAAAAGAACAACTACAACTGCAAGATGTGTTCTTACGGGAGCTGGAAAAGCCCCTCCAGCCCGTACCTGAAATACACATGGGAATTTATCGAGGTCTATTGCAAGGGGGATTTGAAGAAGCCCGGAAAAGCCGCCGATGCGGATATCACGGCGGATGAATTCAAGTCGTGGGTGGTCGCCAAGTGGAGCATCGCCCCCGAACGCCACATGAAGGAGTTCGGCCATCCTGCCATGTTCCCCGAAAGCCTTGTGGAGCGGGTGCTTAAATTGTTCAGCTTCAAAAACGACGTCGTTCTTGATCCCTTTAACGGCGCCGGCACCACAACGGTCGTTGCCAAAAAAACAGGGCGTCGCTATCTCGGGATCGATATTTCGCAGGAGTATTGCGACACTGCGGAAAAGAGAATTGCGGCTGCTCCTGCCCCGCAGTGATTCGTTTTTGCTTTAGCATCCAACCCGCAAAAAGGCGCCCGGCTTTCCGCCGCGCGCCTTTTTCCTTTGCCGGTTATATGATCCCCTCGATGAGGGCTTCTATGGTTTTGGGGGAATGCAGGTCCTCCTGTCTCAATTCGTACAGCGGGGCAAAGGTGGAAAAGGATGTGCCGTCGGCCCTTTTTCTTACCGTCCCTTCCGGGAAATAATCCGCCCGCCGAAAGAACTCCTCTTTCCCGATATAGCCGCAAACGGTAAGGATCTCTTTTGTTTTATTGAACGAAGCGAACACATAGTAATCGACCGGATAGTCTTTTTGATACCCCACGAAATTATGAACGAAATCCGGGCGCATCGGGACGGATCTTGTCATGGTTTTGATATCGACCCGCTTGTGGTTTATCTCAAAGTCTTTCCCGCCATCGAAGCCTGTTGCCCCGTTGGGGCGCTCGGCATTGATCAGGTCGGCAAACACCGTCTGCCCCAGTATACCCGTCAATTGCTCCTGCTTATTGCCGTCTCCGCGCCCCCGCTGCCCGAAATTGAATCGCTCCACCATATCCGCAGCGTACCGGAGCTGTTCCTCTGTTACCTTAACATCAAACATGGACGTCACCTCGCATAGCTTTTTAAATCGTTTGCAAACAGGAGAACCGCCTTCTGTAATTCGGTTATTTTTAATTCTTTGAAAAAATCCGCCTTGTGGATCGGCCGATCGACCTTGCGTTCCCCTTTTAGAAGGGTGATGATTTTTAAGTCCACATCGCAATGAGATAAAAGCGCATGGGTGGCCGGGCTGCCGTATGTCACCTCGTTCAGCTCACCGTAATCGCCGCCCAACTGGCTTTCCAGCTGAACCAGGTAGTATGTGTTGGTGCCGACGGCCTCCTTCATCAATTCCGCATCAAATAGAATCCGTTTCAGCATTGCATTTTCGGTGTATGCTTTGCATTCAATAGGCAGAGCTAATCTACCATCAACAAACACCTGCACATCTGTTCCGAATTTATAGATGAACTCCGCCCGGTGCTTGACTACATATTCCTTCACACGCGGATCCGCTATTCTTTCAATGTATTTTTCATTTATCCCTATCGGCATTTTCTTTTTATTAATTTCCATTCTTGCCCGGTTTTGATGGAGAACATCCTCCCAAGCTATCTGAACAAGATGGGTTGCAATGCCCTCAACAAGCTCGCCTTTCCCGGCCCGAATTATCCCGCCATATGCACGATCCCGACTCATAGCTGCTTGGTCATCAATTCCTTTTACCAGTTTGTCATATGCGGCAATTATGGTATTGAGCTTTGCTTCTACAATATTCATTTCCCGGCCTCCTTGTGTTATATCCATTCCTATCGCCCGATGCTTTGTTGAATCGAAGCTGCACAGCATTAATGCTCTCGCTCACGTCGGAATGTTTACACCCTGCAGGGATTTCCCCGTTCGCAGCGGCTGTTTTATATCATTATACCGCACCGGTTCAAAAAAGTTAAGCTGTATTGATGTTTTCAGCTCATTTTGGGGTTTTGGCCGCAAAAATGCCCCGCAAGCCGACCCGCCGGAGGGAGGGGAATGTGTGCAAGGGGAACCGTCAGGATTCCCCCTTCGCGTAAAATCAGGGCACGGGCTTTCACTTTATAAAAAGGGGTGCGCTCCCAACATCCTCCTCCACCATGCAAAAAAGACGCCGATTGGCGTCTTTTTTGTGGTGGAGGAGGATGGATTCGAACCATCGAAGTCACTGACAACAGATTTACAGTCTGCCCCCTTTGGCCACTCGGGAACTCCTCCGTATTTGGTTTTTGGGCTGCGGTGGTGGAGCTGGTGGACGGATTCGAACCCCCGACCTGCTGATTACAAATCAGCTGCTCTACCGGCTGAGCTACACCAGCGTATCCGCTGCGACTATATTACTATACCATTCGGCATGGGCAAAGTCAAGACCCAATTTGCGCTTTTTTGCAGGAAAAGCAAAGCGGCAGCATTCCCGGCGGGCGCTGCCGTTTTCTTCCCTTCCGGCCCGGATCAGCCGTCGATGTGCTCCTCCAGATAATGGGCCAGCTCGCCGACGGTGTGGATCTTCTCGATGTCCTCATCGGGGATCTCGATATCGAACTCATCCTCCAGCGTCATCACCAGGTCCACGACGTCCAAAGAGTCGGCGCCCAGGTCATTGACGATATCGGTGTTCTCGTTCACCTCGTCCGCTTCAATATCAAGCTGTTCGCACAGCAGCTCAATCAGTTTTTCCAGTACCATATTTTCCTCCTAGAATATTCTCCGTTTTCGGTTTGTACCGTTGTTTTTACACAGTGACTATATGATAGCCTGTTTTTCACGGGTTGGCAAGATATTTTATTCGGCAAATGCCACAAATATTATGTGAATGCCTTGTGATAACCGCACCTTTGCGTCAAATTTTCTTCGGATCACCCCTCACCCCGGCCTTTTCTTCCGTTGCGCCGGCGGGCGGCGGCTGTTATAATAGAAAAGAAGGGGGAAATCCTCCCCCGCTTTTTGCCGAAAGGATTGAGATACCATGAAAATGACCGAGATCATCTCCCTGCTGGATGCCCGCCTTTTGTGCGGCGCCGTGGAGGACGACTATGAATTTGACAGCGCCTTTGCCAGCGATATGATGAGCGATGTGCTGGCCTACGGACAGGGTCAGGCGCTGCTGCTTACCGGCCTGCTCAACCAGCAGGTCATCCGCACGGCGGAAATGCTGGATATGCGCTGCATCGTGTTTGTCCGGGGCAAGGTCCCCGCCGATGAGGTGCTTTCCCTGGCCGCTGAAAAGGGTATTACCGCCCTGACCACCCGGCACGGGATGTTCACCTGCGGCGGGCTGCTGTATCAGGCCGGGATCCGCGGGGTGTAGGCGATGACACTGCAATATCATTACACCGTGCCCGGCGATGATTTTGTCCATGCGGGGGAGGCCAGCGGCCACCTGAAGGGGGTGCTGCGCCAGCTGGGCTATCCCGGCGATACCATCCGTCGGGTGGCGATCTCGATGTACGAGGGCGAGATCAATATGGTCATCCACGCCAACGGCGGCGAGATCGACGCCGAGATCGACGACCGGGGCGTTACCGTGACGCTGCGGGATCAGGGCCCCGGCATCCCGGATGTGGAAAAGGCCATGCAGGAGGGCTGGAGCACCGCCAGCGATGAGATCCGTTCGCAGGGCTTCGGCGCCGGGATGGGTCTGCCCAATATGAAAAAATACACTGACCGTATGCAGATCGACACCGTTTTGGGGGTCGGCACCGCCATCACCTTACGCATCGACCTGCACTGAATACAGAGAAGCGAGGAAAAGATGGAACATCAACCCTATTTTCACTCCGTAACCCTTAATAAAGAGCTGTGCCGCGGCTGCATCACCTGCGTCAAGCGCTGCCCCACCGAGGCCATCCGGGTGCGGGACGGCAAGGCCCGTATTTTAGGCGAACGCTGCATCGATTGCGGCGAGTGTATCCGCGTCTGCCCGCACCATGCCAAGCTTGCAGTCAGCGATACCATGCAGGAGCTGGACGGCTTCAAGTATAAGATCGCCCTGCCCGCCCCGGTGCTGTTCGCACAGATCAAGCACCTGGACCACCCCGGCCGCATCATTCTGGCGCTCAAGCGCATCGGCTTTGATGAGGTTTATGAGGTCGGGGCCGCCGCCGAGCTGATCTCGCAGTCCACCAAGGAATTCATGGCCAACTATCAGGGGCCGCTGCCGCTGATCTCTTCGGCCTGCCCTGCCGTGCTGCGGCTTTTGCGGGTGCGGTTCCCCTCCCTTTTGGATCACCTGCTGCCGCTGCAGCCCCCGGTGGAGCTGGCCGCCGTGCTGGCCCGCCGTGCCGCCGTGGAAAAGACGGGCCTTGCGCCCGAGGAGATCGGGGTGGCGTTCATCACGCCCTGCCCCGCCAAGGTGACCGCCGCCAAGGTGCCGCTGGGCAACACCCGCCGCAATATCAATGCCGCCATCGCCATCAGCCGGGTCTACCCCGCCCTGATCCAGGAGATCAAGAAGATGCAGCCGGAGGAGTTTATGCAGCTTTCCCGCATGGGCAGCACCGGCATTAGCTGGGCGGCCAACAGCGGCGAATCCACCGGCAGCGGCCAGCGCCGTTATATTGCCGCCGACGGCATCGAGAACGTCATCAAGATCCTGGAGGCCATCGAGGACGAGCAGTTCACCCGGCTGGATTTCGTGGAGCTTTCGGCCTGCCCGGGCGGCTGCGTGGGCGGCGTGATGAATGTGGAAAATCCCTTTGCGGCGGCAGCACGCATCAAGCGGCTGGCCCGTGACCTGCCTGCGGTGGGCACCCGCTGGCCCACCCCCGACTGCCTGCCGGAGGAGGTTTATTTCGATAAGCGGATCGAGCCGATGAATGTGATGTCGTTGGACAGCGACCCGGCGCGCTCGCTGGAGCTTTTTGCAAAGATGCAGAGCTACGAGCGCAAATTCCCCGGGCTGGACTGCGGCAGCTGCGGTTCCCCCACCTGCCACGCCCTTGCCGAGGACATTGTGCGGGGCTACCGCACCGAGGACGACTGCATTTACCTGCTGAAGGAAAAGCTGGAAAAGCTGGCGCAATCGCTGGCCGGGCTTTCCTCACACATCACCCCCATGGAGGAATACAGCAATGACGGCGAATGAACTGTGCCGGGACTGCGGCTTTACGCTGCTGTGCTGCGGCGACCGGGAAATATCCGGCGGGGTGTACTGCTGCGATCTTTTAAGCATGGTGATGGGGCGTGCCCCCACCGATGGGGTATGGTTTACCGTGATGGCGAACCAGAATACCATAGTGGCGGCGCTGATGGCCGATGTGGCCTGCGTGGTGCTCACCGAGGGCATCCGCCCGGATGAGGCGATGCTGGCCCGTGCCGCGGCGGAGAACATAGCGGTGGCCACCGCCGACTGCCCCAGCTATGCGGCCGCCCGCCGTGCCGATGACAGAATAACTGCGGGGTGAGGGGCGGCGCAGCCGCCCCGGCGCCCCCCTGCGGGGGCGCCGGGGGACCCGCGGGGCGAAGCCCCGCGGGCAGGCCGGCCCGCAGGGCCGGCCCGGCTGCGCCGTGTGCCCTCCCCCCTGCACCAACCATAAACTGTAAGGAGGCGGCCGCTGCGGAACTCTACCCCTTCTACTACGACCTGCACATCCATACCTGTCTTTCCCCCTGCGGGGAGGACGACATGACCCCTGCCACCGTGGCGGGGCTTTCGGCGCTGGCCGGGCTGGACCTTATCGCCGTCTGCGACCACAATACCGCCGGGAACGTCCGGGCCGTGCAGCAGGCCGCTGCCGCCCTTGCCCCCGGCCTGCTGGTCATCCCCGGCATCGAGCTGACCTGCGCCGAAGAACTGCATATGGTCTGCCTGTTCCCCACCGCCGAAGCCGCCGAAGCCGCCGGCGAGGAGGTCTATGCCGCTCTGCCCCCCATCCTCAACCGGGAGGATATCTTCGGTGCGCAGCTGCTGATGGACGCCGAGGACACCGTAACCGGGCGCATCCCCCGCCTGCTCTCCAACGCCACTGCCATTTCCATCGATGACGCCCCGGCCTTTGCCGCCCGCTACGGCGGCTTTTGCTACCCCGCCCACATCGACCGGGACAGCATGAGCGTCCTTTCCGCCCTCGGCGAGATCCCCGAAGCGCTCGGCTTTTCCGCCGTTGAGGTCGCCGACCCCGAACGGTTCTTTGCCGGCGGCCGGAACGCTCGCTACGCCGAACGGTACCATATCCTCACCTGCAGCGACGCCCACCGCCCCGAAGCCCTGCTCCCCGATGCCTCCCGCGCCATCCACCTGCCGGAATGCACCTTTGCCGCCCTGAAGGAGGCCCTCACCACCCCCAAATAACCGCAGTCCCATCGGGGGGCCGCTTTTTTGCGGGCCCCTGCAGGGTGCCGGTCCGGCCGCAGGCCCGATGGCTCCGCCATCGCGGCGAACTCCGTTCGCCGGCCCGCCCTGCGGGCGGGCGGCCTGCGGCCGTCTCTCCCCCTGCAGGGGCCACACCATATAAATATACCCCCCGATGGGCGCCGCCTTTTGCAGCCCCGCCGGGGGGAAATGATAAGGGCAGCCCCGCGCAGGGGCCGCCTTCTTTTCGGTTAAAGCTCCTCCGGCAGCGGCTCACGCAGGTCGTCCCAGTAGGGGACCGTTGCCGCCACCAGTGCCACAGCCATCGCCGCCAGCCCCTTCAGCAGGGCCATATGCCGCAGGCTGGCCGCAAAGTACACCATCGCCGGTGCCTCCAGCTTGAGCCGCCAGCCCGGCACCATGTAGCACAGCGCCACGTACACCGCCATAAAAGCGATGACCGCCAGTATCGCAGAAATCCAGGATTTTTTCATATTCGGTCCTCCTTTTCATTTTTTTACATCCGTTAAGTGCGGCTTATGCGGCGCTGCACCGCCACTGCCACCGCTGCCGCAGCTGCCGCTATCAGCCCCTTCAGCAAGACCATATGCCGCAGACTGGCCGCAAAGTACTCCATCGCAGGCGCCGCCAGCTTGAGCCGCCAGCCCGGCACCATGTAGCACTGCGCCACATACACCGCCGCAAAAACGATGATCGCCAGTATCACGGAAATCAAAAGCTTTTTCATATTCGGGTCTCCTTTTCATCCTTCGCATCCGCCGAAAGAGCCTGTGCGGCGCCGCAGTCATTCACCCCCGTGGGGTCGGGATCTGGCCGGATCAGCCGAAAAAGGCTTTTACATAGTCGCGGTAGTTCATGCTGGGGGCGATGGTCACCACGCCCTCACCGATGTTCACATCATTGAGGAATTCGGTGAAAAACGCCGCCGGAACATACAAAATGCCCTTCTGCATCGCCGGTTTTACCGGAAGCTCCGCCTCACGGTCCATTTTTACGGTCTTCAGGTGCCCCGCAAATACCACCGTTTTGCTGCCCGCCGTCACCGTTGCCGCCTGTATGTACCCATCATCGATGACCGCCGTTTTCGCTGCGGCGTCCCATTCGGTTTCATAGCCCAGCGCCCCGGCCACCGCGCACAGCGGCAGCATCAGGGTCTCCCCCTCGTAGTAGCTGCGGCAAGGCAGCTCCCCCTGCGCCAGTTCCTTTTTATCCAGTCCGGTCAGAACGGCCAACCCGGCGTCCTTCGGGGCGCAGCCGGTCAAAAGCAGCATTACCGCCAGCAGCAGCGCCGGCATCTTCCGGTTTCTCATGTGATTTTTCTCCTGTTTTTTGTTTTTGCGTTTAGATTATTTTCCTTGCGGCGGCTCGTTTCCCTCCCCGTCGCTATCGGTCACCGGTTTTGCCGGTTGATCCACCACCTGACGGGTCACGCCGTCCGTTCCCAGCCACACGGTGGTTTCTCCGCCCTCTTTGGTCAGATGGACCCGCCACAGGTTCGTCGCCGTATCAAAGGCCGCATCCGCCGCATCGCAGTCCCCATCGGTTTCCCGCAGCGCCAGCCCGATCGCCGTTTCCACATCGGCCGCAGGCTCCTCGCCGTTACAGTGAAACGGCCCGGGGCGGGTGCTTGCCGCCATCGGATCGGCCGCCATTGCCAGCCCCAGCGCGGACATTTCCTCGGCGTAGCTGCAATCCGGCACCTCCCTTTGGAAGCGGCACCAGTCGCCGTTGATCACCACATCGATGCTGTAACACCCGGCGACCTGGTATTGGTATCCCGTCCCGAAGTTGGAGCAGCCGTCCTCCTCCGGCACCTCATTCGGCTCCACCGTTTCGGTGATCTCACCGTCCATCACGCCGCAGCGCGCCAGCGTAATGCGCTCTCCGGTATCAATATGCAGCTCTCCGCCGACCTGCACCATGCGGGGACCGTCCACCTTCGCGGGGGACTTGGGCTCGTCGGCTGTGCCGTGGTTGGCGGGGCTGCCGCAGGCCGCCATGGCAATAGCCATCATGAGGGAAAGCAGCAGTACTATCGTCTTTTTCATTTTGCATCTCCTTATCTTTTGTCAGGGGGGCTTACAGGGGGCGGGTGTTCGGGCCGCAGGCCGGCCGCCCCTGCGGGGCGGCTCCGGCGGGGCGCAGCCCCGCCGCGGCGGCGCAGCCGCCGGGCCTGCGGCCCGACTCCGCACCTTTTGCAGGCTAATCGCTTCAGCCGTTCTCCCCGCCCGTCTCTGCCGGTTCGGCCGGGGGTTGCGGCTGCCCGCCCACGCTGGGAGGTGCTTGCCGTTTGCCGGCCTGCCTGCGGCGGCGCACCAGCCGGCATACCAGCCACACCACCACCGCAATCACGGCGGCCCACAGCAGCACCAACGGCAGGAAGGTCACAAGCCAAACCAGAACGCTCTCGGCGCTGTTTTTCACCATCCGCATCGAGTCCTTAAAGCCATCGGAAAGGCGCTGGCCCAGCGTTTGGGGCGGGCTGTTGATGATGCTGTATTCCACGACCTCCTGCAGGGTGATGTGCAGGGTGGAATAGCTGATGCGGCTATCCAGATTGCGCAGCGTCGCTTCGTAGCTTTCGATTTGGTACCGCACATCGGAAAGGCGGCTTTCCAGCTCCAGCACATCGGTCAGCTGTGTCGCCTTGGAGAGGATCTCCAAAAGGCGTTCCTCCTGCAGGCGCAGGGTTTTCAGCCGGGCCTCGGTATCGGTGTAGCTTTCGGTCACATCTGCCACATCGGTGCTGCGGCTGACGACATTGCAAAGCTCCCCGGCGCTGCCCATGACGGTCTCCAGCTTTTCGGCCGGGATGCGTGCGGTAATGCCGGCATAGCGGGCGTTATACCGGGTGCTGTAAAGGCTGCCGCCTTGCTCGCTGCGGCTTTCGATATAGCCGCCCTGCTCGGTGATCATCTTTTCCAGGCCTGCCAGCGCATTGGGGTAGTCCCGGCTTTCCAGCTCCATCCACGCCGTTTGGATGAGCTTGCGGTCAGTTGTCAACGCTGCGCTGCTGTTTTCGCCTGCCGCCGGCTCCCCGGGGCTCGGCATGGGGCTTTCGGTATCAAACAGCGTTTCGGAGGCCTTGTAGCTTTCGCTTTTTTGGTTATAGCTGCCGTAGCCGGCATCGCAGGGGCTATCATTTGCGGCACGGCTGCCGCAGCCGGCCAGCACCAGCAGAACGGCCAGCAGCACCCCGCAGGCGGCCAAAATACGCTTTTTCATGGTTTTCCCTCCTTGGCATCGTTTTTCTCCTCTACCAAATAAGTGCCCGGGCGACGGCATTTTATTGCATTCCCTCCAAAAAAAGTTTTTGGGGGCGGCCGCAGGCCCGGCGGCGGAGCCGCCGAGGCGGGCTTCGCCCGCCTGTTTCGGCTGCGCCGAAACGGCCTGCGGCCGTAGGCTGCGGGGGGACGGGGCGGAGGGTTGCGGGGGAGGATGGGAGGGGAAACTGCAGGGGGTGGGCGGGCGGCGCAGCCGGGTCCGGCCGCAGGCCGGGCCTCGCGCGCGAAGCGCGCGTCCCCCGCGCGTGCGCGGGGCGGCTGCGCCGTATTTTGCGGGTTACAGGAGGCGGAGAGGGCGGCAAAAGGGGCGCCCCGGCAGGGGCGCCCCAATAGCAGCTTGCGGCTTTAGCGGTTTTTCAGCAGGTCGCGGATCTCGCCCAGCAGCTTTTCCTCATTGGAGGGCTCGGGCGGGGCGGCGGGGGCTTCCTCCTCGGCGGGCTTTTCCAGCTTGGCACGGGCGGTATTTACCGCCTTGACAAACAGAAACACCACCAGCGCGATCAGCAAAAAGTCAATGATGGTGGCAATAAAATTGCCGATGCCCACCACCACGGCCTCCTTCACCACCGTATCGCCCTGCATTACGGCGGGGGAAAGGGTGATATTGAGGGCCGTCAGGTCGATATCCCCGATGACCCAGCCCAAAAAGGGCATGAATACATCGTTGACCAGCGACGAGGTGATTTTACCGAAGGCACCGCCGACGATGACACCGACTGCCATATCCATTACGTTGCCGCGGGAGATGAACTCCCGGAATTCCTTTGCGATCTTTTTCATGCGGTCTCCTTTCGCCCCCGCCCACGGCAAGGGCATAAGATAAAGCGGGCTCCGGAGAGTCCGCTTTTATCGGTTGGAACGATCAGTTCTCGGTAGTCGCTACGGCAACAAAGCGGGCAGGGTTGATCTTGACGCCGGGGCCCATGGTGGTGGCAACCACGCAGGAACGGACGTACTGACCCTTGGCAGCCGCGGGCTTGGCCTTTACGATGGCATCCATCAGGGTATCAAAGTTCTCCTGCAGCTTCTGTGCGCCGAAGGAAACCTTGCCGATGGGGCAGTGGATGATGTTGGTCTTATCCAGACGGTACTCGATCTTACCGGCCTTGGCCTCGGTCACAGCGCGACCGGCGTCGGGGGTAACGGTACCGGCCTTGGGGTTGGGCATCAGGCCGCGCGGACCCAGAATCTTACCCAAACGACCGACAATACCCATCATGTCGGGGGTAGCGATAACTACATCGAAGTCCATCCAGTTTTCCTTCTGGATCTTCTCCATCATGTCCTCGGCACCGACAAACTCGGCACCGGCGGCCTTGGCAGCCTCGGCGGCATCGCCGCGGGCAAAGCACAGCACGCGGACGGACTTACCGGTACCGTTGGGCAGTACCACTGCACCACGGACCTGCTGGTCGGCGTGACGGCTATCTACGCCCAGGCGGACGTGGATCTCGACGGTTTCATCAAATTTTGCCTTACCGGTCTTGGCGCAAAGGTCCAGCGCCTCTGCCGGCTCGTACAGCTTGGTGCTGTCTACCAGCTTTCTGCTGTCTGTATATTTCTTACCATGCTTCATAGCGTTTATTATCCTCCTATAATGTGGTATTTAGCGGAATGGTTCCTCCCACTGTTACAAGAAAGCGATTAGCCTTCTACTTCTACGCCCATGCTGCGGGCGGTACCGGCGATCATGCTGATGGCGGTATCAATATTGGCAGCGTTCAGGTCGGGCATCTTCAGCTCGGCGATCTTCTGGAGCTGCTCGCGGGTGATCTTGCCAACCTTGGTCTTGTTGGGCACGCCGGAACCGGATTCCAGGTTGATGGCCTTCTTGATGAGGACTGCCGCGGGGGGAGTCTTGGTAATAAAGCTAAAAGTACGGTCTGCGTATACGGTGATCACAACGGGGATAATGAGGCCGACATCGTTTTTGGTGCGCTCATTGAATTCCTTGGTGAAAGCCATAATGTTTACGCCGTGCTGACCCAAAGCGGGGCCAACGGGGGGCGCGGGGGTTGCCTTGCCGGCAGGGATCTGCAGCTTGATATAGCCTACTACTTTTTGAGCCATGTTTCTGCACCTCCAAATATGTGGTAATGATAGCGGGCCATCCCATATGGGTTTTGCGGATGGTTCCTCCCACAGGCTCTGCTCCCGGCTCTAAATGGGGGCGGGGCCTATCGACCCGTTTACGCACGGGTCTGCGGTTTATAAGTGTTGCTTTTATTATTCCAGGGGCTTTACTTCGTTCAGGGGCAGCTCCACCGTAGCATCCTTGCCCATCATCGAAACGGTGACGCGGGTAATCTGCTTTTCGGTATCGATGGCATCCACGACGCCCACAAAGCCTTCCAGATAGCCGCCGGTGACTTCTACGCTGTCGCCCACGGCATAGTTGGTCTCGATCTTCCGGTTTTCCACCTGGAACCGATCAATCTCGGCTTCGGTAAGCGGGACCGGTTTGGAGCCGGGGCCCACAAAGCCCGTAACTCCGCGGATATTGCGGACAACATACCAGCTGTCGTCTGTCATGATCATCTTGACAAAAACATAGCTGGGGAAAAGCTTCTGCTCCTTTTCCTCCTTGCGGCCGTCGTCCTTGATCTCGACCACCATTTCGGTCGGGATCTTTACATCGGTGATGAGGTGCTGCAGCTGACGGTTTTCCACCGCATTTACGATGCTGTCGGCTACTTTATTCTCATAACCGGAGTAGGTATGCACCACATACCATTTTGCTTCTTCAGCCATTTTGTTCCCTCCCGGTTGGTATTGTATGGGTTTTCTTGCCGTTCACCAGTAAAATTACTTGATGAGCAGCCGGATCACGAGCGAGAACAGGGCGTCCAGGCCGCAGATAACGATAGCGGAAACGAGAACGACTGCCAGCACGATGAGGGTATTATTGATGACCTGCTTTTTGGTAGGCCATACTACCTTCTTCATCTCGCCGCGCATATCCTTGAAGGAGCGTGCCCAACGCTGAAAAATATTGGGCTTTTTAGCGGTTTCGGCCATTGTTTCTCCTCCTTAAATTACTTGGTCTCACGATGAACGGTGTGCTTGCGGCAGAAGCGGCAATACTTGTTCATTTCCAGTCTGTCGGGATCGTTCTTCTTGTTTTTCATGGTGTTGTAGTTGCGCTGCTTGCACTCGGTACAAGCCAGAGTGATCTTGACTCTCATTTAGTCGGCACCTCCTATTATACTTCGGATTTCTTTTGCCTCCCTCTTTGTGGCGAGAAGTGATCAGCCGCCCTTCCGTGCGGGAAAAGCAACGGCCCGAAGGCCAAAAACGCACACGAAAAAAAGGCCCTTCTCCGAGAGGTAATGACATCATAGCATAGATGCCGCCCGGAAGTCAAGCCTTTTCGGGGGGATTTGCGGGGAAAACGGGGGGGGATTTTGGGGGATGGGGGCGGTGGGGCGTTTAAGGTGATAAATTGCTATCACCTCCGGTGGGGCAAGCGTTATAAAAGACTTAATTGGTACGCCTACCCGGCGGGGGCCTACTTTTGTTCGTACAAAAGTAGGCAAAATACGCTTGGGGCGTTGCCCCAAGACCCCTGTCGCTGGCTGCGCTGGATACGGATTGATTTTCGGCGGGAGCCGGAAATCAATCCGTACTGCGCACAGAATCGCTCCCAAGGTAGCCGCAGCGCATCTGCCCTTTCCCCCCACCCCCTTTCCCGATGCGGGAAAGGGGCTCGGATGGGCGGGCGATTAAAAACCGAGAGTGACGTTCTCGGGGTGTTAGGGCTTGTAGGGAGCCAAGTCGCTGACCTTAAAGTATTCGTTTACCTGCCCCATAGTTCCCCTCCTCCGAGGAGGGGACAGGGGTGGTGGTTCGCCGTTCTGCGCTCCAGCACAGCGGCGATAAAAATGCGCCGCAGGCTCTTTTTAAGCCCATCTGCGTGCAGTACGGATTTAGATTTTTCGTAACCGAAAAATCCAAATCCGTATCCAGCGCAGCAGGGCGACCGGGTTTTCAGGGCGC
>SFFJ01000019.1 GCA_004557855.1 Oscillospiraceae bacterium
GGGATTGAGAAACGCCGCCTGTGCGGTACGCTTATGTTTTGGAAATAGCTTGTCCTATCGTTTTTTGATGATATGTTGTTCTTACGCAGTCGTACCATCGGCGGCCATGTCCTCGGTGAGGTCGGTGATGGGGTCGCCGGTGGACTGGAAGGTGGCGGCGGAGAAGGGCATTCCGCCTGCGGCCTGCGGCCAGATGCCGGTGGTGTGATCCACAAAGTAGACGTCAAAGCCGGACTTTTTGATCTCCTCGATGGAGAGGTTGCGGGTGAGCTGGTGGACGATGGCGCCGATCATCTCCAAATGCGCCAGCTCCTCGGTACCGATATCATTGAGCAGGCCGGCGACCCGGCGGTTGGGCATGGCGAACTTTTGCGAAAGATAGCGCAGGCTGGCGCCCAGTTCGCCATCTGGCCCGCCGTACTGCGACAAGATGACCTGCGCAGCCTTGGCGTTGGGCCGCTTGATATTGACCGGAAATTCCAATAACTTATCATAACTCCACATAATCAACCCTCCCAAGGCCATGGGGTGCAGCCCCAGCTCCAGTTGCGGCTGCCCGCGGCGGCCTCCGGGGTCAGCGGGGCGACCTCATTGTAGGCGGCACGGGCGGCCTCCAGCTTCTTTACGGTTTCGGCGTAGGCCATGGCGGCCTCCCGGCAGTCCGGGTGGGTATCCAAGAACAGCCGGCATTCGATGGCGGCGAAGGCCTGCCGGCGGACTTCATTGGCAAGGCTGCAAAGATTATTTTCGGCCATGGTCAGCTCCTCCTTTCACAGGCGCACCCGGTAAAGGGAAAATCCAGTGCGGGGAACAGCGTCCCGCGGCACAGCGCCTTTTCGGGGTCGTAGGTTTCGCCCCAGCGCTGCCACGGCACATAGGCCATCGCTATGGGGTATTCGCTATCGATGATGCGGCGGGTGCGGTTCATCCCGGACGGGGCATAGCCCGGCTGGACGCCCATGGGGCCGCCGTTATTGCAGTATCTCATCATGTCACTCCTTTCGGAAAGGTTCAACCCATACTACGCTGCGGGGCATGGCGGGGTGAATTGGCGCAGCTGCATTGAAACAGGGGCGGATTTGTGCTATAATACTGCCCGGAAAGGCAAAAAGCCGAAAATCCGCTGCGGGGGCGCAGCCCCGCCCGCCCTCCGGGCGGGCGACACGGGCAAAGCCCGTGTGTTTCGGCGGAGCCGAAACGGGCTGCGCCCCCGGGCGGGGAGCTGCAGAGAGCCAATAAAGGAAAAGGAAGTAGAGCATGATAACGAATTACAGCGAACTGCCCATCCGGGAGGAAATGAAAAAAGCGATTGCCGAAATGGACTTTACCGAGATGACCGAGATCCAGCAGAAGGCGATCCCGGAGCTGCTGGCCGGGAAGGAGGTCATTGCGAAGGCGCCCACCGGCACCGGCAAGACCTGCGCCTTCGGCGTGCCGATGGTCGAGCGCATCCGGCCGGAAAAGGGCTATGTGCAGGGGGTCATCCTCTGCCCCACCCGCGAGCTTTGCCTGCAGATCACCGAGGAACTGCAAAAGCTGGGGAAATACATCCCCGGGTTTTCCATCGTGGCGGTGTACGGGGGACAGTCGATGCAGCCGCAGATCAACGCCCTGAAAAAGAACCCGCAGATCGTGGTGGCGACCCCCGGCCGACTGATGGACCATATGCGCCGCCGCAACGTCGCCATCGACCGCACCGAGATGATCGTGCTGGATGAAGCCGACGAGATGCTGGATATGGGCTTTTACCAGGATGTGCGGTGGATCCTGGACCGGGTGCCCCGCACCAAGCAGATGTCGATGTTCTCGGCCACCATTTCCCGCGAGGTCATGGATATCGGCTGGCTGTACCAGCTGGACCCCGTGGAGCTGGTGGTGGAGCCGGTGGCGGAAAGCAAGCCCCGCATCACCCAGTACTGCATCAAGTGCAGTGGCCGGGAGCGCATCGAAACGCTCATCGGGCTGCTGAAGCGGGAGGAATACCGCCGCAGCATGGTGTTCTGTAATACCAAGTACGGTACCGTCAGCCTGGTGACCCACCTGGAAAAGGCGGGGCTGCGCGCCAAATGCCTGAACGGCGATATGGAGCAGGCGGCCCGCAACCGCATCATGGCGGCCTACCGCAATAACGAATTTGATGTGCTGGTCGCCACCGACGTTGCCGCCCGCGGCATCGATGTGGAGCAGGTGGACGCCGCCTTTAACTACGAGATCCCTAATGAGAACGAATACTACCTGCACCGCATCGGGCGAACCGGGCGTGCCGGCCGGGAGGGCGTTTCCTTCGTCTTTTACAGCGAAAACGAGCGTCCCCGCCTCAAGACCATCCTCAAGTATTCCGGCAACAGCTATCACCCCGTGCAGGTCAATGCGGACGGCAGCTTTACCGAATGTGAGCTGTAAGGGGGCGCTGTGATGGCGGGAAAGACCGAAAAGGCGGGCGGCAGCTGCGAATTCTGCGCCCACTACGAGTATGACGACGAGATGGCCTGCTACATCTGCGAAATGAATTTGGATGAGGACGAAATGGTGCTGTTTTTGCAGCATCGGTTTGAAGCCTGCCCCTATTTCAGCTTCAGCGATGACTATAAGCTGGCAGGCCGCCAGTAAATAAAAAACTGCCGCAGGGAAGCGCACTTCCTTGCGGCAATATTTTTTATCCCTCGGGCGGGGCGGCGGTGCCGTCCTCCAGCCGCTGCAGCATCAGCCGGATGCGGCGGTTGGCCTCCCATGTGTCATCGCAGCTTTGCACATAGCCCACTATGCGCTCCTGCGCGGCGGGGGAAAGCCGGGTAAAGGCGGCCAGCGCCACGGGGCGGCCGGCCAGCTGCTGATCCCACTGCTGGTCAAAATAACTGTTCATCGGGGTACCTCCTGTTTTTTTCGGTGTGCGGGGAGCCGTATTCGGCGGGCACCGCTGCGCTGTCCCTCGGGGCACCCTGACGGGCGCCCCTCGCCCGCTTCGCAGCGCCCGCCGCGGCTTTAGGGGTAGTATGTGCCCAAAATCGCAGAATTATTTATTGGCAGCGGGGCGGTACTGTGCTATAATAGATCGAAAACCCGCATATCCCGGCATATTTTATCGAACGGAAGTGATATGATGACCGTTACCGAGCAAAGCATCGAGACCGAGCCGAAAGCGGAGCCGAAATTCCGCCTGCAGCTGCCGTGGGCAGCATGGCGGGGGATGTGGTTCTTCCCGGCGGCGGTGCTGTGGATGGAGCTGGTGCTGCGGATCGCCACCATCGGCTTCGATTACCCCAAGGGACTGCTATACACCTTCGGCTTTTCGATGGCGGCGGGACTGCTGCTCGCCCTTCTGGGCAAGGCCTTTTCCCCCAAGGCCGGGCGCATCGTCGTGACCGTTCTGTGGGCCGTTTTCAGCGTCTTTTACATGGGGCAGGTGGTGTACTACGCCATCTTCAAGGTCTATTTTACCCTGTTTTCGGTGGGCGGAGCAGGGCAGGTGGCCCAGTTCTCCGGCGTTATCTTCGGCACCATCCTGCGGTGCTGGTGGGCGCTGCTGCTGATGCTGGTGCCGCTGGCACTGCTCATCTGGCAGGGGAAGCAGCGCATCGAATGGGGCCACACCCGGTGGAAGGAGCTGCTGGCTCCTCTTATTGCGGCGCTGCTGCTGCAAATGCTCACCACCGCCTGCATCCTGCCGGATACCGGCGGCGCAATGAGTGCCAGCCGTCTTTACACCACCGATTTTATCAGTAATCTTTCGGTGAGCCGCTTCGGGCTGCTTACCACCTTCCGCATCGAGGCGAGAAACGCCATCTTCGGCCCCATGCCGGCCGTGGGCGGCCGAACCGAGCCGGAGCTCGAGCCCGAGCCGGAGCCGGAGGCCGAGCCGCAGGTCATGGATATTGACTTTGCGGCGCTGGCCGGGCAGACCGAGAACACCGAGCTTGCCGGCATCTACCGCTATTTTGCCCGGGTGACGCCCGGCACCGAAAACGACTACACCGGCTATTTTGCGGGGAAAAACCTCATCTTCCTTACTTGCGAAAGCCTGTGGAAATACGCCATCGACCCCGACCTCACCCCCAACCTCTACAAGCTGTGGAGCGAGGGCTTCCAATTCACCGAGTTCTACAATCCCATTTGGGGCGTCAGCACGCTGGACGGCGAATATGTGAACCTTTTGGGGCTCATCCCCGTCACCGGCACCTGGAGCTTGACCGAATCGGCGACCAACTGGCTGCCCTTCTCGTTCGGCAACCAGTTCCGGGCGATGGGCTACACCACCCGTGCCTACCACGACCACACCTACACCTATTATTCCCGCAATAAGTCCCATCCCAACCTCGGCTATGACTATAAGGGCGTGGGCAACGGCCTCAATATCAAGGTGATGTGGCCGGAATCCGATGTGGATATGATGAACGCCACGCTGGATACCGTTCTGGCCGATGAGCATTTTATGACCTACTACCTCACCGTCAGCGGCCACCTGGAGTATAATTTCTTCGGCAACGCCATGTGTATGCGCAACCGCGGGGCGGTGGAGCATCTGAACCTGCCGGAGGCCGCCCGCGCCTACCTTGCCTGTAATATCGAGCTGGATAAGGCCATAGGGGTGCTGCTGCAAAAGCTGGAGGAGACCGGCCATGATAAGGATACCGTCATCATGCTGGCGCCCGACCACTATCCCTACGGGCTGGATACCGAATCCCTCAATGCGCTGGCGGGCAAGCAGCTCGACCAGTTTTCCCTCTACCAAAGCTGCTTCCTCGTTTGGAGCGCCGATATGGAGGAGCCCGTTGTCATTGATAAGCCGGTTTCCAGCCTGGATATCCTGCCGACCGTCAGCAATCTCTTTGACCTCGAATACGATTCCCGGCTGATGATGGGCGCCGATATGTTGAGCGATACCCAGTCGCCGGTCATTTTCCAGGATCACAGCTGGCTGACCACCTACGGCTGCTACGATGCGGCGAAGGATCACTACACCTCCTTCATCGATACCGGTGATGATGAGAACTACGTGCAAAGCATGAATTATCAGGTGGATCAGAAGTTCACCTATTCCAAGCTGATCCTGCGCAAGGATCTGTACCGGCAGATCTGGGACGATGCCGGCCTGTGGTCGGGTGAGGAGCCCGACCCCGAGCCGTCCCCTACGGCAGAACCCCAAGAAACCCCGTGATTTCCCGAAGGAGGAACCGACCCGATGAACCGTAATAATGCCCTGAAAAAGCTGGTGCTGGCAGCACTTTTCGTAGCACTGGATCTTCTGTTTACCCGTGTGTTCTGCATCTACCTGATGGGCGGCGCGGAACGGGTAAGCCTGCAAACGCTGGCCAGTGCCGTGTGCGGCTGGGCACTGGGCCCGTGGTGGGGCGCCGGTGTGGCTGCCGCCGCCGATCTGCTCGGCTCGGCCATCGGCTCCTCGGGGTTATCCTTCTTCCCCGGCTTCACCCTTACGGCGGCGCTGCGGGGACTTACCTACGGGCTGCTGCTGCACAAAAAGCCCGTTACCTTTCCCCGCTGCCTTGCCGCCAATGCGGCGGTCAGCATCCTGTGGGGGCTTTTGCTGAACGCCGTCTGGCTCTCCTTTTACATGGGCAAGAATTTCTGGGCGTGGACGGTCGCCAAGGCCCCCCTCAAGTGCCTGCTGATCCCGCTTTATGCCTACCTTATCTACCTTACCCTGAAGGGCCTGCAAAAGGCCGGGCTGGAAAAGCACCTGTAATACCCGCAAAAAAAGCACCTGTCTTTCTCCCCGCACGGGAGATCGACAGGTGTTTTTTTGGTTTCTGCAGGGGGCAGGGGAGGGGCGCAGCCCGTTTCGGCTCCGCCGAAACACGCAGGCGGAGCCTGCGTCAGCCGCCGCAGGCGGCTGAGGCTGCGCCCCTCTTTGCCCCTTGCAGCGCCTTATCGCTTCATATCCTTATCCCGGTGGAACAGCTCCACCCGGTAGCCGAGGCCCCGCAGGTAGGCCGCCAGCTGGCAGGCAATGGCCACGCTGCGGTGCCGCCCGCCGGTGCAGCCCACCCCGATCACCAGCTGGCTTTTGCCCTCCCGCAGGTACAGCGGAATGGAAAACCCAAGCAGATCCCGGAGCTTTTGCAGCATCTCGTGGCTTTCCGGGGCGTCCATCACATAGTCGCACACGGCCTTTTCGGTGCCGTCATGCTCCTTTAGCTCCGGCACGTAGTAGGGGTTGGGCAGGCAGCGCACATCAAAGATCAGATCGGCATCCTGCGGCAGCCCGTTGCGGAACCCGAAGGAAACACAACTGATGAGCATGGGCGAGGTCTCCCCCTCAAACAGGCTCACGATGCGCCCCCGCAGCTGGTTGGGGGAAAGCGCCGTCGTATCGATGCAGTAGTCGGCGCTCTCCCGGATCGGCCCCAGCAGGCGGGCCTCCTCCCGGATGGCGTCCTTGAGGTTCCCCTCGCAGTCATCCAGCAGGGGATGGCGGCGGCGGTTTTCCTTATAGCGGCGCAGCAGCACGTCGTCGGAGGCCTCCAGGAACAGGATACGGTAGGGGATCCGGCGGCGGTGCAGCTCCTCCAGCGCAGCGGGCAGCTCCCGGAACATCCTCCCGCTGCGGGCGTCCATCACGATGGCGGTGCGGCCGTAGCGGGCGGCAGGGGAATAATTGAGGTCGGCAAAATCCCCCAGCAGCGCCGGCGGGATGTTATCCACGCAGTAATATCCGATATCCTCCAGCGCATTGATCACACGGGTCTTTCCGGCGCCGGACTGTCCGGTCACGATCAGCAGTTCCATAGGGCCTCCTTGGGGCAGAATATGTCGTTTTCCCTTTGATTATACCTGCTGCGGGCGCCCGTTGCAATACACAGGCAGGCGGTTTTTCCCCTGCGGGGTGATTATCCCGCCTGCGGCGTCCCATACTTTTCCCATCCGGTAAAAATGGAGGAGGAAACAGTATGAAAATCCTATACATCGATCACCATGCGGCGCTGCCGTCCTCCGGCGGGGACTGCCGTGCGGTGCAGCTGGCGCAGGGCTGGCAGCAGTGCGGGGATACCGTCACCATTGTTGCGGCGGGGGAGGGCAGCCGCACCCCCTGCGGGGATATGGAGGAGACCCATGCGGAGGGCGTTACCTTTTGCCGCCTTTCGGCGCCGCCGCCCGGCCGCGGGGTGGGCGGCTCCCGCAAAAGCATGCAGGTCTTTCTCAAAAAGCTGTATGTCAGTGCCCCCGCCCTTGCCGAACGCTACCGCCCGGAGCTGGTCATTGCCGCCGGGGGCTACCCCTACGATTTTTTCTGCGCCCAGCGCACCGCCAAGCTGGCCGGGGCCAAAACCGTTTTTGAGCTGCGGGAGCCGTGGCCGGAATGGCAGCGGGAGCGCTACGCCGAGGACGACAGCCGCCTGAACCGCTGCATCGCCGATTACGCCATGGGCTACGCCCTGCGCAATGCCGATCTGACCGTCAGCTTTCTGCACCGGGGTGAGGACTACTGCCGGGACAGGGGACAGCAGCCGGCCCGGCTCATCACCCTGCCCGCCCCGGCGCCCCCTGCGGCGCAGTCCAAGCCCCTAAAGGAGGAGGACGCCGCGGCCATCCGTGCCCTGCGGGAAAAATACCCCACCCTCATCGCCTATGCGGGGCCGCTTACCGCCCGCCGCCTGCCGGTGCTCCCGGCGGAGGCCGTTGGACGGCTGGAGGAGCAGGGGATAGCGGCTGTCATTGCCGGGAACGGCGGGTACAAGCAGCTTTTGCGCCGTACCGTCCGGGAAAACGGCTGGGAAAACGTGCTGCTGACGGACGGCATGACCGAGGGGCGGCAGCGCACCCTCTATCTCGCCGCCGACCTGCTATACTACGGTGATGACCGGCGCTGTGACGCCCGTTACGGGGGCTATGCGCCCTTTTTACTGCGCCTGATGCAAAACGGCAAGCCCATCCTGACGGCCACCCACGGCAGCGAAAATGCCGCCCTGCGGGCGGGCGCCGCGCTTTCCGCCGACGCGACACAGCAGGGGGTGGAGCAGGCGCTGGAGCGTTTTCTTGCCCTTTCCGGGGAGGAAAAAACCGCAATGGGGGAAGCCGCTGCCGCAGCCCTGCAAACCACCCACGCCGCCGGGCAGGTCGCCCGGGACTACCGCAGCGCCCTGCTGCGCCTGTGGGTATGAGGCGGGAGAGTCTATCCCGCCGGGTGCTGTGGGTCTATGCCGTTTTGCTGCTGGCGCTGTGCGGGGTGCTGCTGCGGGTGTTGGCCGTTACCCGCGGGGAGCAGTACCGGCAGGCCGCAGCCGCCCAAAGCCGTTATACCCTTTCGGCGGGAACGGTGCGGGGCGGCATCTATGATGCGAAGCTGCGCCCGCTGGTGAATGAAAGCACCAAAACCCTGCTGGCGGTGGACCCCACCCCGGCGGCGGTCACGGCATTGCGGCAGCACCTCTCCGCAGAGGAGTTTGCCGAAGTCTACCCGCTTTTGCAGGGCGGCCACCCGCTGCTGGTTCCGGGGAACGGCTCTGCGGCGGGGGAGGGCATCACCAGAATAGAGCTTCCGCAGCGGTACGGTACGCACCAGCCGGCGCCCCATATCATCGGCTACACCGATGGCGAGGGGCACGGCGTTTGCGGCGTGGAGGCTGGCTATGACGCCCGTCTGACCCGCTGGGGCGGGGAGATCACGGTGCGGTACACCGTCAATGCGTGGCAGCAGGCGGTGGGCGTTCCCCCGCAGGTCAATGACCCCGCCGACCGTACCGCAGGCATCGTTTTAACGCTTGACCGGACATTACAGGCCATTGCGGAACGGGAAGCGGCAGTGCTGGGGCGGGGCGCCGTAGTGCTGATGGAGGTCGAAACCGGGGCCATCCGTGCCATGTGCAGCGTGCCGTCCTATGACGTCAACCATGTTGCCGCATCGCTGAACCGGCAGGATAGCCCCTTGATGAACCGTGCCGCCGCTGCGTGGAATGTCGGCTCGATCTTCAAGATATGCGTGGCGGCCGCCGCCCTGGAAAACGGGGTGGAGCCGCCGCAGGACTACTGCTGCGAGGGCTTTTACCGACTGGGGGACCATTCCTACTTTTGTCATCAGCGGGAGGGCCACGGCACGGTCGGTTTGCAGCAGGCGATGGAATGCTCCTGCAACCCCTATTTTGTGGAGCTGGGGCAGCAAACCGGTGCCGGGGCGCTGCTGCGGATGGCGCAGCGGCTGGGCTTCGGGGCGGGGTGCACCCTTGCGGAGGGCGTGACCGCTGCCGCAGGCACCCTGCCCGCCCTTTCCCAAACCGATGCCGGGGAGCTGGCCAACCTGTCCTTCGGGCAGGGGCGGCTGACTGCGACCCCGGTGCAGGTGGCAGCGATGCTGGCTGCCATCGCCAATGGCGGCTATGCGGTGCAGCCAACCCTTTATGCCGGGGTCACCTTTGACGGAAAGACGGTGCAGCAGCAGCCCTCCAACCCGCCGCTGCAGGTGATGAGCGAGCAAACCGCCGAAATGCTGCGCACCCTATTGGTGGACGTGGTGGAGCAGGGGACGGGCTACCGTGCTGCCAACCGCTATTGCGGCTCCGGCGGCAAAACGGCCTCCGCACAAACCGGCCGCTATGTAAACGGCGAGGAAGTCGTTCATGCGTGGTTCGGGGGCTTTTTCCCGGCCGGTCGGCCCAAATATGTGCTGGTGATCTTCCAGGAGGGCGGCCGTGCGGGCGGGCAGGTTCCGGCTGCGCTGTTTCGCACCATCAGCGAAGCGGTCTACTGCGCCGAAAACCCGGCCCCCTATTCCCCCGGGGGATAGTCCGTGCAGGGCAGGGGAACGGGGCGCAGCCCCCGGCGGCTCCGCCGCCGCTGCGGCCTGTGGCCGCAGAAACCGCCCTGCCGGGCGGTTTGGACTGCGCCCGCCTGCCCCCCGCAGGCACCTGCCCCCACCAATATCCGCCCTTCCTTCCCACCCGGCGAAAGCAGCCTCCCCGCAGGTGCCTGCCCTTTCCCGGCCCGCAGCACCAACTTTCCCCCACGCAAAAAGCCGCCCCGCTGCCCGGCACCGCCGGGCAGCGGGGCGGCCTGCCTTGGCCACACCCTTATTTCTTGGGGAAGGTCTTATTCACCCACGGCACCAGCACGCAGGAAAGCACCGCCGTGATCACGATCTCCGGCAGCATGTAGGAGCCGTTGTAGCACAGCGAGTACACCACCGAGGTCATGCCGAACTCATTCGGCCACAGCGCATCCCAGATCATCCAGCCGGTGAGGAAGTGGCACAAAAAGCGTATTCCCAGCGTCACCGCCACGCCGCCTATAATGGCCGCCCGCCCGGAGCCGAACATCGAGGAAAGCCCCACCACGGTATAAGCGATGATGTAATCCAGCAGGATGATGGCAATGGCCATCCCCACGCCGGTGGCATACTGGATGTTATCAATGCCGAGGATCATCTGCAAAAGGCTGTAAACAAAGGCGGTAAAGGTGCCCCATTTGGTGCCCCACCGGTGGGAAATAATGACCAGCGGGACCATGCTGCCGATGGTCAGCCCCCCGCCGAACGCCCACAAGCTGCCGATCTTCAGCTCGGACAGCACTGTGCCGATGGCGATCATCAAAGCGCTTTCCACCAGCCGCCGTGTGTTTTGGTTTTTCATACAATGTACCTCCATAAAAAAAGAATCGTCCCTGATGGACGATCCGACGCAGGTAAAGAGCAGCAAAGCCGCCGTGCGGCCCCGCCGTAAAACGCTCCCTCCGCCGGTATGATCCGGATCAGGTAATGGGGATTCGGGCAAGGCCCGTCTCAGCGCCGCAGCGCACTCCCGGTTTTGTGCAGCCTTATTTTACACCCCACGGCATTGCAGGTCAAGCCCCGCGGTGATATAATATCGTCATAGCAATGATACCGGAGGAACAAAAAATGAAACCGCTTGTGTTATTTGATATGGATGGTACCATCCTCAACAGCGTCCCCACCATCGCCGAAAGCTGCAATGCAGCCCTGGCCGAAAACGGCCTGCCGCAGCATCCCCTCC
The DNA here is from genome assembly GCA_004557855.1 of Oscillospiraceae bacterium. Taxonomy (GTDB): domain Bacteria; phylum Bacillota; class Clostridia; order Oscillospirales; family Ruminococcaceae; genus Angelakisella. Next base: position 10,959 of record SFFJ01000019.1, read on the forward strand.
CCGCCTATAACGGCATGGTCGGCAACGGAATGCGTGTCCTCATCCGGCGGGCCTGTCCCGCAGATGCCCCTGCGGAATTGCAGGAAAAGGTCATCGCCTCTTACGACCGCATCTATACCGAAGCCTGCCGCCGCCCCGGCATCATCTACCCCGGCATCCCCGCCCTGCTGCAAAAGCTCCGGACGCAGGGAGTGCTCACCGCCGTCATCAGCAATAAACCGCAGCCGCAGGCGGACGCCCTAAAGGAAAGCACCTTTCCCGGCATGCTGGATGCCATTTGGGGCCAGCGGGAGGGCTTCCCCCTGAAACCCGACCCCACCCTCGCCCTCGCCCTCATCGGGGAGCTGCACGCCCGCCCCGTCGCCTATGTCGGTGACTCGCAGGTCGATATCGCCCTCGGCAAAAACCTCGACCTCCCCACAATCCTGATGACATGGGGCAGCCGCACCCCCGCAGAGCTCCTCGCCGCTGACCCGGGCGCCATCCTTGCCGCCACCGCCGGGGAGCTGGAAGCACAGCTGGCGCACTACCTCCCGTAAATCACCGCAGCCGTCCCCGTACCGGGGATGGCTGTTTTGCTTTCCCCGCTGCCCCCTGCAAGCCGCAAGCACCGGGCGCAGCCCGCCCGCCTGCGGCGGGCTCCACGCGCTTCGCGCGTGGCTTTCGGCTCCGCCGAAAGGGGCTGCGCCCCTCCCCGCACAAGCCCTCCCAAACCATCCCCAAAAATCCCCCCGCACAAACCTTCCCAAACGCCCCCAAAAACCTTCCCCCTCCCCCCAAAAATAAAAAAAAATCAAAAAAACAGACGTTCCAAGCAGGAACATCTGTTCTCTTTTGCGTATTATATAGATGGAGGGCCTTCACGCCCCCTTTTCCGGAAAACCACAACTGAATAGTTTTCCCCGCAAACCGGCATTTTCGTGGCGGCTTTATTTCCTGCACCCTAAATGGGGGTGACCGTCACCCGCGACAGCAGCGCCCCGATGTCACTCATCACCGGCGGCTGCGTCCCGGGACGAACCACCTTGGCAGTGGCAGCCGCTACTGCAAATTTCAGGGTGTCCTCCGGGGTCAGCCCGTGACCGCGCGCGTATATTAAAGCCGCCGTCATGGTGTCCCCAGCGCCGGTGGTGTTTACGGCGTTTACTGCGGGCGCCGCCGCAAATAAAACCGTGTCCCTGCGGGCAAGCAGGGCCCCCTCGGCTCCCAGGGAAACCACCACCTGTTCCACGCCGCGGTGCAGCAGCTGCCATGCCGCTTCCGCAATGTTCTCGGGCCGCTGCAGGCGGTAGCCGTACAGCAGCTCCAGCTCCTCCCGGTTGGGCTTTATGCAGTCCGGCTTCGCCGAAATGCCCAAAATCAGCGGCTCCCCGGAGGCATCCAAAAAGACGGCAGCCCCCTTTTCCCGGCAGGCGGTAATGCACTCCCGATACCAGCCGGCCGGCACATCCTGCGGCAGACTGCCGCAAAAAACCACCGTATCCCCCGGCAAAAGCCGTTCCAGCAGCTCCGTTTTCAGACGCTCGGCGCAGCCGGCATCCCCCAGCGCACCGACCGCATTGAGCTCGGTGGTCAGCCCGTCCTTCTTGGATAGGATTTTGAGGTTGACCCGGGTGGGGTGCGGCGCCGCAAAGACGGTGCAGGGCAGCTCCTCCTGCCGCAGCAGCGCCGCCAGCTCCTGCCCGGTGGGGCCGCCCGCCGCAGTCAGGGCAACGCAGTCCTCGGCAAAGACCCGCAAGGCCCTTGCCGTATTGATGCCCTTGCCGCCGGGGTAGCGCCGCCGGGAAAGAATGCGGTGGGTGCCGCCGGGCCGCAGCATTTCCACCTCCAGCGTTTCATCGATAGCGGGATTGAGGGTGACGGTGTAAATCATTAGATCACCTCCGGTGGGACTTTTCACCCCCAGTATACCGCATCCGCCGCCCCTTTGTCCACCCATAGAAAAACCTCCCCCGGCAAGAGGGGAGGGCAGGGCTCACATCCGCCGTTCGGCGGGCTTATTCTGGCGGTCTGTTATCGCCTTCCGGCAAATGGGCGTGACATGGTTTGCGGGCGGCCGGGTGCGGGACTGTGATTTCCCGGGGAAAACTCCCCGCACCACCGGGGGCCCGCCCTACCTTTTCTCCTTATCGCAGCCGGTTCGGCGGCAGCGGGTGCAGTCGCCGCAGCAGCCGCCGCTGCGGCCATGGCGGTGGGCCCGGAGGGCGAAAACCACACCGACCGCCACAGCTGCCAGCAGCAGCCAGTCAAGGGCGCCCATTACAAGAGCCCCGCTATGGTATAGGCCAGCCAACCGACCAGCCACGCCACACCGCATTGCAGCAGCACCACGCCCACCGTTTTCACCGTGGAATGCAGCTCCCGGCGGATGGTGGCAACGGCTGCCACACAGGGGGTGTACAGCAGGGTAAATACCAAAAAGCTGATCGCCGCTTGCAGGGAGAACATCCCGGTAACGGCGGCGCCGCCCAGCAGTACCTCCAGCGTGCTCACCACCGATTCCTTGGCGACGAAGCCGGAAATGAGGGCGGTGGCACAGCGCCAGTCGGCAAAGCCCAGCGGGGCAAAAATCGGGGCGATCCATTGGCCGATGATGGCCAGCAGACTGTACGAGCTATCCGCCACGACATTCAGCCGGGTATCAAAGCTTTGCAGGAACCAGATGATGATGGTGGCCAGAAAGATGATGGTGAACGCCCGCTGCAAAAAGTCCTTGGCCTTTTCCCACAGCAGCAGCCCCACGCTTTTCAGGCTGGGCAGACGGTAGTTGGGCAGCTCCATCACAAAGGGGACGGGCTTGCCCCGAAAGGCGGTTTTATTCATGATGAGCGCCGCCAGAATACCGATGAGGATGCCGAGAAGATAAAGGGCGATCATCACCAGGGCGCCGTACTGCGGGAAAAATGCCGCCGTGAAAAAGGCGTAGATGGAGATCTTGGCAGAGCAGCTCATGTAGGGGGTCAGCAGGATGGTCATTTTGCGGTCACGGTCGGAGGAGACGGTGCGGGTGGCCATAATGGCCGGCACCGAGCAGCCGAAGCCGATGAGCAGCGGCACGATGCTGCGCCCCGAAAGCCCGATGCGGCGCAGGGGCTTATCCATCACAAAGGCGACACGGGCCATATAGCCGGTGTCCTCCAGGATGGAAAGGAAGAAAAACAGCACCACGATGATGGGCAGGAATACCAGCACGCTGCCCACCCCGGCAAAAATGCCGTCGATGATGAGACTGTGCACCACCGGGTTGATGCCGTAGGCGGTAAGCCCCCGATCCACAATGGCGGTAAGGGCGCCGATGCCGACGGCAAGCAGGTCGGAAAGGCGCTGGCCGATGACATGGAAGGTGAGGAAAAAAGTGAGGAACATCACCGCCAGAAAGGTGGGGATGGCGGTATATTTGCCGGTGAGGACCTTATCGAATTTGACCGAACGGGCGTGCTCCCGGCTTTCGTGACACTTGATGACCGAGGAGGCCACCACCCCCTCGATGAAGGTGTAGCGCATATCGGCCAGGGCGGCGTTGCGGTCCAGCCCGGTTTCGGTTTCCATCTGCACGATGCAGTGCTCCAGAAGCTCCTTTTCGTTTTCGTCCAGCTGCAGGTCCTGCTCCAGCGTGTCGCCCCCCTCAATGAGCTTGGCAGCGCAGAACCGGGTGGGGATGCCCAGCCGTTCGGCGTGGTCGGAGATGAGGTGGATAACGGCGTGCAGGCAGCGGTGAACGGCGGAGTCATCGGAGCAGAAATCGGTGACCTGCGGCAGGATGCGGCCCCGTGCCACCGTGATGGCCCGGTCGATCAGCTCCGAAACACCCTCGCCCTTGGCGGCGGAAATGGGCACCACCGGGATGCCAAGGGCGGCGCTCAATTTCTGCACATCGACCGAACCGCCGTTGGCCCGCACCTCATCCATCATGTTGAGGGCAAGCACCATCGGCACCCGCAGCTCCAAAAGCTGGAGGGTGAGGTAGAGGTTGCGTTCGATGTTGGTGGCGTCCACGATATTGATGATGCCGTCCGGCTTTTGATTGAGGATAAAATCCCGGGTGACGATCTCCTCCTGCGTATAGGGCCGCAGCGAATAGATGCCCGGCAGATCGACGACGGAACAGTTTTTTTCGCCCCGGATCTCGCCCATTTTCTGATCGACGGTGACGCCGGGGAAGTTGCCCACATGCTGGTTGGAGCCGGTGAGGGCGTTAAAGAGGGTGGTTTTGCCGCAGTTCTGGTTGCCGGCCAATGCAAAAATCATGCCTCCCCGGCCTCCTTTATCTCGATTTTCCGGGCTTCCTCCACCCGCAGGGTCAGTTCATATCCCCGCACCATGATCTCGATGGGATCGCCCATCGGGGCGACCTTTTGCAGGGTGACGCGGGTGTGCGGGATGAGCCCCATATCTAAAAGGCGGCAGCGCAGGGGGCCATCGCCGCCCACGGCCGTGATGATGCCGGAGGAGCCGGTTTTCAGCTGGTTCAATGTCATAGTGATACGCCCTTTCTCTGGCGGGAATACAGATTTTGATTCGAGCCTATTGTATTATAATACGACAAAAAATTCAAGGGGACGGCGGGGATTTCGGGGGCGGGGGAGAAGCTGCGGAGGGAGGGGCGGGTGGGGGGGGAGGGCGGCCCGCAGGGCCGGGCGCCGCAGGCGCCCGTAGGCGGCGCAGCCGCCGCCAAGCCCGCCGCAGGCGGGCTGCCCTGCGGGCCGCAGCCCGGTACCCTGCAGAAGGCGGGGGCTTTGTCCCTTTGGGGCGGGACTGGCATTTTTCTGTCGCAGAGGGAATAAAGCTGGAGAGAGAAAGGGGGAGGGCAGTATGGTAGGTGAAATGGTGCTGACGCTTTTGGGCGGGCTGTGGCTGCTGACGCTGCATATCTCGGGGTCGGGGTCGTTCCCGCGGCCGCTGACGGCAAAGCAGGAACGGGAGTGCCTGGAACGGCTGAAGCAGGGCGACCGCACGGCAAGAAACGAGCTGGTGGAGCACAATCTGCGGCTGGTGGCGCACATCGTGAAGAAATACTACGCCATCAGCGGGGAGCAGGATGACCTGATCTCCATCGGGACCATCGGGCTCATCAAGGCGGTGGAAAGCTATGATTTGGGGAAAAAGACGAAGTTTTCGACCTATGCTTCCCGATGCATTGAAAATGAGATCCTCATGTACTTTCGGGGGCGGAAAAAGACGGCGGGGGATATCTCGCTGGAGGAGCCGCTGGACACCGACCGGGACGGCAACAGCCTGACGCTGATGGAGCTGGTGAGCGATGAGGAGGACATCATTTCCCGGCTGGATATCGCCATAAAGGCCGAAAAGCTGCGGGAGGTCTTCGGGGTGCTGGACCGGCGGGAGCAGACGGTGCTGCGGCTGCGCTACGGCCTTTGCAACCGCCTGCCGATGACCCAGCGGGAGGTGGCCGGGCGGCTGGGCATCTCACGCAGCTACGTTTCCCGGCTGGAAAAGCACGCCATAGAACGGCTGCGGGCGGAAATGACCGGGGAGGGCTTGCCGCGGGCGGCAAAATAGGCTATGATGAGGGAAAGTACTTTTCCCGGAGGTGCCGTATGCATATTCCCGCCATAGCCACCAGTGAGATGGAGGTTTTGTCCTTTGCCGAGGCGATGCGCCAAAGCGGCCGTGAGGCCGGCTATGATACCGCCCGGTGGCTCTATGTGCCGGATTTTTACACCGAGTACCGGTATGTGCTGGGGACAAAGGGGGAAAACCCGCTGATTTGCATCGGGGTGAACCCCTCCACGGCGGAGCCGGATCACCTGGATAATACCCTCAAATCGGTGGAGCGCATCGCGCGGGGCAACGGCTTCGATAGCTTCATCATGTTTAATGTGTACCCCCAGCGGGCCACCCGTCCGCAGGATATGGCAAGGGTGCGGGATGAACGGCTGCACCGTGCCAATATGGAGGCCTTCGAGTATATTTTAAGCCTTTCCGGGCAGCCGACGGTCTGGGCGGCATGGGGGAATATCATAGAAATGCGCCCCTACCTGAAGGACTGCGTGCAGGATATGATCGCGGCGGGGGAGCGCCACGGCGCCCGCTGGGTGACGGCGGGCAAGCGCTCGGTGAAGGGGCACCCGCACCACCCGCTGTACCTTAAAAAAGACAGCGGACTGGACGCCTTCGACGTGGCGGCGTACTGCGAAAGCTGCATTTGATTTTTTGATACAAAACGAAAACAGCACCGGGGGCAAGACCCGGTGCTGCGGTTTTTCGGCAGGTTTTTTATTTTATGCGGCCTGCGGCGTGGCGCTTGATGGCCTCCATGGAGGCATCGCTGATGACGTGCTCCATTTTGCAGGCGTCCTCGGCGGCGGTTTTTTCATCCACCCCCAGCTGCATAAGAAAGCCGGAAAGCAGACGGTGGCGCTCGTAGATTTTTTCGGCGATGGCCCGGCCGGCGTCGGTCAGGGTGATGCCGCCGTCCTTGCCGACCAGAATATACCCATCCTGCCGCAGGATGCCTACGGCACGGCTGATGCTGGGCTTGGAATAGCCCATTTCGTCGCAGATATCGATGGCGCGGACAAAGCCGGTGCGCTGGCCCAGCACCAAGATGGTTTCAAGATACATTTCGCCGGATTCCTGTAATGACATGGGGCACCTTCCTTCCTGCGGGATTTAAGTTAAGGGTAGCACATTTCGGCAGCGGTTGCAAGGGAAGCGGGGGAAAAAGATAATCCCCGCCGAGAGACGGGGAGATGGAGCTGGAAACGTGACTTGAACACGCGACCTGCTGATTACGAATCAGCTGCTCTACCGGCTGAGCTATTCCAGCATTTTCAGGGGTACTAATGCATTTTATCATACCGGGAAGAAAAAATCAATCAAAAATCACACACAGTTCATTTACTTTTTCCGCGGGAAAAACTATAATAGAGAACATACCACCCAAACGGAGCAGAGAAAACGATGAGAAAACTTCTGGCGCTGCTGCTGGCAGCGATGACGATAGCCGGGACGGCCGCCCCGGCCATGGCAGCGGAGGACGCACCCCCCGCAACGGTCAGTAAAGCCTATGTGGTGATGGACGCCAAGACCGGGCAGGTGCTGCTGCAAAAGAATATGTACGAAAAAAAGTACCCCGCCAGCATCACCAAAATACTGACGACGGCGCTGGGGCTGCTGTACGCCGACCCGGACGATAAAATAACGGTATCGCAGGAAACGGTAAGCGATATATGGAAATGGGGCGAGACCACCCATCTTTCGCTGGAGCCGGGAGAGGTCATCACGCTGCGGGACGCACTGTACGGGGCGATGGTGGAATCGGCCAATGACTGCGCCAATGCCATTGCACAGGCGGTAAGCGGGAATTTAAGCGACTTTGCCGGGCTGATGAACGAGCAGGCGGCGGCGCTGGGGCTGACCGAAACGCATTTTACCAATGCCCACGGCCTGCCCGACCCCGAGCACTACACCACCGCCTACGATATGGCCCGCATCACCCGCTGGGCCATGACGGTACCGGGCTTTGAGGAATACTTCTGCGCAACGGAATATTCCATCCCCCGCACCAATAAAAAGAACGTGCAGCGCAATATCGGCACCCACCACCATATGCTGGTGGAAAGCGCCTACCACTACCCCTATGCCAAGGGCGGCAAGCTGGGCTGGACCACCGAAGCGCAGCACACGGCGGTGACATGGGCGGAAAAGGACGGCCTTTCGCTGCTGTGCGTGGTGCTGGATTGCAGCGATAAATGGGGCAAATACAAGGACACCGCAGCGCTTTTCGATTACTGCTTTGAACGGTACAGCATGGTTTCGGTCAAAACCGATGACATTGCGGCGTATGATATCCCGGTGGGGAGCCTGACCAAAACGGTGGGCATGGTACATATCGCCGCAGGCGGGGATATCGACGTGCTGGTGCCGAAGGGAACGGCGGTGGAAAGCATCGCCCTCAAATATCAGATCCCCGGGCGGTACCGGGTGAATGAGCGCATCGACCCGCAGGTGGAGCTGTGGTGCGGCGGCGAGCTGGTCGGCTCCTTCCCGATGACCTACACCGTGGAGACCTACGCCCCCGCAGAGCCCCCGGCGGAGGACACGGCAGCCGGCGGTTCGGTAATAGGGACAGTGCTCAAATGGGCGGGCATCGTGCTGGGGGCGCTGGTGGTGCTGCTGTTCACGCTGCGGGCCTATTTTATGGCAAAACGCCGCCGGGCACGGCAGCGCCGCAGGCAGGCGCAGCGCCATCGTACCGGCTGAATATTCGGCAAAAAAGATAAGGGCAGGCCGCCGGGTCTGCCCTTTATTGATGCAACTGCACAAACTTCCCGAAAAACTATATTTGGCAGGAAATTGACTGGACAGCCGCCGCCCAAATGAGGTAAAATGAGTTTGTATGCGAGGTTGAAAGAACGGGCGGGCGAACCCCGGAGGAGAAAGAAACATGGATATTTTTGCGCTACTGCGGCTGGTGCTGGGTCTGGCTTTTTTTCTGTTCGGCATGAGTGTCATGTCCAGCAATCTGGAAAAGATGGCCGGCGGAAAGCTGGAGCAACTGCTGAAAACGATGACGGCCAGTCCGCTGGTGAGTATGCTGCTGGGCGCCGCCATCACCATAGCGGTGCAGTCCTCCTCGGCGGTCACGGTAATGCTGGTGGGTCTGGTCAATTCCGGCATTATGAAGTTCGGCCAGACGCTGTATGTCATCTTCGGCGCCAATATCGGCACGACGCTGACGGCGTGGATTCTCTCCCTTTCCGGCATCCAAAGCGGCAATATGTGGCTGAAGATGCTGAAGCCCGAAAACTTTTCTCCCATCCTGGCCATCATCGGCGTTGTGATGATGATGGTGGGCAAAAAGGATAAGCAAAAAAGCATCGGCACCGTACTGGTGGGCTTCACCATACTCATGTACGGCATGGTGGTGATGAGCGACGCCGTAAGCCCGCTGGCACAGATGCCGGAATTCACGGCGATCCTGGCGGGGCTGCAAAACCCCCTGCTGGGCCTTGTGGTGGCTACCCTGTTCACCGCCATCATCCAAAGCTCGGCGGCCTCGGTGGGTATTCTGCAGGCGCTGGCGCTCACCGGCGGCCTCACCTACCAAATGGTCATCCCCATGGTGATGGGCCTTAATATCGGTACCTGTGCCACCTCGCTCATTTCCAGTATCGGCACCAGCTACAAGGCCAAGCGTGTGGCGGTCATCCACTTCTCCATCAAGGTCATCGGCACCCTCATCTGCCTGCCGCTGTACCTTTTGTTCACCTCTCTCTTAAAGCTGGATTTTATCTACAATGCCGTAACACCGTGGAATATCGCCATGGTGCATACCATTTATAATCTCGCCATCACCGCTATTTTAATGCCCTTTACCAAGTATTTGGTGAAGCTGGGCAAGTGGCTGGTGAAGGCCAAGGACGAAACCGCCCCCAAGGATGCCATGAAGTACGCCCCCGACCTTCTGCTGTTGCGCTCGCCCTCGGTGGCGCTGCAGGAATGCGACCACTATACCTTCCGGATGGCGGCGACCGCCCGGGATTCGCTGGAACGGGCGATCTCGCTGGTGGGCGCCTATAACGAAAAGGACGCCGAGGTGGTCATGCGGCAGGAGGACACCCTGGACCTTTACGAGGACCGGCTGGATGCCTATCTGGTGTACCTTTCCGCACAGGCGCTTTCCCAGCAGGATAGCCGCCGGGTGGGTAAAATGCAGCACGCCATCGGGGATTTTGAACGGCTGGGCGACCATGCGGTCAACCTGGTGAAGGCCGGCAAGGAGCTGGAGATCAAGTCGCTGTTCTTCTCGGAGGAGGCCCGGCGGGAGCTGGGGGTCCTCACCATGGCGGTGCGGGAGATTTTACAGCTCACCACCGACTGCTACATCAATACCGACCACGAGATGGCCCACCATGTGGAACCGCTGGAGCAGGTCATCGACGGGCTGACCAAGGCCATCAAAAAGAACCATCTGGCGCGGCTGCAGGCTGGGCGCTGCTCCATCGAGTTGGGCTTTATCCTATCCGACCTGCTGACCGACTTCGAGCGCATCTCCGACCACTGCTCCAACATCGCCGTGGCGGTCATCGAGCTGCAGCATGATGCGCTGGACTCCCACCGCTACCTGAACGAAATGAAGCGGGACAGCGAGGCCTTCCGGGAGATGTACGCCGGGTTCCGGGAAAAGTACGTCCTGCCGGAGTCTGCCTACGCCCGCCGGCAGACCGAGGACTACCGCAGCCTGCCGGAGCCGGAATAAAATAAAATGCCCTGCGATCGGTGAAAACGGATGGCAGGGCAATTTTTGCCCGAAGCGGGCGGACACTTTATGCGGTTTGTCCCATTTTCGGGTGATGTTCATATTTTATTGATGATAACACCGTAAAACGGGTGGTATAATTTCTTTTACACACTACAAAAGGGAGAGAAAATCCGTTATGACATTGATGACCCCCATCCTGATATGCCTGGCAGTGGCGGTGTGCATCGGCGTGCTGTGGCTGTTTGCCCCCGCAGCGGCGCTGCAGGCGGCTGTTTCGGTGGGGGTGATCGCCGGGCTGGGCATTGCCGGCGGCATCATCGGGGAGCTGCTGCCCCGCCGGTGGTTCCGGTGGGAGCACCGCCCGTGGCGTGCCTATGACTGGGAGAAAAACGGAAAGGTCTATGAAAAGCTGGGCATCCGCAAATGGAAGGACAAGGTGCCGGATAAAAGCCGCTGGGGCGGCCATGAATACGCCAAGACCATCCGGGGACAGAACGACGCCGAAAATGCCATCCGTCTTTTGCAGGAAACCTGCGTGGCGGAGCTGGTGCATTGGGTGCTGATGCTGCTGACGCCGCTGGTGTTCCGGTTTGCCCACGGCCCCATGGCGGTGCTGGTGGTGGTGCTGTACGGGCTTTCCCATATCCCGTGTATCATCATCCAGCGGTATAACCGCCCGCGGCTGTGCGCCCTGCTGAAACGCTGCCAAAGAAAGGGGAAAGAACCTGCGTGAATATCCTCATCCTGACCTGTAATACCGGCGGCGGGCACAATGCGGCCTCGGCTGCCCTGCGCCGGGAGCTGGAAAGCCGGGGCCACGCCTGCACCGTAGCCGATGCGCTTTCCTTCGGCCCCAAGCACTTTTCGGAGGCGGTGAGCCACCTGCATACCATCGCCTACCGCTATTTCCCCAAAATATACGGGGCGGGCTACCGCAAAAAAGAAAAGCGGGTGCTGGGGGAGGACGAGACCTCCTTCGAGTATAAGATGAACGCCATCTGCGTGCCGCGGCTGTACCAATACCTGCGCAAGGGGCGGTTCGATGCCGTGGCCACGCCCCATGTGTTCCCGGCGGAGATGCTGACCCGCCTGTGCCGCAAATACGGCCGCACCAAGCCGTTTTATTTTATCGCCACCGATTACACCTGCAGCCCCTGTGTGGATGAGATCACGCCGGATTACTGGGTCATCCCGGACCGCCGCCTGATCCCGGAATTCACCGAACGGGACATCCCGGAGGAGCGGCTGCTGCCGCTGGGCATCCCGACCGCCCCCGCCATGGCCACCCATATGGAAAAGACCATCGCCCGCAGGCTGCTGCACCTGCCGCAGCAGGGGGAGATGATCCTCGTAATGAGCGGGTCCATCGGCTGCGGCCCGATGACGCGGCTGGCACTGAAGCTGCTGAACCGCCTGCCGAAGGACGCCTATGTGGTGGTCATCTGCGGCAAAAATAAGGGCGATCTGAAGGAACTGCAGCGCTACGCCAAATGGCGGAGCCGCCTGTACCCGGTGGGCTTCACCGACCGGATGGACCTGTATTATTCGGCGGCGGATGTGGCGGTGGGCAAGCCCGGCGGGCTTTCCTGCACCGAGCTGGCGCAAAAGGGCGTGCCCGCCGTTCTGATGTTGACCGTCCCCGGCTGCGAAAGCCGCAATCTGGAGTTTTTCACCCGGTACGGCATGGCGCTGGGCACCGATAGCGTGCGGGATACCGTTCTGGCCGTGCGGCGGCTGCTGAACGATCCCCCGATGTGTGCCCGCATGACGGCGGCGCAGCGCAGCATCCCGCGGGGGGCGGTGGCGGCCATCGCCGATTTGATCGAGCAGGGAGCGCCGGCCCCGCAAAAGGAAGAAAACCGATAGAAAAGGGAGCCTTGCGGCTCCCTTTTTTGCGTGGGTCCGGGGTCAGTTGCAGCCGCACCCGCACCCGCCGCCGTTACCGATGGCATCCCCGCAGCCGCAGGTGCGGTAGGCGGAGATATTGGTGGCGTTGCCGCCGGTGAACCACAGCCACACCAGAATGAGAATGATGATCCACCACCAGTTATTGCCGCAGCCACAGCCGCAGCCGGTGTTGTATCCGCAAGAATTGCAGCCCATAATATAGCCTCCTATCAGGTGATATGATCAGTTGCAGCCGCAGCCGCAGTCGCCGCAGCCACTGCGCCCGCCGCCGCATGTATTACAGCCGCAGCCGCCGTACAGGTTCAGCCCGCCGCTGCTTACTAGCCAGATGATGAGCAGAATAATGATGAGGGTGGCGTCATTCAGGCAGATCCCGAACAACCCACGGTTGCTGTCGGCCGGGCAGCAGGTATTACAGCAGTTACCAAACATAGCACAAATGCCTCCTTTTCATTGGGATCACCCCATCCTATGCCGCGGGGAGATTTTGGTGCGGCGATTAAGCCGCCGGATGCCGTCCATATTATCGTTGACGCTCTCATTCGGCGGGCACCCCTCCGCTTTAGGTCGGGCCGACCCTCCGCTGCGCTCCAGGCAGCCCTCCCCCGCTGCGGGGCGCCCGCCGCCGGGGCGAATCCAAACACGCAAGGATAAGGAGGCATCACTCCATGGATCAATATAACGGATTTACCCCCCGGGCGGCATCGGCGCTGGCGGGGGCACAGCAGGCGGCACAGCAGGCCGGGCATACCTATATCGGCAGCGAGCACCTGCTGCTGGCACTGCTGCGGGAGGGCGCCGGGGCGGCCTATACGCTGCTGGCGCAGCGGCGGCTCACGGCGGGCAAGGCCGAACGCGCCCTGCTGCAAATGGTGGGGCGGGGGCATCCCACCCTGCTGGAGCCGGAGGAAACCACCGTGCATTACCGCGCGGCGATGGAGGAAGCCCTCCGGGAGGCGCAGGCCGGCGGCTTTTTGCAGGCGGGAACGGAGCACCTTTTGCTGGCCCTGTGCGGGCAGGAGGGCTCCGGGGCCATGCAGCTGATGCAAAAGCTGGGGGTGGACGCCGGCGGCCTGTGCAGCGCCCTGCGGGAGACCATCCGGCTGGAGCAGTGCGAGCAGAACAGCGACCGGCAGCCCCCCAGGGTAATGGGCAAGCCCCAGCGCCAGACCCGCAGCGTCATGCTGGACCGCTTCGGGCGGGAGCTGACCGAGCAGGCCCGGCTGGGGAAGCTGGACCCCGTGATCGGGCGGGAACGGGAGACCGAGCGCCTTTTGCAGATCCTCTCCCGCCGTTCCAAAAACAACCCCTGCCTCATCGGGGAGGCGGGCGTCGGTAAAACGGCGGTGGTGGAGGGGCTGGCCCAGCGCATCGCCGAGGGGCGGGTGCCGCTTTCCCTTGCGGATAAGCGCATCATCACGCTGGACCTGCCTGCCATGGTGGCGGGCACCAAATACCGGGGCGACTTCGAGGAACGCATCCGTTCCGTGATGGAGGAGGTAGCGGCCGCCGGGGACGTCATCCTTTTTATCGATGAGCTGCACACCATTATGGGCATCGGGGCGGCGGAGGGTGCGGTGGATGCCGCCAATATCATGAAGCCCCGTCTGGCCCGGGGGGAATTGCAGGTCATCGGCGCCACCACCATAGCGGAATACCGCAAAACGATAGAAAAGGACGGCGCACTGGCACGCAGGTTCCAAAGCGTGCTGGTGGAGGAGCCCACCGGGGAGGAGACCATGGCGATCCTGCGGGGGCTGCGTCCCCGCTACGAGCAGCACCACGAGATGCTGATCACCGATGACGCACTGGAGGCGGCGGTGCGGCTTTCGGTGCGGTATTTCCCCGGCCGCTTTTTGCCGGATAAGGCGATAGACCTTTTGGATGAGGCGGCGGCAAGGCTGCGCATCTACCGGGCGGGCAGACTGCCCGGCGGGGGGCGGGGGGCTCGGCGCATCAGCCTGACGGGGCGGGAGGTACAGCAGGCGGCCGGTGCCATCACCGGGCTGTCGGCGGCCCCCGGCCTGACGGCGGAACGACTGGAAAGCAGCCTGCGGCAAAGCGTGGTGGGGCAGCAGGAGGCAGTGGAAACGGTCATCCGTGCCATACTGCGCAGCAGCGCCGGCCTGCGGGACCCCCGCCGCCCCATCGGGAGCTTTTTATTCCTGGGGCCCAGCGGGGTGGGGAAGACCCAGCTGTGTCATGCGCTGGGCAGGACGCTGTTCGGCAGCGAGGACAGCATCATCAAGCTGGATATGAGCGAATACCGGGAGCCGCACAGCATTTCCCGGCTCATCGGGTCGCCCCCCGGCTATGTGGGCTGCGAGGACGGCGGCATCCTGACCGAGGCAGTGAAAAAGCACCCAATGAGTGTAGTGGTCTTTGATGAGATCGAAAAGGCGCACCCCGACCTTTACAACCTGCTTTTGCAGATCATGGAGGACGGGCGGCTGACCGACAGCCAGGGGCGTGTGGCGGTATTCAGCAATACGGTGGTCATCCTGACCTCCAACCTGGGGGCGGAGGCGATGCTGCACCCGCAGGGGATGGGCTTTGGCAGCGGCGCCGGGGACGCCAAGGCGGCGGTGCTTGCCAAGCTGCGGGAGCATCTGCGGCCGGAGCTGCTGGGGCGGCTGGATGAAACTATCCTGTTCCGGCCGCTGCAAAGGGAGGAGCTGCGGCAGATCACCGGAATGCTGCTGGAGCAGGTGCAGGGCCGCCTGCGGGAGCAGGAGATCGAGATCGAATTCGAGGATACGCTCACCGAGGAGATCGTGCAGGGGGCAACGGCAGGCCCCTACGGGGCGCGGCCGCTGCGGCGGCTGGTGCGCACCATGGTGGAGGACCCGTTGACCGAGCGGCTGCTTTCGGGGGAGCTGCGGGCGGGGGATGTGCTGTGCTGCGGCTGGGAACAAAACGCCCTGCAGATGCACGAGAGGGTATCCGCAGCGCAGTAGCAGGCCCCCTGCAGCACCCGTGCTACGGCCCGCAGGGCAAGCCGCCCGCCCCCCTGCCGTGGGGCGGGCGGCTTTGGGGGCGGCCGCAGGCCGCCCCCTGCGCAAATTTCGGTAAAGATGCCGCTTTACATCGCCGGCCGCTTTTTTTATAATAGGAGCAGAAACCGAAAAGGAGCGCACACCATGGGAATCAAAACCATCACCCTGCATAAAACCGTCACCGAAGCCGATACCGCCGCCCGGGTGGGCAGCGGCAGCCTGCCGGTACTGGCCACCCCCGCCCTCATCGCATGGATGGAGGAAGCCGCCTGCGCCTGCTGCGCCGATCTGTTGGAACCGGAAACCACCAGCGTCGGGACGGAAATGAATATGCGCCACACCGCCGCCAGTCCGGTGGGCATGGCCGTAACCGTCACCGCCTGCCTCACTGCCGCCGAGGGGCGCACCCTTACCTTTCGCCTGACTGCGGAGGACGCCGCAGGCCCCATCGGCGAGGCTGCCCATACCCGCGCCATCGTGCGGGCGGGCCGCTTTATGGAAAAAGCCAACGCCAAGCTGACCCCGTGAGGAACCGCCATGACCCCTAAACCCGCTGCAAAACCGCATACCGTGATGAAACGGGGCGGCATCATCGCCTGCACGGTGCTGACGCTTCTGACCCCGCTCGGCCTGCTGCTGATCCGCCTGGCCCGCACCGACGCCGCAGCGGTGGAACGGTGGTACAGCCTCGGCCTCTACCGGGGAATGACCACCGCCCTCACCGCCCTTACCGGTCGCCTGCCCTTTTCCGCCATGGAGGTGATCCTGCTCCTGCTGGGCGCCGCTATCCTGCTATACCTTGTCTTTTGGGTGCGGGAGGCCATCCGGCAAAAGGGGCGCTGGTGGCTGGTCTGCATCAAGCGCCTGTGGATCATCCTCTCGGCGGCGTCTGCGGTATTCTTCTGGTTTATCCTCACCGGTGACCTCAACTATTACCGCATCCCGGTGGGGGAGAGCATAGGGCTGCAAACCGAAGCGACCGACGTGGAAACGCTGCGTGCCCTGTGCCGGGTGCTGGCGCAGCGGGCCGGGGAGCTGCGTCCCCAATGCAGCGAGGACGCCGAGGGCGTCTTTGCCTCCGCCGTTTCCTACGGGGAACTGGCGGATACCGCCTCCGCGGCGGTAACGGCACTGGATGAGCTCTACGGGGTGCAGCTGTTCGGGCTGGCCGGGCGCACCCGCCCCAAGGCCATGCACTTTTCGGAGGTCATGAGCTATATCCAGCTCACCGGCGTCATTTTCCCCTACATATCGGAAGCGAATATCAACGTCCACCAGCCGGCCTACGGCATTTCCTCCACCATGTGCCACGAGCTTTCCCATATCTGCGGCTTTATGCGGGAGGACGAAGCGAATTTCATCTCCTACCTGGCGTGTTACCACAGCAGCAGCACCGAGCTGCGGTACAGCGGCGCCATGCTGGGACTTATCCACGCCACCAACCGCCTGACCCGCTATGATGCGGATGCGTGGCGGGAGGTCGGTGCCCTGCTGCCGGAGGGCGTGCTGCGGGACCTTGCCGCCAACAGCCGCTACTGGGCACGGTACGATACCCCGGTGGGGGAGACCGCCGACCGCTGGAACGACGCCTATCTGAAGGCCAACGCCCAGACCGACGGCGTGCAAAGCTACGGCCGTATGGTCGATCTGCTCATCGCCTTTTACAGGGCGCAGGGCCTCATATAATGCCGCTTTTTGCCGGCCCCTGCAAGGTGCAGGTACCGGCCCGCAGGGCAAGCCGTCCTCCGGACGGCTTCGGCGGTCTCCGGCCGCCGGGCCCGCCCCCCGCGGGGGGCGGGCCGCCCTGCGGGCCGTTCTCGCATTCTGCAAGTTCCCCCAATGTAAAATTTCATTTTCACCTTGACAAATACCGCCCGCCGTCCTATACTTGCAGGTATATTTTCAGTGCAAAGGAGCCTAAAAACCATGAGTAAGGTGTTCATCCCGGCAGGCTACCGCAGCTGCCTTTCGCTCTACGATACCCAAAAGGCCATCAGCCTCATCAAGCGGGTGTTCGAGGACACCCTCTGCGGCAATCTCAATTTGAGCCGTGTCTCGGCGCCGCTTTTCGTGGAGGCCTCCACCGGCCTCAATGACGACTTGAACGGCGTGGAACGCCCTGTCTCCTTTGACGTCCCCGATATCGGCCGGGATGCGCAGGTGGTCCATTCGCTGGCCAAATGGAAGCGGCTGGCGCTGTACCGCTACGGCTTTCGCCCCGATAAGGGCCTCTACACCGATATGAACGCCATCCGCCGGGACGAAACGCTGGATAACATCCATTCCATTTATGTGGATCAGTGGGACTGGGAAAAGGTCATCACCCCCGAGGAGCGCAATCGGCAATATCTCATGGCCACGGTGCAAAGCATCGTCGATGCCATCGTCTCCACCCGGCGCACCCTGCGGGCCATCTACCCGCAGCTCAATACCGTCCCGGACCTTGTGGAAACGGTCACCTTCATCACCACGCAGGAGCTGGAGGACCGCTACCCCGACCTCACCCCCAAGGAGCGCGAAAACGCCATCACAAGGGAATACGGCACCGTTTTCCTCATGCAGATCGGCGGAGCGCTGCGCAGCGGCAAGCCCCATGACGGCCGCGCCCCCGACTACGATGACTGGACGCTCAACGGCGACCTGCTGGTATATAACCGGGTGCTGGATACCGCCTTCGAGCTTTCCTCCATGGGCATCCGGGTGGACCCCGCCGCATTGGAGCGCCAGCTGAAGCTTTCCGGCTGCGAAAGCCGCCGCACCCTGCCCTTCCACCGTATGCTGCTTTCCGGCGAGCTCCCCCTCACCATCGGCGGCGGTATCGGGCAGTCCCGGCTGTGCATGTTCCTCATGGGCACCGCCCACATCGGCGAGGTCCAGTCCTCTGTCTGGGACGATGACACCGTAAAACAGTGCGAAGCGGCAGGTATCATCCTGCTGTAAAATGGGGTGAGCTGTCCTCCGGGATGGCTCACCTTTATCATCTTCGCATATTCCCCCTCTCCCTGCCATAATAAAAAGGGGAGGGGGATTGCCATGAAAAGAGCCGTTATCATGCTGCTGGCACTGCTGTGCTGCGCCGCCTGCGGCAGGGGGGAGCCGCCATCGCCCGCCACCCTGCGGGCGGATACCACCCCGGAGAGCCTGATCGAGGAGCTGACGCAGCGGTACGACCTGCCGGAAAGCCTGCTGCTGCAAAGTGCGGCCGACCTGGCGGCACTGCTGCAAATCAAGGAAAAAGCCCTGCTTTCGGGCTGCGGACGCATCGCCATTGAGGAGGGGAACCCCTGCCAGCTGCTGCTGGTGCAGGCCGCCCCCGGCAAGGCGGAAGCGGCCACCGCCGCCCTGCAAAAGCGGCTGGAGACCGTCCGACAGGCGTTTTCCGGCTCCCCGGCAGCGCAGTCGGGGCAGGTCATCACCGCCGGGGATTACGCCCTGCTCATCATCACCCCGGCAGGGGACGCCGCAGCGGTGCGGCAGGAGGTCACGGGCTTTTTTACCGGGGCGGAATAAGGAGAAAAAATGGTTGCACACGGGCCGGAATTCGTGTATAATAATTTAGTAGGCCATGACAGGTCGTGCAAAGGCAGCCTTTGTCATGCGGAAATCTGGTCCTGTGCGACGCAGTGCTGTGAACCATGTCAGGCGGGGAACCGAGCAGCATTAAGCAGTATTTGCGGGTGCCGCAGCCAACCGGGTTTCCGTATGATAAAGGCTGTCTTTCATTTTACGGGAAAGGGGAAAACGGGATGTATCAGGCATTATACCGCAAGTGGCGCCCCCGCACCTTCGAGGAAGTCGTGGGGCAGGAGCACATCACCACCACGCTGAAAAACGAGATGATACAGGGAAAGCCCGCCCACGCCTATCTGCTGATGGGCAGCCGGGGCACCGGCAAAACCACCTGCGCCAAGCTCATCGCCAAGGCTGTGAACTGCCAAAGACCGGTAGGCGGCAGCCCCTGCGGGGAATGTGACTGCTGCCGCGGGGTGGATAACGGCAGTCTGGTGGATGTTGTGGAGATCGATGCCGCCAGCAATAACGGCGTCGATAACATCCGCGACCTGCGGGAGGAAGCCGTTTTCCTGCCCAATATCGCAAAATACCGGGTCTATATCATCGATGAGGCCCATATGCTTTCGGGCGGGGCGGTCAATGCCCTGCTGAAAATCATGGAGGAGCCGCCGGAGCACGTCATCTTCATTCTGGCCACCACCGAGGTCCACAAGATCCCGGCCACCATCCAGTCCCGCTGCCAGCGCTTCGATTTTAAGCGCATCGCCCCGGAGGTCATCCGGGACAGGCTTTTGTACATCGCCGGGCAGGAGGACATGACCCTCACCGAGGAGGCCGCCGCCCTTATCGCCCGCATCGCCGATGGCGGAATGCGTGACGCCCTTTCGCTTTTGGATCTCTGCTGGGCGCACGCCCGGGATATCACCGTGGAAACGGTCAGCGAAGCGGCCGGGCTGGTCGGGCAGGATTATCTTTTTGAAATAGCCGAAGCCGCCGCAGCCGGGGATTTTACCGGTGCCATGGATGCCATGGAGCGACTGACGGGACAGGCCGTGGAATATGACCGCCTGTGCAGTCAGCTGGTGGGACACTACCGCAATCTTCTGGTGGCGGCCACCGCCCGTGACCCCGAGCAGCTGATCGTCTGCTTGCCGCAGACGCTGGAGCAGTATAAAAAACAGGCGGCGTCCTTTACCCCTGCCGCCCTCATGGATGCCATCCGTACCCTGCAGGATACGCAGGCGGCCATGAGCCGCAGCACCAGCCGCCGGGCCGAAATGGAGCTTGCCCTCTTAAAGATCAGCGACCGCCGGGTAAGCCCCAGCCGGGAGGCGCTTGTCGCCCGCATCGAGGAGCTGGAGGCGAAGCTCAACCGCCTTATGGCGGAGGGCATCCGCCCCGCCCCGCAGCCCGCCCCGCAGCCCGCCCCGCAGCCGGTTCCGCAACCGACACCGCAGCCGGTTTCGCAGCAGGAGCCGCAGCAGGTCACCCTGCCCGGCACACCGCCCCCCGTCCCGCCCGCCAAGGAGGACCTGCCGGTGGAGCCGATGCCGGAGGAACGGTGGCTTCAGGTGCTGGAGCGTCTTAATGTCATCAATAAAATGCTGGCGGGCGCCTTGCAGGGAAGCGGTGCCTACCTGCGCGGGCAGACCGTCCTGATCCGCTGCGAAAACCCCATTTTCCTGGAGATGATGCGCAGCAATGAGTTTACCCGCCAAAGCCTCAAGCGTGCCATCGCCGAGGTCACCGGCATGAAATACGGCGTAGGCCCCTACACGCCGGCCGCACCGCCCGCCGCCCCGCAAAGCTCCCCCCTGGAGGAGCTGGCACGGCAGGCCGAGGGGCTGGGCATCCCCGTTACCAGAGAATAAAAACCACATACCGATAAAGGAGACTACACATGAAAGCAAGAATTCCGCAGGGCGCCGGCGGCGCCGGAAATATGAACCAGATGATGCAGAGAATGCAGAAGATGCAGGAGGAAATGACCCGCGCGCAGGCCGAGCTGGAGGAAAAGGTCTACCATGTTTCCGCCGGCGGCGGGAATATCGAAGTGGAGATCAACGGTAAAAAGGAGATCACCGCCGTGACCCTGAAGCCCGAGGTCGTCGACCCCGATGACATCGAGTTTTTGCAGGACCTCATCCGGGAGGGCGTCAATGAAGCCATCCGTGCCTGCAATGCCGATGCCGAGCAGACCATCGGCGCCATCACCGGCGGGCTGGAGCTCGGCCTGTAATTCACTTTGACCGATAGGGGGGAAGGGATCGCATGGATTCCACCGCAGCGCCGCTGCAAAAGCTCATCGAGCAGTTTGCCCGCTTGCCGGGCGTCGGCCGTAAGATGGCCCAGCGGTTCGCCTTTTATGTATTAGACCTGCCGGAGGATAAGGCAAAGGAATTTTCCTCCGCTATTCTGGAGGCCAAAAGCAAAATAAAAAAATGTGCGGTCTGCGGCAATTTTACCGAGGGCGAATTATGCCCCATCTGCTCCGCCAAGGGTCGGGATACCTCCCTCATCTGCGTGGTGGAGGACCCCCGGGATGTCCTTGCCTTCGAGCGTACCCGGGAGTATAACGGCGTCTACCATGTGCTGCACGGGCTCATCTCCCCCATGGACGGCATCGGCCCCGACCAGCTCACCATCAAGGAGCTGCTTGCCCGCATCGGCAAGGGGGAGGTCACCGAGGTCATTATGGCCACCAACCCCACCGTGGAGGGCGAAGCGACCGCCATGTATATCGCAAAGCTGCTCAAGCCGCTGGGGGTCAAGGTCAGCCGGCTTGCCTACGGCATCCCCGTGGGCGGCAACCTGGAATACGCCGATGAGGTGACCCTCTGGCGCGCTATGGAGGGCCGCAGCGAGCTATAACCTCTTGACAAATTCTCAAATTGTGCTATCATAAAAAATCCACAAAGGGGAAAGGAGTGACCGTGCATGGCAGAAAAGAAGGGCATCAAGCAAATCGCCGTCAACCGTCAGGCACGGCACGAATACTTTGTGGAGGAAACGATGGAGGCCGGCATCGAGCTGTTCGGCACCGAGGTAAAAAGCCTGCGAAACGGCGGCCTCAACCTCAAGGACAGCTGGTGCAGCTTCGAAAAAGGGGAGCTGTTCGTGCGTCAGATGCACATCAGCCCCTACGAAAAAGGCAACATCTTCAACCGTGACCCGCTGCGTCCCAAAAAGCTGCTGCTCCACCGCCGGGAGCTCAACCGCCTGTACGGGCTGGTCAAGCAGCAGCAGGGGCTTACCCTCATCCCGCTGCAGGCGTATTTTAAGGGCAGCCGGGTCAAAATAGAGCTGGGCGTCTGCCGCGGCAAGAAGCTCTACGATAAGCGGGCCGATGCCGCCAAACGGGATGCCAAAAGGGACATCGAGCGTGCCATGCGCGGCCGCGGTTAAATGAAAAAGTGAATACGGGGGCGTACCGGTTTCGACGGGGATCGAGAAACAGGGTAAGCGAGTAGAGGCGCTCGACCTCTATAAAACGGGCAACTTAAAGATAAACGCTAACACTGATTACGCGTACGCTGCTTAATTAAGCAGCCGTCCGACTGCGGAGGACCACGGCCGCAGGAGGGCGTCGATGAGTGGTGAACGATCACAGGCAGTGCTCCGGGCCCGTGATTGTATCGGGAGCTACTGAAGTCTGCAGCCTGCTGTCCGGCGGCAGACAGAGGGAATGTTAAAGGAACAGCTACACTCGTAGAAAGCCGTGCGGACTGGTTTTCGGACAGGAGTTCGACTCTCCTCGCCTCCACCAAACAGGTATTGGACGAACACCTACTTTTTCAGCGGCGGTTTCGCCGTGAAGTGTTTGCTCTGATCCACAACAGAAAAGCGCCGTCTTGGAAGTGATCCCGAGACGGCGCTTTTGCCATTTTGCTTGGCATGGTATATTTCCTGTTTTATGCGATATACTAATTAGTGGAATCTGCCTTCGGCCTGCGTTTTAGTTTGCTGTTACCTGAAACGCATTAAACAGCGGCAGATTCCTTTACATATGCTGAACGCAACAATATGACCATCGTTGGAACGTATATTGACCGGGCATTATCTGCAAAAACGGCAGATCGACCGGAGTTCCAGCACATGATCAAGGACAGCGCAAAAGAGCTGTTTGAGATTGTCCTTGTATGGAAGCTCGACCGCTTTTCCCG
>SFFJ01000037.1 GCA_004557855.1 Oscillospiraceae bacterium
GGGCGGGCGTTCCGGTGCGTCGGGGTCTTGGGGTTTACCCCAAGTCGCTTTTGGGCACTTTTGGCGAGTCAAAAGTGCCACCCCGGCGGTAGCCGTACAGATTATAACCTTGTAAAATGCTCTCTCCGCCGATAGGCGAGAAGAAACCATGTCATGTCCATCCGCCGATAGGCGAAAAGGAAACTATGCTCTGCCCCCGCCCCCATGGGCTTATTATTCGCAAAAGGCACGAACAAATTTTCGCATCCCTCTTGCATTCCCCCGAAAAATCGTGTACAATGGAAGGCAGAAAAAGAATGATCGGGAGGATACAGCATGGCCATCGAGAAAAAAGCAAAAGACGCAGCCCCCGCCCCCGGCGATAAGCAGAAGGCACTGGAAACCGCCATCAGTCAAATCGAAAAGCAGTTTGGCAAAGGGGCGGTGATGCGCCTCGGCCAGAACGCCACCATGAACGTCGAAGCCATCCCCACCGGCTCCCTTTCGCTGGATATGGCGCTCGGCATCGGCGGCCTGCCCCGCGGCAGAATCGTAGAGATCTACGGGCCGGAATCCAGTGGTAAAACCACCGTGGCGCTGCATGTCGTCGCCGAAGCCCAGAAACGGGGCGGCTCTGCGGTTTTCATCGATGTGGAGCACGCTTTGGACCCCGTCTATGCCAAAAATCTCGGCGTGGATATCGATGAGCTGCTGGTCTCCCAGCCCGATACCGGAGAGCAGGCACTGGAGATCTGCGAAGCGCTGGTTCGCTCCGGTGCGGTGGATGTGGTGGTCGTGGACTCGGTCGCCGCTATGGTCACCAAGGCCGAAATCGAGGGCGA
Source organism: Oscillospiraceae bacterium (assembly GCA_004557855.1). Lineage (GTDB taxonomy): Bacteria > Bacillota > Clostridia > Oscillospirales > Ruminococcaceae > Angelakisella. The sequence continues at coordinate 822 of SFFJ01000037.1, forward strand.
AATGGGGGATACCCATGTCGGCCTGCAGGCCAGATTGATGAGCCAGGCCCTCCGCAAGCTGACCGGCGCCATCGGCAAAAGCAACGCCATCGTCATCTTCATCAACCAGCTTCGTGAGAAGATCGGCGTGATGTACGGCAATCCCGAAACCACCCCCGGCGGCCGTGCCCTCAAGTTCTATTCCTCCGTCCGGCTGGATGTCCGCCGCACCGAGCAGCTCAAAGCCGGCGGCGAGGTCATCGGCAACCGTGTGCGGGTAAAGGTGGTTAAAAATAAGGTCGCCCCGCCCTTCAAGGAGGCCGAATTTGATATCATGTACGGCCAGGGCGTTTCCCGCCTCGGCGAAATTCTCGATCTCGGCAGCAAGCTGGATATCGTGCAGAAATCCGGTGCGTGGTTCAATTACGGCGATGTCCGTCTGGGGCAGGGCCGTGATAATGCCAAGGAATACCTGCGGCAGAACCCCGAGCTTGCCGAGGAGATTGCCGCCAAGGTGATGGAAAATGCCGATAAGCTGATGGGCCGTACCGCTGCCGCCGCCCCCAAAAAGCTGGGCCAGGTGAACCTGACCGCCGAGGTGGACGACGAATAACCCCACCAAGTGGAACACTGCCTGCCGCCACCCCGAAGGCCGGCTGCGGGCTGCCCGCAAAACTGAATTCCCGCCTCCCGGTGCCGTGCGTGCCCGGGAGGTCTTTTGCTCGAAAAATGAAACTGCGGCACGGGGGAGAAGCCGGCAGCGGCAGGGGCGCCCGCAGGGCGTTCCGGCTCCGCCGGAACCGGCGGCCTCCGGCCGCCGAGCCCGCCTGCGGCGGGCTGCCCTGCGGGCGCCCCGTCGGGAGGGAAAGCCCCGGATTTTATGCGAAATATACATTGTCACCCGGACGGGATTATGATATACTAAACTATTAGCAAAGGGGGCGCAGGCGATGCGGATCACCGGGATAGAAACCACCAAAAGGGGCCGCTATGCCCTGATGGTGGACGGCGAATTTGCCTTTTCGGTGCATAGGGACAGCTTCCTGCTGAACCGGTGGCTGCAAAAGGACGCCGAGGTAACCCCCGGGCAGCTGGAGCAGCTGCGGCGGGAGGATGAATTCCGCAGCGCCAGGGAACAGGCCATGGACTGCCTGACAGCGGCGGAGCAGACCGGCGGGATGCTGCGGCAAAAGCTGCTGCGCCGCTACGGCGAGGAGGCAGCGGAGGCTGCGGTCCTGCGGATGGAGGAGCTGGGGCTCATCAATGACAGGGAGTACAGCCGGCGGTTTGCGGCGGATGCGGTGAATCTGCGAGGCTGGCCCCGGCGGCGCATTGCGGCGGAGCTGCAAAAAAAGGGCGTGGGCGAGGACGTCATCGCCGAAGCGCTGGCCGATGTGACCGAGGAAACCGAGATTGAGACAGCCTGCCGCCTGCTGGAAAAGCAGTACCGGGAAAAGCTGCGGGACCGTCGGGAACGGGAAAAGGCCAAGGCCGCATTGCAGCGGCGGGGCTTCGGGTACGAGGTCATCCGGGCGGCAGCGGCGCAGGTGCTGGAAAAGCTGCCGCAGGCACAGCCGGAGGCCGAGGAGCCGCCGGAGTGGGAGGACAGAACCGAAGAGCTGCTCACCCTCATCCGGAAGAAGTACCGCAAAAACCTGACCGACCGCCCCGGCATTGAAAAGACGACAGCGGCATTATACCGGCGGGGCTACCCGCTGGATGAGATAAGGACAGCGATGAAAATGATACTGGAGCAGGAGGAAAACGGCTGTGACGATTAAAGTGGGAATGATCTCGCTGGGGTGCAGCAAAAACCAGGTGGATGCCGAGCGCCTGCTGGCGAAGCTGGCCAAGGAGGGCTTTGCGATCTGCAATGACATGACCGAATGCGATGCGGTCATCGTCAATACCTGCGGGTTCATCGAGGACGCCAAAAAGGAGTCCATCGATACGATACTGGAATGCTGCGCCGCCAAGGGCGAGGGGAACCTCAAGTGTGTGGCGGTCACCGGCTGCCTGGCGGAGCGCTACCGCGAGGAGCTGGCCCGGGAGATCCCCGAAGCGGATGTGGTACTGGGCATCGGCAGCAATGAAAAAATCGCGGAAGCCATCACAAAAGCAGTAAAGGGCGAACACTTTACGGCCTACGGCGAGAAGGAGTCCCTTTCGATGGAGGGGGAACGGATGCTGGCCAATGAGCCGTGGTTTGCCTATGTAAAGGTGGCGGAGGGCTGCGACAACCGGTGCAGCTACTGCGCCATCCCGCTCATCCGGGGACGCTTCCGCAGCAGGCCCATGGAAAATGTGGTGGAGGAGTGCAAAGCCCTTGCCGCCCGCGGCGTCACCGAGATCAATCTTGTGGCGCAGGATACCACCCGTTACGGCGAGGACCTTTACGGGGAAAGCCGCCTGCCGGAGCTCATCGATGCGGTGTGTGAGATCGATGGGGTCCATTGGGTGCGGGTGCTGTACTGCTACCCCGACCGCGTCACCGACCGGCTCATCGAAACCATTGCGCGGCAGCCCAAGGCGGTGCATTACTTTGATATCCCGGTGCAGCACGCCAGCGGCCATGTGCTGCGGGATATGAACCGCCGGGGGGATAAGGAAAGCATCCTGGAGCTGTGCCGCAAAATAAGAGAAAAAATCCCGGATGTGGTGCTGCGTACCACCCTCATCGCCGGGTTCCCCACCGAAACCGAGGAGGACTTTGCAAAGCTGTGCGAATTGGTGCAGGAGGCACGGTTTGACCGGCTGGGCTGCTTTGCGTACAGCCAGGAGGAGGACACCCCCGCCGGCGAGCTGGAGCAGCTTCCCGAGGAGCTGCGGCAGCGCCGGGCGGAGATCATCATGGAGCTGCAGATGAGCGCCGCCTTTGACTTTGCCGACCGCTGCATCGGCCGCACGCTGGAGGTGCTGGCGGAGGGCTGCGAGGATGGCCAATACTACGGCCGCAGCTATATGGATGCCCCCGATATCGATACCAAGGTGTATTTTACCAGTGAAAATGAAATAGAGCCCGGCAGCTATCTGCCGGTACTGATCACCGATACCTGCGACTATGACCTCATCGGCATAGCGCAACCAAAGGAGGAAGCAAAATGAATTTACCCAACAAACTGACCATGCTTCGCATCATTCTCATCCCGGTATTTCTGGTGCTGGTGCTGGTGGATCGCATCCCGATGCATTACCTGTGGTCGCTCATCGTCTTTTTGGCGGCCTGCATCACCGATACGCTGGACGGCAATATTGCCCGCAAGAGAAACCTCGTCACCGACTTCGGCAAGCTGATGGACCCCCTGGCCGATAAGCTGCTGGTGATGAGCGCCCTCGTTGCCTTTATCCCGGTGGCCGGTGTGCCGGTGTGGGTGGTCGTGGTCATCCTCGGCCGGGAATTCATGGTGACCAGTCTGCGGCTCATCGCGGCCGGAAAAGGGGTGGTCATTGCCGCCGATAAGTGGGGTAAGGTCAAGACCATCAGCCAGATGGTGTGGCTCAACTACACCCTGCTGATGCTGTGGCTGTTCCCCGAGGCGGGCTGGGCGCAGATCCTCTTTGTGGTGCTGATGGGCATCGTGGTAGCGACAACGGTACTTTCCGGCGCCAACTATATGCTGAAAAACAAGGCGCTTTACAGCGACCGGTAAGGGTCGATTTTTAATACGAGGAGTAATATTATGCAGTTATATAACAGCTTGAGCCACAAAAAAGAGGAATTTGTGCCCAACCACCCCGGTTTGGTGAAGATGTATACCTGCGGCCCCACGGTGTATCACTTTGCCCATATCGGCAATCTGCGTACCTACATCATGGAGGACGTGCTGGAAAAATACCTGCGGTACAGCGGCTACCGGGTGAAGCGGGTCATGAATATCACCGATGTGGGGCACCTTTCCAGCGATGCCGATACCGGCGAGGATAAGATGCTGAAGGGCGCAAAGCGGGAGCATAAAACGGTGATGGAGATCGCAAAATACTACACCGACGCCTTTTTTGAGGACTGCCGCAAGCTGAATATCAAAACCCCCGACGTGGTGGAGCCTGCCACCGCCTGCATCCCGGAATTCATCAAGCTGGTGGAGGGGCTGCTGGAAAAGGGCTACGCCTATGTGGCCGGCGGGAATGTCTATTTTGATACCTCCCGGCTGGAAAAGTACTATGTCTTTAACGACCACAAGGAGGACGACCTTGCCGTCGGCGTCCGGGAGGGCGTGGAGGAGGACCAGAATAAGCGCAATAAGGCGGACTTCGTGCTGTGGTTCACCAAAAGCAAATTCGAGGATCAGGAGCTCAAGTGGGACTCCCCGTGGGGGATGGGCTACCCCGGCTGGCACATCGAGTGCAGCGGCATTTCGATGAAGCATCTCGGGGAGGATCTCGACATCCATTGCGGCGGCATCGATAATGCCTTCCCGCACCATACCAATGAGATCGCGCAAAGCGAAGCTTATCTGGGCCACAAGTGGTGCAATTACTGGTTCCATGTGCTGCACCTCAATACCAATACCGGCAAGATGAGCAAAAGCAAGGGCGAATTCTTGACCGTTTCGCTGCTGGAGCAAAAGGGCTACCGCCCGCTGGCCTACCGATTCTTCTGCCTGCAAAGCCACTACCGCAAGGCGCTGGTGTTCAGCTTTGATAACCTGGATAACGCCGAGCAGGCCTATGATAAGCTGGTGGCACGGGTGGCGGCGCTGCGCCCCGATGAGCAGGATGCCATCGATGAGGAGGCGGCGGCCGCACTGCGCAAGGAATTTACCGACGCCTTGGATAACGACCTCAATACCTCGCTGGCGATAACGGCGGTGTATGACGTCCTGAAGGCCAAGGTGAACGATAAGACCAAGGCCATGCTGCTGCGGGAATTTGAGACGGTGCTGGGGCTGGGGCTCTTTGAGGAGGCGGCGAAGGCCGCCGGGAAAAAGCCCGCCGAGGCGGGGGAGAGCGACCCCGAGATCGATGCATTGATCGCCGAGCGGCAGGCTGCCCGCAAGAATAAGGACTTTGCTACGGCGGACCGCATCCGGGATGAGCTGGCGGCACGGGGTATCGTGCTGACCGACACCCCCGAAGGGGTCAAGTGGCACCGGGCATAAACGGAAATAACAGGGCCGAAGGGCCGGATAACAGACGAGGTGGAACATGAAACACGAAACGGTATTGGTACTGGATTTCGGCGGGCAGTATAATGAGCTGATCGCCCGCCGGGTGCGTGATCTGGGGGTCTACTGCGAGGTACACCCCTACGGGAAGGCGCTGGATAAGATCAAGGAGCTTTCGCCCATCGGCATTATTTTTACCGGCGGGCCGAACAGCGTTTACGCAGAGGGCGCCCCCATGGTGGACCCGGCGGTGTTCCGGCAGGGGCTGCCGGTGCTGGGGCTGTGCTACGGCCTGCAGATGATGAGCCATGTACTGGGCGGCGAGGTGCAAAGCGCCCCGACGAGGGAATTCGGCAAGACGCCGGTGCATTACAATACCGAAAGCCTGCTCTTTAAGGGGATGCCGGAGGAGGCCATCTGCTGGATGAGCCATGTGGACTACGTGAGCCGCCTGCCGGAGGGCTTTACCGCCATCTGCCATACGGCAGCCACCGCCAATGCGGGCATCCAGTGCGAGGAAAAGGGGCTGTACGGGGTGCAGTTCCACCCGGAGGTGGAGCATACCCAGTTCGGCAACGATATCCTCAAAAACTTCCTGTATGAGATCTGCCATGCCAAGGGCGACTGGAGCATGAAGGACTACGCCCGCACCACGGTGGAGGCCCTGCGGGAGCAGATCGGCGACGGCAAGGTGCTGCTGGCGCTTTCCGGCGGCGTGGACAGCAGCGTGGCTGCCGCCCTGCTGGACCGTGCCGTGGGCGATAAGCTGACCTGCATCTTTGTGGACCACGGCCTGATGCGTAAAAACGAGGGCGACGAGGTGGAGGCGGCCTTTGCCGGCCGCGGGATGCGGTTCATCCGGGTCAATGCCGAGCAGCGGTTTTTGGCAAAGCTGGCCGGCGTGACCGAGCCGGAGAGAAAGCGCAAGATCATCGGCGAGGAATTCATCCGCGTCTTTGAGGAGGAAGCGAAGAAGATCGGCAAGGTGGATTTCCTGGCGCAGGGCACCATCTACCCCGATGTCATCGAGTCCGGCGCCGGCGATGCGGCGGTCATCAAGAGCCACCACAACGTGGGCGGCCTGCCGGATTATGTGGACTTTAAGGAGATCGTGGAGCCGCTGCGGCTGCTCTTTAAGGACGAGGTGCGGCGACTGGGACTGGAGCTGGGCCTGCCGGAGTATCTGGTGTGGCGGCAGCCCTTCCCGGGGCCGGGACTGGCCATTCGGGTCATCGGCGAGGTGACCAAGGAGCGGCTGGATATCCTGCGGGATGCGGACGCCATTTTCCGTGAGGAACTGGCGCAGGCGGGGCTTTCCCGCAAGGTGCACCAGTACTTTGCGGTGCTCACCAATAACCGTTCCGTCGGCGTGATGGGGGACTTCCGCACCTACGATTACACGCTGGCGCTGCGGGGCGTGACCACCACCGACTTCATGACGGCGGACTGGGCGCGCATCCCCTATGACGTGCTGGAAAAGGTCTCGAGCCGCATCATCAATGAGGTGGCCCACATCAACCGCATCGTGTACGATATCACCAGCAAACCCCCAGCAACGATCGAGTGGGAGTGAGTTTTTGAAACTCCGAACCCGTTGCGGCACAACGATTTTGCGGTTTTATATCTCTCTTTTGATAACGATTTGATAACGCTCCCCATA
>SFFJ01000020.1 GCA_004557855.1 Oscillospiraceae bacterium
GGTGAAGATGGCAGGCTGGCGCCTGTCGATGAGCCGCACAATGCCATACGGCATTTCTGCCCGCAAAAACCGTATGTGCTCTTGTCAAGTGAAGGTACCCCTTAAAAAAATCCACCCTTTTTCAAATGCCGCACGCCCCATCCGTTGTTACCGTGCCGTTCGGCACCGTTTTCACCGACAGCGGTTCTTCTCATCTTCATCGGTGCAGGGGTTTGATAAACCCGGCCCCCTGCAAGGGGCAGGCATCGGGCCGCAGGCCGTTTCGACTGCGTCGAAACACACGGGCTGCGCCCGTGTCGGCGGCTTCGCCGCCGGGCCTGCGGCCCGCATCCCCCTGCACAAGCCCGCACCTTCGGCAGGGGCTCCCTCACCCGTGGTGCTCCTCGTTTTCGTTGGTGTGGATGTTGATAAATTCCGCGCGCATCTTGGAATAAAGGATGGTCTGGCTGCTGTAAAGCCCGCAGTACCCGGAGAGCAGATAGCTGATGGCACAGGCCATCGCAAAATACAGCACCCCGCCGCTGCCGAACAGCTCAATGCTCAAAAAGACCGACGCAATGGGGCAGTTCACCGCTCCGCAAAATACCGCCGCCAGTCCCAGCGCCGCACCAAAGCCCGCAGGCAGCCCCAGCAGGCCGCCCAGCACGCAGCCGAAGCACGCCCCCACGAAGAAGGAGGGCACCACCTCGCCGCCCTTAAAGCCGAACCCGATGGTCACGGCGGTAAATACCAGCTTCAAAAGCCACGCCCACGGCGCCGCCTCCCCGGCCACCGCCCGTTCCACCATCTCCATCCCGGCACCGTTGTAGTCGGTGCTGCCCGCCAGTACCGTCAGCAGGATCACCAGCACACCGCCCACGGCCGCCCGCAGGTAGGGGTTCGGCAGCAGCCGGGCCGCCAGCTTGCCCGTTTTCTGCATCCCCCGGCAAAACAGGATGCTGACCGCCGCGCAGCCCACCGCCAGTACCATCACCGCCAGCATCATTAAAACATCCGGCTCCGGGGCCGCTACCGCAAAACGGGTGGGCGGCACGCCCATCAGCAGGCTCACCAGGTAGCCCACCAGCGCCGCCGTCAGGCAGGGGATCAGCCCGGCGTAGTAAAACACCCCCACGCTGATGACCTCCATGGAAAAGACCGTCGCAGTCAGCGGCGTCCCGAACAGCGCCGAAAAGACAGCGCTCATACCACACAGCGTCGCCAGCGGCAGGTCCTTTTCGCCCAAATGCAGCAGCCGGCCGGTCTCAAAGCCGATCCCGCCGCCGATCTGCAGCGCTGCGCCCTCACGCCCGGCGCTGCCGCCGCCCAGGTGGGTCAATACGGTAGAAACCAAAATCACCGGCACCAGCAGCACCGGCACGTTCTTGCCAAAATGCACCGACTCAATGACCGCATTGGTGTCCTTGCCCTCCACACGGGTCAGGCGGTACATCGCCGCGATCACCAGCCCCAGCACCGGCAGCAGGTATAAAATCCACGGGTGTGCCAGTCGCATCTGCGTGGCATGGTTCACCCCGATGTGAAACAGCGACCCGATCACCCCGCCAATCCCGCCGATGAGCGCCCCCACCGCCAGCCATTTCAGCAGGGCGGCCGGGTACGCCCCGATATGGAGCAGCAGCTTTTTGCATTTTTCCACGGTTTTTGTCATCCTCTCCGGTCAAATTCCTCAAAACTCTCTTGTTATAGCACCTTTCCCCGCCGGTGTCAATCGCCGGCTGCCGCCGTCCGTCCCTCATATCCCATAGTGGATGACCCACCTGCTTTCCCGTTCTGCCCGCCGCAGCAGCGCCGCCAGCTCCGCCATGCCGCCCTGCCGCTGTACCTCCTCCCGCAGCCTCGGCAGCACCGCAGGGGGGATCAGCGTAATGCCGGTGTAGCACAGCCCCCGGCCGGGGCAGTCCACCGTGTGCCGGTACATCTCCAGTGTCGATATTTCCGGCATCAGCCGTTCTATCTCCTCGTCCCTTGCGGGGATGCACCTGTATTTTCTCGGCTCATATTCATCAAACCGCTGCCCCGGCACCGGCGCCGTCGGCATGATACCGAATTCGTGCTTTGCCATATCGGTCTCCCCCTTGCTTTCTGTATTCGCCCCTGCAAGCCGCAGGTATACGGGCCGCAGGCCGTCCCGGCTCCGCCGGAACCGGCGGGCTCCGCCCGCCGAAACCGTCCTCCGGACGGTTTGGCCTGCGGCCCGGCCTTCCCCGCAGCCCCCTGCGTCAGCCGGGGCCTGCGTCACTCCGGAACCTTTGCCTCCCGCAGCCGCTTTTTTCGCTCCTTCCAGTCGGGCATCACCTCGGTCACCACCGCATGGAACGCCGGGGAATGGTTCGCCTGCACCAGGTGCGCCAGCTCATGCACCATAATGTAGTCGGTGCATTCCGGCGGGGCGTGCAGCAGCCGCTCGTTCATCGTGATGACCGCCGTGACGGTCTGGCAGCTCCCCCACCGGCTGGTCATTCGCCGGGTGCGCAGCGTCGGCCGCGGGATGTCCCACCGGGCAAATTTCGGGTACCACCGTTCCAACGCCGCCGCAAACAGCACCCCGCAGGTCTCCTTCCACCACCCCGCCAAAAGCCGCTGTGCCGCCTTTCGGTCGGTCGGGTCGGGCAGCGTCAGCACCAGCCGGTCGCCCTGTATCGCCGCCCCCTCGGGATGTCCCTCTTGCAGCACCAGTGTCATCTCCCGGCCCATGCAGGGCAGCACCGCCCCGTTCTCCGCCGTGATGCTTCCCCGTGGTCGGGTCTCCTGCCTGCGCCGCCGGGCCTCGCTTATCATATCGGCGTGCCTCGCCACAAATTCATCCACCGCCTGTGGGGCAACCCACCCCGCCGTGGACACCCGGATGCTCCCATCCGGCCGCACCCGCAGGTTCATATTCTTCACCCGCTTTTTCTCCCATTCGTAGCTTAAATTCATCCCGTCAAGCCACAGCTCCCGCCGCATGGCGCCGCCCCCTTTTCTCCTTGTCGCATCTCTGCCCTGCCCGGGCATCCGGCCGCAGGCCAAACCGTCCTCCGGACGGTTTCGGCGGGCTCCGCCCGCCGGTTCCGGCTCCGCCGGAACGGCCTGCGGCCGCCCCCCGCACCCCCCTGCAAGCCGCCCCCGCCGGGACTTCCCTCCTGCTTCCTGCCGCCGCCCTCCGCAGGTTCCTGCCTCCCGCAAGCCCCCGCAGGGCCTCGCTTCGCTCGCGGCGGCCGGGGGCCGCCGCCCGCCTCCGGCGGGCCGCCCTGCGGGCGCCTCGCCCTTTCTCCTCTATCCCAAAGCGGCGCACCCTGCCGGGTGCGCCGCCAAAGTATCCCTTTTTCCGCCGGCTTATCCCGGCACGCTGCGCAGCAGCCCCTCCGCCAGCCCGGAGGCCGTCTCGCAGATGACCTCCCAGTCGGCGCAGTCCTCATACTGCTGCGGATTGGGGATGAACCCCACCTCGAACAGCACCGCCGGGCAGAACCCCAGCCGGGTCACGTAGTAGTAGCCCCACTCCTCGCCGTCGGTCGGCCGCCCGTTTGCACCGTTCACTGCCGCCGAAAGGTTTGCCGCATAGCTCTCGCTCCAGTCCTCGCAGTAATAGCTCACCATCCAGTCGGCCTTCACGTTTTTGGTCAGCGCCGTACTGTTATGATGCACCGAGAGGAAAAAGTCCGGCTTTGCATCCACCGCCATCCGCACCCGTTCATCCAGTGTGATCTTTGAGGTGCTGCGGTCGTCGGTGGTTCGGGTCATAATGACCGTCGCCCCCATCTGCTGCAGGCGGTCCCGCAGCGCCAGGCTCACCGCCAAATTCAATTCCGACTCGGTCGGGCCGTATTCCCCGGCAGCACCGTAGGCGCCGCAGTCGTGGTTGCCGTGGCCGGGGTCCACCATCACGGTGATGCCCTCCAGCGGCTTTCCGGGCGTATTGCTCAAGCGCGGCGGCTGCTTCAGGCTCATGATCAGATCGCCCTGCTCATTATACTGCAGGTCATACCCCCAGTAATGCTCCGCCTCCACCGTCATCCGCAGCTTGACGCCGCCCTCGGCCTGCTCCCAGCGGGCGTCCTTTATCATCGGTGCGGTGATGCCCTCGGCATCTTCGGGCAGCAGGGTATTTTCCATATAAAGGGTCAGCGTGTCCCCCTCACGGCTCATGGTTGCCGCAGGGTAGCTGCCGCAAGGCAGCGTAATGGTGGTCAGCCGTCCCGCCGTCACCGAGGACGCTTTGCCCAAAGCGGTCTCTGTCGCCGGGGTGTCGGCCACCGTTGCCCGCCCGTTCACGATATACCCGCCGGCCACCTCATAGAAGATGGTGCCGTTATATTGGAAGCAGCTCACCATCGGGATTCTTGCACCCAGATGGTAGGTCGCCAAAATGGTGCTGTCGTCGGTATAGTCTGCCAGAAGGCTGACGTTTTCGGTGTCGGCAAAGACTGCGGGGGTGGTATTTTTCCCGGCGGCATACAGCCGCCCCACCGAGTCAAAGCTCTTGGTCTTGCCGTTCCAGGTCAGCGTATATTTTACCGGGCCCCAGTCCAGGATCTCCCCTTCGGGCAGGTTCTCCGGGACGTTATAAACCCCCTTATATACCGCCGCGATGCCGTTTTTTGCGGTCGCCACCGCCTGCTGCATCGTCACGGTTTGCCCGTTAATAACAGCCGTTACCTTGCTGCCGCTGGGCGCCACGCACCGGAAGGTCAGTTCCTGCCCGGCCCACACCGCGGCGTCCCCCGTCGGGAACCGGGAGGTCAGAGTTGAAGTGGTGCCGTCCCCGCCGGCATCGGTCCGCCGCAGGTTCAGCGTCAGCGTCTTATCCCCGTTGCGGAACACAAAATAATTCTTGCCGTAGTAGAGCTTTGCCTCCACCCCAAAGCAGCCGTTTTCCCCGGTGCGCTCCACCGGCTCGCCGTCCATGGTCAGCGGTTGGTCGGGGTCGCTCGTCCCCATAATAAACACCTTGGCGGTGGTGATGGTCGCATTCTGGGCGGGATAACCGATGTGCAGTTCTTTTGCATATTCCAGCGAAACGGCGGTCAGCGGCTCGGTCAGGGCGGCGTCGGTGTAGCTCAAAAGCAGCCCTCTTGCCGCCGTATCGGCCGCTATTTCGGGGTAGTTCCCCAGCACAAAGCCGGCGGCCTTCCCGTTGCGCCCGTTATAAAAAAGCTGGCTTCCGGTCACGCCGCTTTGCAGCCGTGTGATGACCGGGGTCACCTCCGCGCCGGTATTCTGCCAGTTTTCGGCCATCGCCGCATAGCTCTTTCCGGCCGTTTCCGGCAGAACGGGCAGCAGGCGTACCAGCCCGTTTTGCCGCACCATCCCCGCAAATTCCTCCCCGGTCAGGGTCGCATCGCAGCGCAGCGCCAGCGGCAGGCCGCTTTCCACAAGGCCCGCCAGTCTGGTCTGTATCTCCTGGGCGGTCAGGCCGTCCCCCTGCAGCACCACACCGGCAGGCAGGGTTCTCCATTGGGGCAGAGGATCGCCGCCCGTCACCGCCGCCCACACCGCAGGGGTGCCTCCGGCGGCTCTGCACAGCGTCTGTAAACGGTCGTGATCCTCCTCACCCGCCACCTGCCAGTACAGCGTTTCTATGCGGTTCTCCCGTGCAAAAATAAGCAGGTCCCGCAGCGCCTCTTTTTCGGCTTTCTCTCGCTCCCGTGCCGAAAGCTGCGGGGGATTTACCGCATCTGTACTGGCTTTCTCTGTGGGAATTTCCAGCGGCAGCTCGTCCATCCCCACCCAAAGGGCGGTACCGGGCAGGGCAGGAGCCGCTGCCTCCGGCAGGGTCATAGCCTCGCCCAGCAGGCGGGGCAGCAGCAGTGCGCCCGCCGCAATACAGACGGTCAGCAGCAGCACGGTCAGTACGGTCAGTTTTCCTGTTTTCTGCTTCATTTCGTTTTCCCTCACTGGTTTCATGCTGGCGGTTTACAGGGTAAAGTCCTCCGGCCGGTAGTCGCCTGCGGGCAGCTTCGGCGCCCTGCGGATCTCCCGCCGCAGCGGGTCATACCGGAAGGCCGGGCAGCTTGCATCGGCGGCCATGACCCCACGCTTGGGGCACAGCACAAAGTCCTTGTCCACATTCGGCGTCCCAACGGCACAGTAGCGGCAGGCCGGGTCCATCCCGCTATCGAAAAATTTGCTGCTCATGTTCTGGCTCCTCTCTTTCGGTGCGGTGCCGGGGGCGGACGGGCCGCAGGCCAGCCGCCCTGCGGGCGGCTTCGGCGGGCTTCGCCCGCCGCGGCGGCGCACAGCGCCGCCGGGCCTGCGGCCCGAAGTCCCTGCCTTCCGCCGGCTTGTCCCCATCATCCGGCACCGTATTACAGCCCCATTATACCACACCGTTCGACCGCAGGGAACCGTTTCCCAGCCGAATTTACCGTTCGGTAACATTTCCCTGCCGTCCTTTGCCGCCCCCTGCAAGGGGCAGCCATTCGGGCCGCAGGCCGCCCGCCGCCGCAGGCGTCGGGCAAGCGGGCTTCGCCCGCTTCGGCGGCTCCGCCGCCGGGCCTGCGGCCCGCCCCAACCGGCTTCTACCGGTCGGGCAGTCCCCGTTCCCACCGGGCTGCCAGCATCCCGCACAAAAGCAGCATCGCAGCGCTGCCCCACAGCATCCGCCCCGCACAAAATGCAGGCACCGCCCCGGTCGCCGCAGGCAAAACAGCCCGCAGCCACGGCGCCGCCAGCAGTGCCGTCACAACGCCGTGAGCCAGCCGCCCCAGCAGCAGTCTCCCCCACGGCAGGGGGCTTTCGCCAAAGCAGGCCGCCACCTGGCAGCACACCGAAAGTCCCCCGAAGGAAAGCAAAAACGGCAGGATCCCGGCGGCTTCGGCAGGGGGTAGCCGGGCCGCCATAGCGCTCCCGGCGCAGATCTCCAAAAGGCCGGTCAGCAGACAGTCGGCCGCTTGACCCGCCACCCTCCCGCCGGTAAGCAGCCCCAGTCCCTTCCCCAAAAGCGGAAACAGCCCGCAGGCCGAAAGGACGGCGGCAAAGGCCGAAAGCAGCACCACAAACGCCGAAATATTCACCGCGGAAGCGGCCGCCGAACCCACCGCCCGCACCAGCAAAACCGCAGTCGGCTCCGGCCTTTTCGGGGGTACGGCAGCGGCTCTTTTCACGGGAACAGGCCGCCCGAGGGAGAAAACCCATGCGGTGAGCAGCCCGGCGGCCAGCTGGCACAGCAGCAAAAACAGTCCCACCCGCACCGAGTCGAAAATCTGCCCTCCCACCACCCCGGCCATGTATGCCGGCCCGCTGAAAATCAGTACCGGGGCAGCATTTTTCGCCTCCTCCGCCGTTAAAACGCCCTGCTTTTGCAGCTCGGTCAGCGTTTTGGCACCGGCCGGATAACCCCCTATGCAGCCCATCAGCAGAGCCGGGGCGGCAGCACCCGGCAGCCGGTAGCAGTTCCTCATCACCCCGCCGAAAAGCGCCGCAATGCCTGCACCCCCCGGCGCGCCCGCAAGGAACACCGAAACGGCCAAAAACGGAAAAACCGCCGGCAGGATGATTTTTCCGCAGGCGGCAAGGCCCTGCATGGCACCGGCAGTTGCTGCGGGGGCATAGCCGAGGAGTAGTGCGGCGGCCAGCAGGCAGAATACCGCAGGGGCGGCGGTCTTGATGGGGTGCGGCATAGGGCGGCTCCTTTCGGCGTGATGGACAGTGCGGCTTTGTGGATAGTTCCGTGGGAAGACGGCCCGCGGGGCCGGACGAGGGCTTGCCAAAAAATCAGGCAAACTGCGATTTGGGGCGGCAGTTCCACGGGGATGCTACCGATAGTCGGCGGGGAGAGGCGGGCCGCAGGCCGCCCGCCGCCTGCGGCGGCGGGCAAGCGGGCTTCGCCCGCTTCGGCGGCTTCGCCGCCGGGCCTGCGGCCCGACCCCCGGTTCCCGCAGAGAGCTGCCTTCGGAAAAATGTATGCGGGGCGGCAGGGCGGTATAACCGGCGGTGCGCCGCCCCGGACGACTACGGGACAGCCCGGCCGGCATATAGTGGGAAGAAGCTGCGAAAGGGGTGGGTAAAATGCCGCTGCAAAAATCGCTGAAGCAGGTAGGCAGGACGATAAAGGACACCGCTGCCGAGCTGCTGCCGCCGATGCGGGTGGAGCTGCTTTCCGACCGGGAGGCAGTGGTGGACGGCTGCCGCGGGATTTTGGAGTACAGCGAGTGCTGCATCCGGCTGTGTGCCGGAGCCCTGACGGTGCGCTTTACCGGCGAAGGTCTGACGATGCGAAACTTCGGGGCAAGCGGCGCCGTGGTGGAGGGCAAAATCCGGTCGGTGGAATTCGGGTAGGATTTTTCAGGGGAAAAGCCTGCGCGACGGTCGGGCCGCAGGCCGCCCGCCGCAAGCGGCGGGCAAGCGGGCTTCGCCCGCTTCGGCGGCTTCGCCGCCGGGCCTGCGGCCCGACCCCCGGTCACTGCCGAGACCCTCCCAAAGAAAAACATTCGCCGGAGGAGGCGGGAAAATGCTGATCAAAAAGCTGATACGCTATTGCCGGGGGACGCTGCAATTCACCGCAGCGGGGCCCTACCCGGAACGGTTTCTCAATTTGTGCAGCGGGGGCGGCGTGGGGCTGTGGAACACCCGCCGGACGGCAGAGGGCGTCACGGCGTGCTGCGCCCAGTGCCACCGCAGCCGGCTGGAATATTACGCGCAAAAAAGCGGCTGCCGGCTGGAAACGGTGCGCTGCACCGGCATGAAAAGCACCGCCCGGCGGTACCGGCAGCGCACCGGCCTGTGGGTGGGGGCCGCCCTGCTGGCAGCAGGGCTTTTGGTGATGGGCCGGTTTGTGTGGCGGGTGGAAATACGCGGCACCGAGCAGCTGGACCCCGCAGTGATCACGGCGGCGCTGGCCGAATACGGGGTGCACCCCGGCGTTTTGGCGGGGAAGATCGACGCCCGAACGGTGGAGCGCCGGATGCAGATCCGGTTTGCGGAGATCGCATGGATCACCGTGAATGTGGAGGGTAGCCGTGTCACCGCCATTTTGGAAGAAGCGGTGCCGCCCCCTGCCGTGGTGGAGGACGGCATCCCCACCAACCTTATCGCCGGGGAAACCGGCTTCATCACCCGGGTGGAGGTGCAGAACGGCAACGCCGTGGTCAAGCCGGGCGACAGCGTTCTGGCCGGGGACCTTCTGGTCAGCGGCATTATGGATAACAAAATGGGGGAAAGCCGGCTGGCGCACGCGCGCGGTCGGGTATATGCGCAGGTGCGCGAACGGTTGGAAATCTTCGTGCCGTATGAACAGCGGAACTACCTGCTGGCCGGGGTATCACGGCGTCGGTACCTTACCGTTTTCGGGGTGGAAATCCCCTTGCAGGGGCGGGGCGCCCCCGAAGGGCCGTACCGCTTGGAGCAGGTCGTCACCCAGCCGGGAGGGCTTTTTTCGCTGCTGCCGGTAACACTGCGGGAGGAGTGCTATTTGCAGCTGCGGGAGGTGACAAAAACGGTGTCGTCGCAGGAGGCGATGCGGCAGGCCGAAAAGGAACTGGCACTGCGGGAGCAGGGATTGGCGGCCGAGGTCATTCACCGGGAGGCGGTGGGCAGCGAGGGCCCGGCCGGCTTCACTCTGGCAGCCGAATACCTGCTGGAACGGCAAATTGCGGTGGAGGCCAAAGTGCAGGCGGAGGCAGGGGAATAGCCGCAGCCTCTCGGCCCGGCCTGTGCGTCGGGGAGGGCCGCAGGCCCGGCGGTGCTGACGCACCGCCTCCGGCGAACTTCGTTCGCCGGTGCCGCCCTGCGGGCGGCGGCCTGCGGCCCTTTCCCTGCGCCTTGCAGGGGCCTTCCCCGCGCCCGGTTTTCACACCGTCGAAAACCGGGCCTTCATAAAAAATCACACAGAAAATATGCAAAAATTCTATGAATGTTTCATAGAAATTTGCGGGCAATTGTGATACAATAGAATATTGTAGAAAACTGTGCGGGAGGGATGCCCATGACCGAGCAAACCATCAATTTTGAACGAATGGAATATGCGCTGACGCTCTTCGGGAATTCCGATGAAAATATACGGATGCTGGAGCAGGGCTACGGCGTTTCAGTGGTGTTCCGGGGGACCGATATCAAGGTCAGCGGTGATGCCGAAAAGGTGATGAGCTGCACCCGGTGCATCGAAGGGCTGCTCAAAATGGTGGAGTCCGGCGAGGAGCTTTCGGCACAGAATATCCGCTATATGATGAGTCTGGTGGAGGACGGCCGGGAGCAGGAGGCCGAGACTCTCGGCAAGGACGTCATCTGCATCACCGCCAAGGGCAAGCCCCTGAAGCCCAAGACCATCGGCCAGCAGAAATACGTGGAGGCCATCCGCAAAAATACCATCACCATGGGCATCGGGCCCGCCGGCACCGGCAAGACCTACCTTGCGGTGGCGATGGCGGTCAAGGCGTTCCGCGCGCAGGAGGTCAACCGCATCGTGCTGACCCGTCCTGCGGTGGAGGCAGGCGAAAAGCTGGGCTTTCTGCCCGGCGACCTGCAAAACAAGGTAGACCCCTATCTGCGGCCGCTTTATGACGCCCTTTTCGATATGCTGGGGGCGGATAACTTCCAGAAGTACCAGGAACGGGGCAATATAGAGGTGGCGCCGCTGGCCTATATGCGCGGGCGCACGCTGGATGACAGCTTCATCATCCTGGATGAGGCGCAGAACACCACCCCCGAGCAGATGAAGATGTTTTTGACCCGGCTGGGGTTCAATTCCAAGGCCATCATCACCGGCGATGTAACGCAGATCGACCTGCCGGATGCCCGGCGCTCCGGGCTGGTGGAGGCAAGCAAAATCCTAAAGGACATCCCCGATATCGCCATCTGCCGGTTCACCGAAAAGGATGTCGTGCGGCACCGTCTGGTGCAGGATATCATAAAAGCCTACGAAAAATATTACAGCAGGCAGGAATCAAAACAAGAAGCTGCAAGGAGAAGTAAGTAACATGGACAAGCTGAAAGTAATCATCACAAACGACCAAAAGGCCGTAAAAATACCCGCCGGCCTGCGGCTGATGCTGCGCCGCTGCTGCACCGCCGTGCTGCGGCTGGAAGGCTTTCAGGGGGATGCGGAGGTAAACATCACCTTCACCGATGACGAAAAGATACGGGAAATGAACAATCAGTTCCGGCACATTGATGCCGCCACCGATGTGCTTTCCTTCCCCCTGGGTGAAAACGGCGAATACGACCTGAACCCCGATACCGGCTGCAAGCAGCTGGGGGATATCGTGATCTCGGTGGAGCACGCCGTGGCGCAGGCCCGGGAATTCGGGCACACCTTTGACCGGGAGATGGGGTACCTTGCGGTACATTCCATGCTGCACCTGCTGGGCTATGACCACGTAAACGGCGGGCTGGAAAAGACCATCATGCGGGAAAAGGAAGAGGAAGCGCTGGCACGGCTGGGGCTGACCCGCGATAATACCTACGTGGAATGAGGAGAACCGGATGAGAGAAGTACAAAAATCGGCATTTATAGCGATAGTGGGGCGCCCCAATGTGGGCAAAAGCAGCCTGCTGAACGCCCTTTTGGGGGAAAAGGTGGCCATTGTATCCCCGCGGCCGCAAACCACCCGCACCCGCATCACCGGCATTTTGACCGAGGGAGCGACCCAGCTGGTGTTCATCGATACCCCCGGCCTGCACCGTGCCCGCAACTCACTGGGGGAATACATGGTGCGGCAGGTGGGCTCCTCCGTTTCGGATGTGGATATGGCGGTGCTGGTGACCGACGCCTCCGAGCCGTGGGAAAAGCTGTCCCGCGCGGAGACCGACCTCATTGCGCAGTTCAGGAAGCTGCGGCTGCCGGCCGTAGCGGTGCTCAATAAGATCGACCTTTTGAAGGACAAGGAGCAGCTCATCCCGATGATGGCGGTGCTCAATGAGGCGTACCCCTTCGAGCAGATCGTGCCGTTGAGTGCCAAGACCGGCGACGGGGTGGCGCTTTTGCGGGAGCTTTTGGACGGCGCCGCCGTCGAAGGGCCGCACTACTTTGATGACGATATGCTGACCGACCAGCCGGAACGGGTCATCGCAGCCGAGATCCTGCGGGAAAAGGCGCTGTGCTTCCTCTCGGAGGAGATCCCCCACGGCATAGCGGTGACGATAGAAACGATGAAGGAACGGGAAAGTGCGGGCGGCCCCATCCTTGATGTCGATGCGGTGATCTACTGCGAGCGAAAGAGCCACAAGGGGATCATCATCGGCAAGGGCGGGGCGATGCTCAAGAAGATCGCCTCCGCTGCCCGGCAGGAGCTGGAGGACTTCCTGCAATGCCGGGTGAACCTGCAATGCTGGGTGAAGGTGAAGGAGGACTGGCGCAACGAGGAACGGATGCTGCGCAACTTCGGCTTTACCGAGGAGCGGTAGCCCCTGCCGCCTGGATGGCGGAGCCTGTAAAAAAATCGGGCCTGTGCAGGGCGCCCGCAGGGCGCTCCGGCTGCGCCGGAGCCGGCGGCTCCGCCGCCGAGACCGCCCGGAGGGCGGTCTGCCCTGCGGGCGCTGCCCGGCCCCGTGGAAATTTTTGTGCGGCGGGTGCAAAAATTCCCTAACATAACCCAAGCCGCCGGGCGCACAATGTCAGTAGAGGAAAAACTGCTGCAAGGGGGCGCCCGATGTGAACCGACCTGCCGAGAACCGATCTGACCCGAACGGCTGCTGGGAACGCTTTTGGCACAGCGGCCGGGTGGAGGATTATCTATCATACCGGGCGGCGCAGAATGCCGCCGCAAAGGAGCCGACCGATGCAGACAGCGACCGACGCCCTGGTGCTGCGGGAACGCAAGCTGGATGAGCAGGACCGCCTGCTGACGCTGCTTTCCGCCGAGCAGGGCATCATAACCGCCTACGCCAAGGGGGCGGGACGGATGAAGGGCTCGATGGCAGGCGCCACCGAGCTGCTTTGCTATTCCCACTTTGTGCTGTTCCAAAACCGGGACCGCTGCTTTGCCGACCGTGCGGAGGCCAATACCCTGTTTTTCGGCATCCGGGGCAATTTGGAAAAGCTGACGCTGGCCACCTATTTCGCCCAGCTCTGCTGCGAGCTGATCCCCGAAAACGAGCCGGCCGCGGAGGAGCTGCGGCTGATGCTCAACACCCTGTACTATCTGGAGCAGGACAAGCTCCCGCCCTTACAGCTCAAGGCGATCCTGGAGCTGCGGCTGCTGACGCTGACCGGCTATATGCCCGATCTCATCGCCTGCCGGGAATGCGGCGGACTGCCGGAGGACGGGGCGGTGCTGTTTGACCCGATGGGCGGAAGCGTCTGCTGCCCGGCGTGCGCGCCGCAGGGGGCGGTGGGGCTCATCCCGCTGCCGCCGGGGGTGTTTGCCGCCATGCGGCACATCATCTACTGCGATTTTGAAAAGCTGTTCGGCTTTAAGCTGGGGGAGGAAAACCTGCCGCTTCTGGCCGATGCGGTGGAGCGCTACCTGCTGTGTCAGGTGGAACGCATCTTACCGGCGCTGAATTTTTACAAAACCATTTGCATCTGAACCGCAAGAAAGGACGGAATTTACCATGACGGAAAAACAACTGAAGGCCATAGAGCTGCACAAAAAAGGATTTAACTGCTTCCAGTCGGTGGCGTGCGTATTTGCGCCGGAACTGGGGGTGGATGAGGAAACCGCCTTCCGGATGGGCGAGGGCTTCGGGCTGGGCATGGGCAATATGAAGCAGACCTGCGGCGCCATCACCGGGGCGGTGGCCTGCATGGGGATGCTCAACAGCGCCGGGGACCTGGATGCGCCCAACGCCACCAAGCGGGCCACCATGGGGCTGGCCGCCGGCCTCACCGACCGCTTCTATGAGGCGCACGGCGCCTGCATCTGTGAGGTGCTGAAGGGCCGAACCGGCTGTCCCGTCGTGCCCTGCGATACCTGCATCGCCGACTGCGTGGGCTACGTGGAAGACGAACTGAAAAACCGCGTATGACCTATTTTGACCAAAATGCCCTGAAGCTGTGCCACGCCTTCTGGCGGGGACGGCTGCGCCCCGGTATGACCTGCGTAGATGCAACGGCCGGCCGGGGACGGGATGCTGCGGTGCTGTGTGAGCTGATCGGCGAAGCGGGGCATCTGTTTGCCTTTGATATTCAGCCGGAAGCGATCGAAAGCACCCGGGAACGGCTGGCCGGGGCGGGGCTGCTTGACCGTGCGACCCTCATTTGTGCCAGCCACAGCCGTATGGCGGACTACGTCCCGGCAGCGGATGCGGTGGTTTTTAACCTCGGCTACCTGCCCCACGGCAACCACGCCATCGGCACCACGGCGGCGGAGAGCATCCCTGCGGTGGAGGCAGCACTTTCCATCCTCGCCGAAGACGGGTTCGTGACCATCTGCCTCTACTACGGCGGTGACAGCGGCTACGCCGAGCATGATGCGCTGCTTTCCTATCTGCGGCAGCTGGATGCCCGGCAGTACACCGTCATGGTGCAGCAGTTTTTTAACCGCCCCAACTGCCCGCCTATTTTCATCGTGATCGAAAAGAACCGGTGACGGGTGCAGCCGGAAAGCCCGCCGGGAAAGGCCGCCCGCAGGGCGTTTCTGCTTCGCAGAAACCGGCGGCTCCGCCGCCGAAACCGTCCTGCGGACGGTTTGCCCTGCGGGCGGCCCCCAAACCTGCAAAGTGGGAAAGGAGCGCCTATGACGGAATACTGGGACCTGCTGGGAGAAAACCGGGAACCGCTGGGGCTTTTGCATCAGCGGGGGGAACCCATGCCCACCGGCGCACGCCACCTGTGCGTGGAGGTCATCACGCTGTGGGACGGCCGGATGCTGACCACCCGGCGGCATCCGAACAAGCGGGGCGGCGGCTATTGGGAGGTCACCACCGGCAGCGCACTGGCCGGGGAGGACAGCCGCACGGCGGCCCTGCGGGAGCTTTACGAGGAAACCGGCATCACCGCCGGGAAAGAGGCGCTCATCCCCTTCGACCGGGTCATCACGCCCCGCATTTTCAGCGATACATACCTGCTCATTTTGAATGAAGAACCGAAAATCACGCTGCAAAGCACCGAAACGGTGGACTACGCCTGGCTTACGCCGGAGGAGATGCTGGAACGGTGCAGAAGCGGCATTGTCATAGGGCATCTGGCGCAGCGCTTCGCACGCTATGCCGTGATGCTCCGGGAGTTACTCCAAAAGGAGGGAACACAATGAACAAGCACCACCGGACGCTGGAGCTGGACCGGGTACTGGAAATGCTGGCGGAGCAGACGACCTGCCCGGCCGGCAGGGAACTGGCACGCCAGCTCACACCGAACGATAACTACCGGGACGCCGCCGACGCCCTGCAGCGCACCGCCGATATCAACAGCCTTTGTGCGCGGTACGGCACGCCGGGGCTGGGCGGCATCCGGGATTGCACCGGCGCCCTGCAAAGGGCAAAGCTGGGCGCCCGCCTTTCCGCCGGGGAAATTCTGCAGGTGGCACAGGTGCTGCGCACGGTACGCAGCATCAAAAAATGGCGGGGACAGGGCGAAACCCCCACCGCCGCCGATGACCTGTTCCACATCCTTGCCCCGGTGGAGGGGCTGGAAAAGGATATCTTCGATGCCATCCTCTCCGAGGAGGAGCTTGCAGACAGCGCCTCCCCCGCCCTGGCCGACCTGCGCCGCCGCATCCGCCGGGCGCAGCTGAAGGTACGGGAACAGCTGGACGGCATCATCCGGTCGCCGCAGTATGCCAAGGCGCTGCAGGAGCCGATCGTCACCATGCGGGACGGGCGGTTTGTGGTGCCGGTCAAAATCGAATGTAAAAATGAGGTCAAGGGGCTGGTGCACGATACCTCCTCCAGCGGCGCGACGGTCTTTATCGAGCCGATGGCGGTGGTGGATGCCAATAATGAGATCCGGCTGCTGCAAAACGAGGAGCAGCTGGAGATCGACCGTATTCTGCAGGAATTCAGCGAGCGCATCGGGCAGGTGGCGGATGCCACCCGGACGAGCTTTGAGGCGCTTTTGCAGCTGGATCTTCTGTTCGCCAAAAGCCGTCTGGCCGATAAAATGAAGGCGACGGTGCCGGAGCTCAACGAGGACGGCATCGTTGAGTTCCGCAAGGCGCGGCACCCGCTGATCCAAAAGGACAAGGTGGTGCCGGTGGATATCCGGCTGGGAGATGGCTTTGATACGCTGGTCATCACCGGCCCGAATACCGGCGGTAAAACGGTTGCACTCAAAACGCTGGGTCTGCTGACGCTGATGGCGGCCTGCGGCATGATGCTGCCGGTGGCAAGCGGCAGCCGTGCGGCTGTTTTCACCCATGTGCTGGCGGATATCGGCGACGAGCAGAGCATCGAGCAGAGCCTTTCCACCTTTTCTTCGCACATTGTAAAAATCATCGAGATCCTGAAAATCGCAGACGACAACAGCCTGGTGCTGACCGACGAGTTGGGCGCCGGCACCGATCCCACCGAGGGTGCGGCGCTGGCGGTTTCCATCATTACGGCGCTGCGGCAGCGGAGGGTACGGCTGGCGGCCACCACCCATTACGCCGAGGTGAAGATGTACGCCCTGCAAACCCCCGGCGTGGAAAACGGCTGCTGCGAATTTGATGTGGCGACCCTTTCCCCCACCTACCGGCTGCTCATCGGCGTGCCGGGGCGCAGCAATGCCTTTGCCATCAGCCGGCGGCTGGGGCTGCCGGAGGAGATCATTGACGAAGCCAAGAGCATGGTTTCTACCGAAAATACCCGTTTTGAGGACGTGGTGAGCGAGCTGGAAAGCACCCGTCAGCAGCTGGAAAACGAAGTGACTGCCGCCGAGACTGCGCGGGCCGAAGCCGACCGCCTGCGGGCGGAGATGAAAAAGCAGGCCGAGGCGCACGAGGCCGCCATGGAAAAGCTGGAGGCCGACGCCCGGGATGCCGCCCGCGCTCTGGTGGAGCGCACCCGCAGCCGCACCGATCTGCTCCTTAATGAGTTGGAGGAGCTGAAAAAGCAGAAGGACAAGGCGGATTTCAGCGAGAAGGTGGCGGCGATGCGTCAGGGCTACAACCGGCGCATCGAGGAGCTGCGGGACACCGCCGACCCGGTAAAGGAGCGCAAGACGGAGGAGTATCATCTGCCGCGGGCGCTGCGGGAGGGTGATACCGTAACGGTGGCCGCCATCAACCGGCAGGGCACGGTCATTGCGGGCCCCGATAAAAGCGGAGCGTATCAGATCCAGCTGGGGAACATGAAGATGAAGTGCGCCCCGGAGGAGCTGCGTCTGCCGGAGGACGCCCCCAAGCCCCCCAAGAAAAAGCAGCCCGTGGGCGGCACCCGCACCAGTCGCCCCGGCAACACCGAACGGGAAGCACGCACCGAACTGGACATCCGCGGGATGGCAAGCGACGAGGGGCTGATGGAGGTAGACCGCTTTTTGGACCGTTGCCTGATGATGGGCATCAAGAATGTGACAATCATCCACGGCAAGGGCACCGGCGTACTGCGGGCTGCGGTACAGCAGCATCTGCGGCGGTTGGGCTACGTAAAAAGCCAGCGCCCCGGCATGTACGGCGAGGGCGAAGCCGGCGTAACGGTGGTAGAGCTGAAATAAACCGGCAGGCAAAGGTTAAGGGGAACGCGTGCCCGGGGCCCGGCGGGCCTTCCGGCTGCGCCGGAAGCGGCGGCTGCGCCGCCGGCCCCGCCTGCGGCGGGGCGCCCGCCGGGCCCTTTTCCCGGGCCTGCGCCCCGCACAAACTTTTTTTGCTGACGAAAGCCGAATAAAACCCGCCCCCCGATGGAACCATAGCAGTATATGGAACCGTTGGGGGGTATTGCTATGGGCAAAAAGGTACTGGATCGGGCGCTGGTCTTCGGGACGGGGGCGTCATTTTACAGCCTGCTGGAAACGCTGTGGCGGGGGCACACCCACTGGAGCATGGGCGTGACCGGCGGGCTGGTGCTGCTTACCGTTTACACCGCGGAGCGCCGCACCCGTTCCCCGCTGTGGCGGCGGTGCCTGCATGCGGCCGGCATCATCACGGCGTATGAATTTGCAGTGGGGTGTGTGGTGAACCTGCGGCTGGGCTGGCAGGTCTGGGATTACTCCGGCCAGCCGGGGAACCTGCTGGGGCAGGTATGCCCGCTTTTCTGCTTTTTGTGGTTTTTGCTTTCGCTGCCGGTGCTGCTGCTGTGCGGCTGGCTGCGCCACCACATGGAACCCGAGCTGCCCCGTCAGGGCGGCCTGTGCTGGCGGTAGGCCGGGCGTTTCCCCTGCACGGGCACGGGCTTGTGCAGACCCCCGCCCTACAGCCGCAGGCCGCCCGCCTCCGGCGGGCCGGCGGGCTTCGCCCGCCGAAATCGTCCTCCGGACGATTTGGCCTGCGGCCGTCCCCGCCCCTTTCCCCACCCCCGGCGAAATGCCGCTTTCCTTTTATAACCGGATGTGTTAGAATACTATTAGGATACACCCCAAAATGAAAGGAGAGCCGACGATGATCACCAATGAGATGAGAGATCAGCTGATTGCCATGGCGCGGCAGGCCGCCCAAAATGCCTACGTCCCCTATTCCCACTTTAAGGTGGGCGCAGCGATTTTAGGCGAGGGGGGCGGCATCTACACCGGCTGTAATGTGGAAAATGCCAGCCTTGGCCTTACCATCTGCGCGGAGCGCAACGCCTGCACCACCATGGTGGCACAGGGGGAACGCCGCATTGCCGCAGTGGCCATTTACGGCGGGGAAAGGGGCGGCGATGCAGCCCCCTGCGGCGCCTGCCGCCAGTTCATGCTGGAATTTGCCGATGAAGCACTGGAAGCCCCCCTGTTTTTCGCAGGGCGGGACGGCAGCTTTGTCACCTCCAGCTTTCAAGAGATCTGCCCGTTCCCATTCCGCAGCTTTGCGGGGAACGATTGACCCGCCATAAAATAAACCCGGCCGGGGTTTCCTCGGTCGGGTTTTTATTCGTTTTCGGGGTCATCCCCAGTGCGGCAGGATGAGCTGATACAAGACCGCCGCCACAACGGACAGCCCCATCTCCACCGCAAATTCCTTTCCTCTTCTGCGCAGAAGCAGCACACCGGCAAGCCATGTAAAGACCTCCATCAGGTGGTAGACATAAATCCCCCGGTCAAGCCTCAAGTTGACCGCCTGCGCCAGCAGGGCGCCTAAAATAGCGGAGGATACCAGCACCGCCGGAGCGCCCTCCCCCTTGGCATACCAGCAGACCATCGCCAGGAAGAACGAAGCGAAGGACATCAAGACCCATATCATCATATAGGAGCGGGGCAGGAAGCCCAAAACGTAGTGGCAGTAAAGATAATACCCCGCCACCATGCTGATAAAAAAGCAAAAGGTATTGATGCCGGCCCGCAGGGGGGATGCCGAATAAACGGAGACGGCGGTCCCCAGCAGGAACCATATCGCCAAGCGGCCGAAGTAGTTCCCAATATCCATCCTTTGGAGCAGCAGCGGGAGGGTGTTGGCAGCGGTTGCGTCCAGCCATTTTTGCAAAACGCCGAGTGCGACCCCCAATAGGATGATCCCCACGGTGGCGGCAAGCTGCCGTTTCAGCGGGATGCCCGTTTTCGGCTTTCTTATTTTTTCGAGGAATATTTTCATGCTTGCAGTCTCCCTTTTGCGGTTGGTGCGGCATTATTTTTTTGCCAAAATAGTTTTAATCTCCCCCAAATCGGCGGCAAAGTGGATATCATCCAGCTTTTCCGGGGCGCACAGTCCCATTTTTACCATATGATGCAGCTGGGTACGCAGCCCCTCGTAGTACCCATCCAGGTTATACAGGATGCAAGGGCCGGAAAGCCGCTTGATGGCCTTGCGGGAAATGACCTCACTGATCTCCTCTAATGTGCCGGGGCCGCCGGGAAAGGCGATAAAGGCGTCGCCCAGCTCGATCATCCTGGTTTTTCGCTGGGGCAGGTCCTCGGCGATATACAGGTGGGTAAGTCCCCGGTACTGCAAGTCATCCTCGGCAAAATAGGAGACCTCGATGCCGGTGACGGCGCCCCCGGCCTGCAGGGTGCTTTCGGCAAGGGCGCCCATCAGGCCGGTGTGGCTGCCGCCGTATACCAGCCCATAGCCGCTTTCGCCAATCCATCTGCCCAGCGCGCGGACGGCGGTTTCCAGCTTGGGGTCATTCCCGAAGGAGGAACCGAGATAAACGGTGATATTCATGGTTTTTTCCTTTCTGCACTTATTCCCGGAATAGGTTTTTCCCGAACAGGTTGCGGACCTTTGCCGCCATGCTGCGGCGGCGGGCACGCTCCTCCTGTTCGGCACGCTGCCACCCCGCAGGGGTAAAATGCAGCAGGGCGCCCTCCCCTGCCCCCTGCGGCAGCTCGGCAAGGGGGATGCGGCGGGTTTCGCCGGTAACGGTGTTTTCACATAGGGCATATTCGCCCTCTATGCGGTCGATGCTCCACATAGCGGTGACCTCCTTTTGGTTTTTGCAGGACGATGGAAAGCCGGCGGGTTTCGCCGCCCCTGCATATAGTCGGGCCCGCTGCAGCCGGCAGGCTTTCGGGATCAGCGGTTTTTGCCGGCCCGCGAAAGGCGCGGGGTAGGGGCCGCAGGCCAAACCGCCCTGCGGGCGGTTTCTGCGGACTTCGTCCGCTGCGGCGGGCTTCGCCCGCCGGGCCTGCGGCCCCGCCCGCCCCCTGCACTTCCCCTCTACTTTGCCGTTGTAACGGTTACCGTCTCCCCGTCGCTTTGCACCGTGACGGTGCCTTGCAGGTCGGTGCGGTACAGGGCGGCGCCCCCATCCGCCAGCCGGGATAAAACAGCCGTAGCGGGCAGGTGATAGCGGTTATCCGCCCCCACCGAAATAACAGCATACCGGGGCGAAACCGCCTTGAGGAACTCTCCGGTGCAGGAGGTGGCGCTGCCATGGTGCCCCGCCACCAGTACATCGGCAGCCAGGGGTACCCTCTCCTGCAAAAGGGCAGCCTCCGCCTCGGCCTCGGCGTCCCCCATCAGCAGGAACGCCGTATTGCCGTAGGTCACCCGCAGCACCAGCGAATAGTTATTGACCTTTTCCCATACCGTACCGCGGGCGGGGGCCAGCACCGTAACCGTTGCCTCCCCCAGCGTCAGGGTGTCCCCCGCAAACAGGTAGGCAGCGGGGATCTGCTCCCCCGAAAGGGTATCCAGCAGCTTTTCGTAGGAAAGGGTGGTGGGCAGCTGCTCCTCCGGCACAGCGGAGGTATAAAAGGCGGCCGTTGGGATCTTCTCCAAAACGGTGCGCATCCCGCCGTAGTGGTCGCCGTGGGGGTGGGTCAGTATGGCAGCGGTCAGCGACTTGACCCCCGCACGGGAGAGAGCCGCCAGCACCTGCCCGCCTGCGGCATACTCCCCGGCATCCACCAGGATGGCGTCCTCACCGCAGGTCAGCAGCAGGCTTTGCGCCTGCCCCACATCAATGACCCGGAGGGTCAGCCCTGCGGCAGGCGGGTTGGTGGCAGGGGCTTTCTCCCACGGGGAAAGCTCCTGCCAAAGAAGAAAGGCGGCCAGCGCCAGCAGCAGGAAAAATGCGATCCAAAGCGTCCGGCGTTCCCGGCGGGTGGTATAGTTGCGCGGCATGTGCGGGCCTCCTTTCGTGATTTTTTCGGTTTTTTCCGGCCTGCAAAAGGGGCAGGCACAGGCCGCAGGCCAAACCGCCCTGCGGGCGGTTTCTGCGGACTTCGTCCGCAGCGGCGGGCTTCGCCCGCCGGGCCTGCGGCCCGCCCCTACCCCCGAAGTCAGTATCCTACCGCTTTTTGCGGCCGGGCTTGCCCCTTCTGGCACCGGGACGCGGCTTTCCGGTCAGCTTCGGGTCGGGGCCGCCCTGCCCTGCCGCCCGGCGGGAGATCAAATACTCCCGGTCGGGCTGCACCAGGCAGTCCGCCCCGTGCCCGATAAGGTCCTCCCGGCCGGCACGCACCAGCGCCTCGATGACCAGCCGGCGGTTTTCCGGCCTCCAGTACTGCAGCAGGGTGCGCTGCAGCTTTTTCTCGTAGGGGTCGGTGGGAACATAAACCGGCTGCATCGTCCACGGGTCAATGCCGGTGTAAAACATACAGGTGGAGGCCGTCCCCGGCGTGGGGTAGAAATCCTGCACCTGCTGGGGATGGAGCCGATGCTTTTTCAGGAACAGCGCCAGCTCCACAGCGTCCCGCATGGTGCTGCCGGGGTGGCTGCTCATCAGGTAGGGGATGAGATACAGCTCCTTCCCCTCCTTTTGGCAGATGCGCCCGAACCGCCGCAAAAACGCCTCGTAGACGTTGATATGCGGCTTGCCCATCTCATCCAGCACCCGGGCGCTGCAATGCTCCGGAGCCACCTTCAGCTGCCCGCTGATGTGATACCGCACTAGCTCGGTGAGGAAGGTATCGTCCTCCTCCCCCATCATGTAGTCGTAGCGCAGCCCGCTGCGGACAAACACCTTTTTGACGCCCGGAATGGCCCGCAGCTCCCGCAGAAGCTGCACATAGTCGGTGTGGTCCACCCGGACCGCCGGGCAGCGGGTGGGGGCCAGGCATTTTTTATCCCTGCACAGACCCTGCGTTTTCTGCTTTTGGCAGGCGGGCGCCCGGAAATCGGCGGTGGGGCCGCCCACATCGTGGATATACCCCTTGAAATGGGGGTTCTTGGTAAAGCCCTCTGCCTCCCGGATGAGCGAAGCATGGCTGCGGGTGGTGATATACCGCCCCTGGTGGAAGGCGATGGAGCAGAAATTGCAGGCGCCGAAGCACCCCCGGTTATGGGTGAGGGAAAACTCCACCTCTTTTATGGCGGGCACGCCGCCCTCCTTTTCGTAGCAGGGGTGATACCACCGTTCATAGGGCAGCTCCGCCACCGCATCCAGCTCCGCCGTTTCCAGCGGCAGCGCCGGCGGGTTCTGCACTAGGTACTGCTCCCCGTGCTTCTGCACGATGGGCCGCCCCGTCACATGGTCCTGCTCCTCCAGCTGCAGGCGGCAGGCACGGGCATAGGTCTTTTTATCCTGCGAAACCTTATCGAAGGAGGCGCAGGAAACGGCGTTTTCCGGCAGCGGGGCGGTAAGGGGGCAAAGATAACAGGTCCCCCGGATATCCCGCATCCCGGCGGGATGCTCCCCCCTTTCCATGCGGTCGGCTATTTCGGCGATGGGATGCTCCCCCATGCCGTAAATCAGCAGGTCCGCGCCGCTTTCCGCCAAAATGGAGGGGCGCACGGCGTCATCCCAGTAGTCGTAGTGGGCAAACCGCCGCAGCGATGCCTCCAGCCCGCCGATGACGATGGGCACATCGCCGTAGGCCTCCCGGATGAGCCGGCAATAGACGATGGTCGCACGGTCGGGGCGCAGCCCTGCCCGGCAGCCGGGGGAATAAAAGTCCTCGCTGCGCAGACGGCGGGCGGCGGTATAGTGGGCAACCATCGAGTCAATATTCCCGCCGGAAACCAAAAACCCCAGCCGGGGCCGCCCGAAGCGCTTCATCTCCTCCGGGGTATCAAAGCGGGGCTGCGCCAGCACCGCCACCCGGTAGCCCAGGCTTTCCAGCAGCCGGGTGATGATGGCCGCGCCGAAGCTGGGGTGGTCCACATAGGCGTCCCCCGTGACATAGACAAAGTCCGCAGCCTCCCAGCCGCGGGCTGTCATTTCTTCTTTTGTGATGGGCAAAAAGCTCATAGCCGTTCCCCTCTCATTTTCTCGGTTCGGTCTGGCTGTCCTCTGTGATGCGCGGCAGGCTCCAGCGGTAGTGGGTGGCCAGCATCCGTATGATGAACACCGTAAAAACCCCCGCAAAGACCGCAGCGCTTTCCCCTGCGGGCCCCCGCAGCATAAAATAGGCCGCCCCGCCCGCAATGGAGGCGATGGCATACACCCGGCGGCACAGCACCATCGGGATTTCCCTGCTCATCATATCCCGCAAAACGCCGCCGCCCACACCGGTCAGCAGCCCCAAAAAGAGGCACAGAAAGACGTTTTCGGCGTAGCCTGCGGCAATGCCCGCCCGCACCCCGATGACCGAAAACATCCCCAGTCCCAGGGCGTCAAAGACATTATTGATGCGGTCGATGAGCACCATATGGCCGAAAAAGCCGCCCCGGCAGAACCACGCCAGCAAAAAGACGATTAGGGCGGTCATCAGCGCCACAATGGCATACAGCGGCTCCCGGAACATGACCGGCGGGGTCTTGCCCAGCAGCAGGTCACGCAGGCAGCCGCCGCCCAGGGCGGTGGTAAGCCCCAGCAGCAGCACACCGAAGATATCCAGTTTTCTTTGCAGCGCCACCGTAGCGCCGGAGACCGCAAAGGCAACGGTGCCCACGGCCTCCAGTGCGGTGAAAAGTGTTTCGGGTAGGGTATTCATGGGGGTTCCTCTTGCAAAATATAATCAGTCGGCGGACATGGCCTTGCGCTCGTAATACTGTTCCTTGGTCAGCAGCACCTTGCGGGGCTTGCTGCCCTCAAAGGGCCCTACGATGCCCTTTTCCTCCATCTCGTCCACCAGTCGGGCGGCACGGGCATAGCCCACCTTCAGCCGCCGCTGTAATAGCGATGTAGACGCAAGTCCCGCCTCCACCACCACGGCAATGGCCTGCTCCAGCAGGGTATCGCCTTCGGGGTCGCCCTCCCCGGCGGCGGAAACCGACCCGGAGGAGCCGCCCTTGCCCTTTACCTGGGCGGCGGACTGCTCGATCTCGGTCATGATCTGGTCGTCGTACTCCCCGGTTTCGCCCTGCTTGATGAAGGTCACAACACGCTCCACCTCGCTGTCGGTAACAAAGCAGCCCTGCACCCGGGTGGGCTTATTGCTGCCCACGGGGTAGTACAGCATATCGCCCCGACCGAGGAGCTTTTCAGCACCGCCCATATCCAGTATGGTGCGGCTGTCTATCTGGGAGGACACCGCAAAGGAAATGCGGCTGGGGATATTGGCCTTAATCAGCCCGGTGATGACATCGACGGAAGGACGCTGGGTGGCGATGACCAGATGCATCCCGGCGGCTCTTGCCATCTGCGCCAGCCGGCAGATGTAATCCTCGACATCCTTGGGGGCGGCCATCATCAGGTCGGCCAGCTCATCGATGATAATGACGATCTGCGGCATAGGGTGCAGCTCCTCCCGTTCGGCGGCCAGGCGGTTATAGCCCTCCAGGTCACGGGTGCCGGTGGCGGCAAACAGCTTATAGCGGTTCAGCATCTCCCCCACCGCCCAGCACAGGGCGCCGGCGGCCTTTTTGGGGTCGGTAACGACCGGCACCAGCAGGTGCGGGATGCCGTTATAGCCGCCCAGCTCCACCACCTTGGGGTCGATCATCAGGAGCTTGACCTCCTCCGGGGAGGCCTTATACAAAAGGCTGATGATAATGGAATTGATGCAGACCGATTTGCCGCTGCCGGTAGCGCCGGCGATAAGCAGATGCGGCATTTTGGCCAGATCGGCCAGGCAGATGCGCCCGGAAATATCCTTGCCCAGGGCCACCGAAAGGCGGCTCTTGGCGGCGGTAAATTCGGTGCTGTCGATGATCTCCCGGATGGGAACGGCGGCGATGTCCTTATTGGGCACCTCGATGCCGATGGCGGCCTTATTGGGGATGGGCGCCTCGATGCGCACCCCGCCCGCCGCCAGGTTCAGGGCAATATCATCGGCCAGGTTGGTAATCCGGCTGATCTTCACCCCGGCGGAGGGCTGCAATTCATACCGGGTAACGGCAGGCCCGCGGGAAATATCCACTATGCGGGTCTCCACCCCGAAGCTGCGCAGCGTATCCACCAGCAGGTCGGCATTGGCGCGCAGCTCCTTCTGGGTATTGCCGCCGCGGGCGGACTTCGGCTCCTCCAGCAGGTTCACCGGCGGGAAGGTATATTCCTTTTCCTCCGGCACCGGCTCCAGCAGTACCTCCTGTGCGGCCTTTTCCTCCGGCGTTTCGCCAAAGTGCAGCCGGCCGTCCTTCGCCTCGGGCCGGGTCTCTCCCACCACGGCCTCGCCGCTCACCGCCCTTGTGATGAGGTCCTCGATGGAGGCCTCGGCGGGGGCGGGGGGCGTTTCGGGCACCGGCGGCTCCACCGGCCGGAACGCAGGCTCCGGGGCGGGCTCCACCGGCTTGTCCGGCTCGCTGTCAAAATCATAGGCCTTGCCGGTATTGGTGCTCACCTTCATCGCGTCGGTCAGGCGCTCCACCTTGTGCCGGGAGGCTTCGCCCTCACGGGTCAGGGCGTCCCTTCTGGAGCGTGCAGGGGTCTTTTCCTCCCCCTCCAGCGCCACATCAATATTAAAGCTCTTGCGGTTTTTCTTCTGGGCGGCCTCGGCGGCCTCGGCAGCCGCCTGACGGTTCTCCACCGCGGCGGTATAGGCCTCCTCCAGCTTCTTCACCGGCTTTGCGGCGCCCTTAAACAGCCCGATGAGGGTCATCCCGGTGGAGATCATAAAGAAGACGAAGAACAGGAGAAAATCCACGATAAGCGCCCCGGTATGTCCCAGCCAGCGCAGCGGGTACACCCCGAAAAGGATGGCGAAGGCTCCGCCGCCGGTGAGGGCAGCGCCGTTATGGTACAGCGTCTTTACCGTTTCGGCAAAGCCGCCTGCGGCAGTAACGCCGCCCAGTATATGGGTGATGCCGCACAGCAGCAGCACCATCATCACCACGCTCACGCTTTTCAGCCCGGGGGTGATGGCGGTACGGTCCATGGTCAGCAGCACCGCCACCAGCATCATCAGGGGGCCGATGAGATAGCAGCACCAGCCCATCAGGCCGCGCAGCACGTTATGTACGGTGTGCCATGCGCTGGATCCGGAAATGGCCGCAAGGCACAGCAGCAGCACGCCCAGCGCAAATAGAATAATGGCGCTTAATTCCCGCCGGGCCTGTAGCTGTGCCTTGGTGGGCTTTTTGGCGGCGGGCTTGCGTTTTTTGGCGGTAGATTTTTTGGTAGCAGCCATAGTGGGGATGGTTCTCCTTTCCGGTTCTCTCTTTTTCCCCTGCACTAAAAAGCAGGATGGCGGCCTATCCCCCGCTCCGTAAGGAAACAGGGGAACAGCCGCAGCGTAACAAAACTGATCTTACTTTGCTTTTTTGCTCTTTTGGGTGCGGTTTTCGTACCGGCTGCCCAGCTGGAACTGAAGCATTTCCCTGAAGTCCGCAAGGTCCTCGGCGGAAAGGCAGCGCTTGGGAATAAGCAGGGCGCTCTGCTTCCCGAGGAACATGAAGAAATACCCGGCGGTCTCGTACATATTCATGATGTTGCCCCATGCGTGCAGGGCGGTGGTACCGTTCTGCTCATCCAGCACATTGATGCCGTTATCGTTAAAGACATAGCGCATGGTGTGGCCGATAAAGCTCTTGTCCTTTTTGATGAAGCGGCGGGCGGTAAGCTCCGGCAGGACAAAGGCGCCCAGAACGGCGATGACCGCCACGATGGTGATAAAGGTCATCTTCCCGTTCACCTGGAAATCGGCATAGACGCCGACCACGGCGATGAGCAGCAGCAGGATGTTCATCATCATGCTGTTTTTGTTCTTTCCGCCGGTCATAAAGCGGGTAAGGGCAAGGTAATCCTTTCCCTCCATTACGGCTTCGGCTCTGATTTCAATATCCATGTTTTTTGTGTCCTTTCGCAGGTTGTTTTTAGGGGGAAATGCGGTTATATCAGCGGATCAGGCCGGTAATAAACGCCTGCACGGCGTTCCCGGTCACCTTTTCCGCAATGCCCAAGATCACCACGATACAGCCCAGCACCAGCGTGTAAACGGCAAAGATGCGGAACTTATCGCTTTTGATGAGGTAGTTGACCAGCCGGATGGCCAGCAGCCCGAAGATGAGCGCCGCCGCCATGCCGATGAGGGCGGTGCCCCATTCGATTCCGATGCCGGCCGTAGCTGCGTCATGCAGGTCCAGGATGCCGGCAGCCAGTACGGCGGGCAGCCCCAGGATGAAGGAATAGGAAACGGCATAGCTGCGCTCCAGGCCGCACAGCCGCCCCACCGAAATGGTGGAGCCGGAGCGGGAAATACCCGGCAGAGTGGCAATTAGCTGCGCCGTCCCGATGGCCAGGGCGTGCTTGCCCTTCATGGTGGCGGCATCCCGGCGGCCGTTGGGGACGCGGTCGGCCAAAAACAGCAGCGCCGAGGTGATGAGAAAGCAGATGCCCTCCACCAAAATATCGTTATCGGCACTCACCGAGGTGATGACATCCTGCAGCGGCAGCACCAGCAAAAGCGGCACGCAGGAAAGCATCAGAAGATACAGCATCCGGCGGTAGGGGGTGGCCTTTTCCCGGAACAGTCTCCCCCGGAACAGGTCGGCAAACATCAGGAAAAATTCCCGCAAAAGCTGCCAGACCGTCCCCCGGAAGGCGATGATGACCGCCAGCAGGGTGCCGAGGTGCAGCATCACCGAAAAGGTGACGGAGCTTTCGGAATTGATGCCGGTGAAATACTGGAAAAGCGACAGGTGCCCGCTGGACGAAACCGGCAGAAACTCGGTAAGGCCCTGCAAAATGCCCTGTAAAACTGCGCTGACGATGCTCATGGTGACGGTGTTCTCCTCTATACTGTGGTTTTGCCGCCTCGCGGCGGGAAGGATCTTTGCTTTCTTCGGGCCGGCTCACCGTTGCGGTGGCCGCAGCCTCCGCCCCACTCGTGCTGACCCTCCACTACGGCGGCCGCAGCCTCCGCTTCACTCGTGCTGACCCTCCACTACGGCGGCCGCAGCCTCCGCTTAACTCGTGCTGACCCTCCACTACGGCGGCCGCAGCCTCCGCTTCACTCGTGCTGACCCTCCGTTTCACTCCGGGCAGCCCTCGCCACTCCGGCGCGGCCGCCTTCCCCCACCGGGTCTTGCGACCCGCCGGGGACCCCATTGGGCAGCCCTCGCCGCTTCGGCGCGGCCGCCTTCCCCCACCGGGTCTTACGACCCGCCGGGGTCACCCCTGCAAACCGAAATCTATGTACCCCCAAGGGCTCACGGCCGGTAGGGGGTGCCGGGGCGGTAGTCCGCCTTGAGATAGGCGGCGGGGTCGGTGGAGCAGACGCCCTGCACCGTTTGGATGCCGTCGGCGGCGGTGGCCACCTGCACCCAGCCCTCGCAGCAGGGCAGCCATTCGGTTGGGGGCAGGGGCTGCTGCGGCAGCAGCGCCTCCTGCGGCAGAATGGTATGGATCATCGGGACGCCCCCTTTGCGGCGGGCTTTTTCTCCGGCTGCTTTTTGGGCGGACGCCCGCGGCGGGGTTTTGTCTTTTTCTCCTCCTCATCGATGAGGTCATAGAGCTTGTGCAAAGCATCCTGCAGGCCGCCCAGCTCGTCGATCAGCCCGACCTCAACGGCGCCCTCGCCGTCCAGCACCGTGCCGATATCCATGACCAGCTCGCCGTTATTCATCATCAGCTCCCGGAATTTTTCCGGCCGGATGCGGCTGTTGGCGGTGACAAACCCGGTGATGCGCTCCTGCATTTTATCGAAGTAGGAAAGGGTCTGCGGCACCCCCAGCATCACGCCGTTCATCCTTACCGGGTGGACGGTCATGGTGGCGGTGGGGGCGATAAAGCTGTACCGGGTGGAAACGGCCAGCGGCACCCCGATAGAGTGCCCGCCGCCCAGCACCAGCGAAACGGTGGGGGTCTTCATGCCGCTTAACAGCTCGGCGATGGCAAGCCCCGCCTCCACATCGCCGCCGACGGTATTGAGGATGACCAGAAGCCCCTTGATGCTCTGATCCTCCTCGATGGCGACAAGCTGCGGGATGACATGCTCGTATTTGGTGGTTTTATTCTGCGGGGGCAGGATATAGTGACCCTCCACCTGACCGATGATGGTAAGACAGTGGATCTTATGCCGGCCGCCTTGGGTGGTCACGCTGCCGGAGTGATAGATCTCCTCGCTGCGGCGCTCCTCCCCGGTCTGCTCCGGCGGGGCCTGCTCCTCATTTTGGGGGCTGGGCCCCTGTTTTTGCAAAAGCTTTTTCTGCGGCATGGGTTTTGGCTCCTCCCTATGGTTTTACCCATAGTGTGAGCCGTTCCCCGCCGGTTTATGCCGGGTCAGTAGCCCTTTATTCCCTCGATGGACTCATCATGGGCGACCCATTCCTCATCCACCTCGAAGGTGCGGTAGGTGTCCCTGGTTTCCCGCACGATCACCCGGTCGATGCCGGCATTGATGATCATTCGCTTGCAAAGGGAGCAGGGGGCTGCC
Organism: Oscillospiraceae bacterium; assembly: GCA_004557855.1. Classification (GTDB taxonomy): domain Bacteria; phylum Bacillota; class Clostridia; order Oscillospirales; family Ruminococcaceae; genus Angelakisella. The sequence goes on from SFFJ01000020.1 coordinate 30,044, forward strand.
GCCTCCACATAGCCGCCGTTATTTTCCAGCCCCACAAGATACAGGGTGGCGCCCAGCATTTCGCTGCGGCTGGCGTTGATTATGGCGTTCTGCTCGGCGTGTACGCTGCGGCACAGCTCGTACCGTTCGCCGCGCGGCACCTGTAATTTTTCGCGGGTGCAGTAGCGCAGCTCGTTGCAGTTGGCGCGGCCGCGGGGGGCGCCCACATACCCGGTGGAAATGATGGTATCATTTTTGACGATGACCGCACCGAAATTGCGGCGCAGGCAGGTGCCCCGCCCGGTCACGGCCTCGGCGATATCAAGGTAGTAGTTGATTTTATCCCGGCGTTCCATGGTACCTCCTTTTGCGGTGCGTGCATAGCACAATATGAGATTTACAGGGATATTATACACCATCCGCCGCGGTTTGTCTATGAAGGGATGAAGTTTTCGGGATCGGGGGGCGGGCGGCGCGGAAAATGAAAGGCCGGCAAGGCCGCCCGAAGCCAGGCTGGTGCCCGGCGGAGCGAAGCGGAGGCGGGCTGTTGCCTGGGGAGGGCAACGCCGCCGGAGTTCATTTTACGGGGCGCCCGCCCCAAAAAAGGGGGCAAGGTATTTTTTCACCGGGTAAAAAGTCCTTTCACTAATACGGCCAAAACAGGGGATTTTTGCATCTAAAAGGTTAAAAAGCAACATTTTTTAATGAAAAGTTTACAAACGGGGGCTGGCTTTCCATAATTGATGGATATTTTCAGCTTTTTATTCATGGGATATTTTGTGCGAATTCCGGGCCGGTGGGGGAAGGCTTTGCGGGGCCGGGGCGACCGGAGGGAGCCCGCAGAGCCGCAAGCTCGGCGGGTGGGGTAACCGATGGAACGCAGGGGTCGGCGGGGAGCAGCAGGGCCGCAGGCCGCCCGCCGGAACGGCGGGCAAGCGGGCGAAGCCCGCTTCGGCGATGCTTTGCATCGCCGGGCCTGCGGCCCGACCGGCCTGCGGCAGCTTTCACCGCTTGGGAAGGCCGATCATATCATGCAGTATCGCCGCCGACCTATTGCATCCGGGGGCGAATTATGCTATTTTTTTATAGAGAATACACCCATCCGCACGGGAGGTCAGAGATATGTTCACACGCATTCGGGAAGATATTGCGGCGGTGCGCCAGCGTGACCCCGCTGCCCGTTCCGGCATCGAGATCCTGCTGGTTTACGCCGGGGTACATGCGCTGTTCTGGCACCGGCCGGCGCACTGGCTGTACCGGCACCACTGCTTTTTCCTTGCACGACTCATCAGCCAGCTCACCCGCTTTTTCACCGGCATCGAGATCCACCCCGGCGCCACGCTGGGACACAGTGTCTTTATCGATCACGGCTCCGGCATCGTCATCGGCGAAACCGCCGAGGTAGGCGACGGCTGCACGCTGTATCAAGGTGTCACGCTGGGCGGCACCGGCAAGGATACCGGCAAGCGCCATCCCACGCTGGGGCGGAATGTCATGGTGGGATGCGGTGCCAAGGTACTGGGCCCGGTACGGGTGGGGGATAACTGCAAGATCGCCGCCAACGCCGTGCTGCTCCACTCCATCGATGCGGACAGCACCGCCGTAGGCGTCCCGGCGCGGGTGGTGCGGGTCAGTAATGTCCGGCTGGAAAATGAATGGCTGGATCACATACACATCCCCGACCCCATCCAGCAGGAGCTGAACCGTGCGCACCGGCAGATCGCCGCGCTGGAGAAGCGGCTGGCGGCGCTGGAGGCTGGGCAGGAAAAAGGCGAAGGAGAATGACCGGTGTTTTATATCATTTTTGATTTTTGCATGGCGGCAATTATGCTTTTATTCGGCATAGGGTTTTATAAATCCGGCGGAAAAGCAGCCGATTACTTAACCGGTTACAATATGAGGTCTGTGGATGAGCGCCGAAAATATGACGAAGACGCCATGTGTAAAGCATATGGAAAAAGAATGATGTACATGTCCATCCCTTTTCTCATTGGGATTGCCATAGATTTCCGATATCCGGGAATCGGCTGCCTGATTGCGTGGGGAATATGGCTTATCATGTTTATTCTATTGCTTATCGATCGGCATAAAAGAGAGCAATGACCTGCAGCCTATCCGTCTGTAACATTTAGCATCCTGCCGCCTGACCGCACAGCCGCCGGCCTGTGCAGGGCGGGGAGGGGCGCCCGCAGGGCAGCCCGCCGCAGGCGGGCTCGGCGGCCTCCGGCCGCCGGTTCCGGCTTCGCCGGAACGCCCTGCGGGCGCCCCCTCTTTGCGGGCCCTGCCCCCTGCACCGGTTACAGCGCTGCCACCAGCCTTTTCAGCGGGGCCAGCCAGCTTTGCCGGGGCTCGTCCTCCGCCGCCAGCAGGAACCGTTCCCCGAAGAACACCGCCGTGGCCTGCTTCCCGCCCAGTGCGGCCGCCATACGCCCCGTGGGGCAGCCGGCCAGCGGGCGCAGCGAGCCCATCCGGGCACCTGCCCCCAAAAGCTCCCCCTCGCCGCTTCCCTCGCGGATCACCGCACCGTATGCCACGGTGCGCCCCTCCACGGTAAATTCCAGTCCTGTCATGGTGATGATCTGTTCCGTCATGGTGATACCTCCTTGCGGGCTTCCTTTGTTCTGCCCCCATCCTATCATTCCACCTGTCCCATAAACCGTACTTTGATGGACACGCCCCGCCGATTATGCTATATTTATGGGTACCTTCGCTTGACAAGGACACACACGCTTTTCGACGGCGCAAATCAGCGCTGACTGCGTCATCGAGCCTTGAAATACGCAAGTATTCCTGCGACTCTGCCATACGGCATTTCTGCCCGCAAAAACCGTATGTGCTCTTGTCAAGCGAAGGTACAATTTACAAATAGACCCCGGAGGAACCGCATGGATCAAAAAAAAGCCCTGATGGAGCGCATCCGGCTGTTTGTGCTGGATCTGGACGGCACCGTTTATCTGGGCGACCGCCTGCTGCCCGGCGCCGCCGATTTTATCACCACCGCAAAGAAAAAGGGGCGGCGGGTGCTGTTTTTCACCAATAACACCAGCCGCAGCCCGATGGAATATGTCGAACGCCTTACCCGCATGGGCATCCCCGTCACACGGGGGGATATCCTCACAGCCGGGGATGTGACCGTTCACCATCTTAAAACCTGTCGGCCCGGCAAAAGCGTCTGCCTTTTGGGGGTGCCTGCCCTGCGGCAGAGCTTCCTTGAGGCGGGCATCCCGCTGACCGAAGCGCAGCCCGACCTTGTGGTGGTGGGCTTTGATAAAACGCTGACCTATGAACGGCTGGAACGGGCGTGTACCTACCTGCGCCGGGGCGCGGAATTCCTTGCCACCCACCCCGATATCAACTGCCCCACCGAAGCAGAGCCCATCCCCGACTGCGGCGCCATCTGTGCCGCCATCACCGCCAGCACCGGCCTTACCCCCCATGCGCTGGGCAAGCCCGCCCCCGAAACGGTGGCGCTGGTGGAATCGTTCAGCGGCCTGCCGCGGGAGGCGATCGCCTTTGTGGGGGACCGCCTGTACACCGATGTGGCCTGCGGCACCAAAAACGGCGCCATCGGCATTCTGGTGATGACCGGCGAAACCACCCCCGAAATGCTCTCCGAAAGCAGCTTCACCCCCGACGCCGTATTCCCCTCGCTCGGCGCTATGGCCCCCCTGCTTTGATAATGCCGCAAAATACGCCCCGCAGGTCGGGCGCCCCAGGCGCCCGCGGCGGCTTCGCCGCCTGCGCCGCCCCCCTGCGGGGGGCGGCGCCCCTGCGGGGCGCCCCTCTGCACCCCCGCCGCCCCCCAATAAGCACAAAAGCCCCGCCCGCTGTACCGACACAGCAGGCGGGTTTGCTATGCTGTTTTCATGCCGAATGAATAAAACCCGCCCCCTGCAGCCGGCAAGGGACGGGCTTTTTTCGGTTCAGCGCCAGTGCTTTAACTGCAGCAGGTAGGCGTCATACTGCGCCCGGCGCTCCGCCTCCCCAAGGTGTTCGGGGTTCGGCATATTTTCCAGCAGGTAGTCCAGCAGTGCCTCCCGGCTTTGGTAAACGAACTTGCCGTCGGTATAGCACCACTTGCAGTAGTCCTCATTCAAGCTGCCGTCCGGCTCCCGGGCGGTCGTTTCGTCCTCCAGCGGCATCCCGCAGCACTGGCAGAAAAGCCGGCGGGGCGCACCCAGCAGCGTATTGATGGAAACATCAAACAGCCCCGAAAGCAGCTTGAGCGTTTCGGTATTGGGCTGCGTTTCGCCGGTCTCCCACCGGGAGACCGCCTGCCGGGTCACAAACAGCTTTTCCGCCAGCTCCTCCTGCGAAAGCCCCTTTTCCGTTCTCAATTTGAAGATAATATCCTTTGTTTCCATAGGTCTCGCCTCCCTTTGGGGACAGTATAGCACGCCCGCGCCGCGCCGCCAAGCAACCCGCTGTTGCTGTTACCCCTCCAACCCGAAGAACCACACCGTTTCCGACTCGTAGGTCTCGCCGTGGCGCAGCAGGATGGTGGGGAACTGCGGATGGTGCGGGCTGTCGGGGCAGTGCTGCGTTTTGGGCAGATGCTCCCCTTATTCGTCCACCCCGAAGAACCACACCGTTTCCGACTCATAGATCTCGCCGTGGCGCAGCAGGATGGTAGGGAACTGCGGGTGGTGCGGGCTGTCGGGGCAGTGCTGCGTTTCCAGGCAGACGCCGCCATGCTTTTGATACCGGGCGCCGCCCTTGCCCGGCACGCCGTCCAAAAAGTTGCCGGAATAGAGCTGCACCGCCGGCTCGGTAGTGAAAACGGTAAGCCGCCGGCCGCTTTCGGGGTCGGAAAGCTCCGCTGCGGGGTGCAGGGGATTGCGGCTTTCGGGGTCGTGGCGCAGCAGGAAATTGTGGTCATAGCCCCCGGCATTTTTCAGCTGCGGCCAGTCCGCCGCGATGCGCTCCCCGATGGTGTGGGGGGTGGTGAAATCCAGCGGCGTCCCGGCAACCGGCAGCACCTCCCCGGTGGGCAACAGCTCGCTGTCGGATGGGGTAAAGTGATCGGCCGCCAGCTCCAGCCGGTGGTTCAGGATATCCCCTTTCCCCTGCCCCGCCAGATTAAAATAGGTGTGGTTGGTCAGGTTCAGCAGGGTGTCGCCCTCCTCCGCCGTGGCGGTATAGTGGATGATCAGGGCGTCATCCTGCGTCAGGCAGTAGCGCACCTCCACATGCAGCCTGCCGGGGTAGCCCTCCTCCCCCGCCTGCGCGGTGCGGGAAAAAACCACCACATTATCGATGTCCTCGGTGCTCCATTGCCACAGTTGCCGGTCAAAGCCCCGTTCGCCGCCGTGCAGATGGTTTCTGCCGTCATTGGCGCAAAGGGGATAGGTCTTCCCGTTCAACTCAAAGCTCGCCCCGGCGATGCGGTTGGCCACCCGTCCGATCGTCCCGCCGAAGTGGGGGGCCGCCATGTAATCGGCAACGGTATCGCAGCCCAGGGTGATATCCTCCACCATCCCCGCCCGATCCGGCACGCAGATGCTGTGCACCGCCGCACCGTAATTCAGGAGGTTTACCTCCATGGTATTGTGGTTAAACATGGTAAAGCGGGTCACCGCCTGTCCCTCGGGCGTCCGCCCGAAAAAATGCTTGTAAACCATACTGTGTCATTCTCCTTTAACGAATGAAAGACTCCCCATTCATTTTGATTTTTCCGTCCGGGGCTCTGCTTTCTATTGTACCGCATCGGTGGCAGGCTGCCAAGGGGGAAATGTGTGCAAAACCGCCCGCAGGGCGCTCCGGCGCAGCCGGAGCCGGCGGTCGCAGACCGCCGAGCGGCGCGAAAGCGCCGCTGCCCTGCGGGCGGAACGAGCGTTCCGCTTCCGCTTTTCCGTCCGCCCTGACATGGGAAAAGGAGCGCCCCCGTAAGAGGACGCCCCTTTCCCAAGAGAGAAAACATTAGAAGATGGCAAGTTTGGATTGGACGGTGGTAGAAGCCACAACCCGTCCGCGCTTGATGACGTAGCGGCGCTCCGGGGTCAGCCGGATGGCGTCACGGGCGTCACGGCAAGCGGTGATGACGATATCGGCATTGCAGCCGACCTTGAGGCCGTAATTCTCCAGGCGGAGGATACGGGCAGCGTCATCGGTGATCATATCAAAGGTCTTTTCGATCTCATCGGGCAGGCTGAGCTGGGCAGCATGGCCGGTAATCAGGGCCACCTGCAGCATATCGCCTGCGCCGTAGGGATAGAAGGTATCGTTTACACAGTCCTGACCGAAGCTCATGGTCACACCGGCGGCCAGCAGCTCCTTCACACGGGTGATGCCGCGGCGGATGGGCTGCTTATCCAGCCGGCCCTGCAGCATCAGGTTGGTCACGGGGTTGGTGATGACATTGATGCCGGCCTTTTTCACCTTTTCGATGACATAGGCGGCATAATGGTCGTCATAGGCGGCCAGTGCGCAGGTATGGCCTGCGGTCACACGGCCCTGCCAGCCGCGGGCGATGGTCTCATCGGCCACCATCTCCAGCGTGCGGTAGAAGGGGTCGTCGCTTTCGTCCACGTGCATATCAATATCGGCATCGTATTTTTCGGCGATGTCAAAGCACAGCTTGACATGGGCCCGGCTGTCGTCGGGGCAGTTTTCATTGGCGGGCATACCGCCTACCACGTCGCAGCCCATCTCCATGGCCTGCCACATCAGCTTATCGGCGCCGGGGTCCTTTACAATGCCCTCCTGCGGGAACGCAACGGTCTGCATATCCACTACGCCCTTGTATTTATCCTTCAGGGCCAGCACGCCCTCGGTGGCCTTCAGCCCGGTGATGGTATCCACATCGATATGGGTACGAATATTCAGCACGCCGTTTTTGATCTCACGCTCCACCACGTCGCCGCCGCGCGCCAGAATGTCCTCATTGACATAGTTGCGTTTTTTATCCCACAGCATCTCTATGGCTTCCTTGAGGGTACCGCTCTGGTTTTTGGGCAGCACGTCCAGCACGTTCACCTTATCCAGGTGGATATGCGGATCGATATAGGAGGCGGTGGTCAGGTTGCCCTCGGCGTCAATGACGGTCTCGGCCTCGGCGGTCAATCCCGCCCCGATCTCAACGATTTTCCCGCCGTCGATGAGGATGTTGACCAGTTCCTCCCGGTCACGGAGCTTCGCGTTTTGAATAAGCATCTGCATACAAAAATCCCTCCAAATTATTTCTGGTTAAAATGATCCGGCAGGGCGCTGTATCCGTCTTAAAAAACCAGACCTCCCTTTGAAAAACGCCCTACTCCCGAAAGGGAGCAGGGCGCGAAAGTACAAAGAGAAGAAAGCCACTCCATAGTCTGCCAATATCCGGAGAGCCCCTATTCGGTTTAGAGACATTTTATCATATTGTTGCACCAAAGGCAACACCCCGCTATTTAGAAAGTTCCAGCACATTTTTGTTACTATCCACCAAATATATGGCATACATTTGGGGGGACAGCCCGCTTTCCGCCACCATTTTGCGGGCGGGCTCGTAGTCCTCGGCCGCCAGCCGCAGCGAAATACCGCAGCTTTGGGTGACGGTACGCAGGGTAGGCATGGTGGCCACCTTAAAATGCTGCTCCAGCAGCCGTTCCGTCCGTATGGCCGAGTGGGTATTCTCAAAGGAGATCATCAGGTAGTGGTCGTTCATCGTTTTCACCTCTCCCCTATTGTACCCCCGCCGCCGCCGATAATCAAGCCCGCGGTTTACGGGCAGGCCTGCGGCGGGTGCGGGACGGGGCGGTAGCCGCCCCTGTGGGGCTGCCGGGCTTCGCCCGGCCCGGCGCCCTGCGGGCGCCGTGGCTGCCGCCCCCACCCCTGCCCCTTCGCAAACCCCTGCAAAACGCAGGACCCCGGCCCCCCACGGCCGGGCCCCTGCCCCTTCGCAAACCCCTGCAAAACGCAGGAACCGGCGGCGCAGCCGTGCGCCCCGCAGGGGCGCACTCCCCGCGGCGGAGCCGCGGGGGCCGGGCTTCGCCCGGCGGCTGCGCCGCCCCGCCCCCTGCACCTGCTCTCCCCAAAGTCCCTCCCTCAAAAACTCCCCCTGCACACGCTCTCCCCAAAGCCCAAAAATCCCCCCACGCAAAAGACCGCCCCGGAAACCCGGAGCGGTCATATCTGCGCTTAAACCTTATATCAGGCAGCGGTAGCCAGCAGCACGTAGCTGAGGATGAACAGAACGGAAAGGATATACATCAGAACGGGAACTTCCTTGGCCTTGCCGCGAGCCAGCTTGATGAGGGTGTAGGAGATGATACCGAAGCCGATACCATCTGCGATGGAGTAGGCAAATGGCATCATGGCGATGGTGAGGAAGCAGGGGATGGCGGTCTCCATATCGGACCAGTCGATCTTCAGCACGCCCTTCATCATGAATACGCCCACGATGATGAGTGCGGGAGCAGTAGCGGCGGAGGGAACGATGCCGGCTACGGGAGCCAGAACGATGGCCAGCAGGAACAGGATACCGGTGGTCATGGAGGTCAGACCGGTGCGGCCGCCGTCCTCGATGCCGGTGGAGGACTCAACGAAGGTGGTAACGGTGGAGGTACCGATCAGTGCGCCGGTGCAGGTAGCAATGGCGTCAGCGATGAGGGCACGGTCGCCGCCGGGGAAGTTGCCGTTTTCATCCAGCATACCGGCGTTGCCGGCAGTACCCAGCAGGGTACCGACGGTATCGAAGCAGTCGCAAATGGCAAAGGTAATGATAGCGGTGAGGAAGGGAACGATGCCGCCGGCGGAAAGAGCACCAGAGAAGTCCAGCTTGAAGGCGACCTCGCCGAAGGCCTGGCCGATACCGGCAACGGTAAGGGTCTCGGGCATGGTGGTCTGGCCCATGAAGATGCCGATGATGGTGGTAACGATGATGCCGATGAAGATGGCGCCCTTTACACGGTAGGCAACCAGTACGGCAGTGATGACCAGACCGATGAGGGCCAGCAGGGCAGCGCCCTTGGTGATGGAGCCCATATCGGTGTAGGCGCCGGCAGCACCGGAGCCGAAGGCGGTAACAATGTTAACATTGAACATACCGATGAGGGAGATGAAAAGGCCGATACCGGCGGAAATGGCAGCCTTCAGGGAAGCGGGGATCGCTTCGATGATCTTCTTGCGCAGGGGGCTTACGGTCACAACGAGGAACAAGAGGCCGGAGATGAAAACGATCGCCAGCGCCTGCTCCCAGGTGTAGCCCATGCCGAAGCATACGGTGAAGGTGAAGAAGGTATTGAGGCCCATGCCGGGAGCCTGGCAGAACGGAACGTTGGCAAGGAACGCGGTAAGCAGGCAGCCTACGGCAGCGGAAACGCAGGTGGCTACCATGACGCCGGTGTAGTTCATGCCGGTCATGGAAAGATAGTTGGAGTTGACGAAGATGATGTACGCCATCGCAAAGAAGGTGGTAATGCCCGCACGGATCTCGGTTTTCACGTCGGTGCCGTGCGCTTTCAGCTTAAACAGTTTTTCCATAATGATCTCCTTTTTCAATATGAAAGTTTGAAATGGATAAACAAAAAACGACAGGAACTCACTTGCATGAGTGTCCCTGCCGCCGTTTCGGAAAAACGTCAAGCTGACCCCCTTTGCCGGTGGCAAAACGGATCGAAACACCCATAGTACCGGTCTTTACGGGACCGATGTAGAGACGCCCGAACCGTATTATCGGGCATATATGAGCCTTGGTCATATTTTGTTTACATTTGTAGTTTAGCACTTGTTTCGGTCCCCCGCAAGGGGTTCCCGTCGTTTTTTTTATTTTCGTAGGTTTGCTGCACTTCGCACAACTTTTACTCTGCATATTGGTGCATTTTCACGATGCACCAAGCGAGGCTCCGGCCCCCTGCCGGGGGCCCTGCGGCCCGCAGGGCAAACCGTCCTGCGGACGGTTTTCGGGGGGGCGGCCTGCCGGCCGCCCCCCACGGCGCCTGCGGCGCCGGCCCTGCGGGCCGTCCCGGCACTTCCCCGCCGGTCAGCTCAAAAATGCCACGTACAGCATCATCGCAAGGCTTACCGTCATCATCGCTATCATGCCGCTGTTCCCCAGGAACAGTCCTCGCTTTTCCTCCGCCGGGATGGGGCTTGCCCCCTCCCGCAGCCGTATCTTTTTGCGGTGCCGCCACAAAATCACCGCCCCCAGCACCGTCAGCGTAACGATCACATACCCGTACAGCGCTGTCAGCACCGGGCTGCCCTCCGTCGCCATCGAAACCGTTACCCCCATCAAATTGATGATAAAGTGCAGCGCCGCCGTATAGCGGATGCCGCCGGTGCGCAGCGCCACATACCCCAGCACCGTCCCCACCGCAAAGGCATAAAAGAACTGCCCGAAATTGCCGTGAAACAGCCCGAATAAAAACGCCGACCCGAAAATCGCCGCCGGCTCGCCCCACGGCGCCAGCCGCCGCAGCAGCACCCCGCGGAATACCCATTCCTCCGCCACCGGCGCAATCACCACCGCAAATAAAAAGATGATCCACGGGTTCCCGCCCGCCAGCATCTCCTGCAGCGGCTCCCCGGCTTGCTCGCCCCGCAGCGCACTGATCGCCGCATTGACCCCCAGCCCGATGAGGTTGGAAAGATACATCACCGTAAAGCACACCGGCACCAGCGCCCCGAACTGCCTTGCCGTCACCCGGCGGCGGGGCAGGGCCGCCGGCCGCGCCCCTCCGTGCAGGACCCACAGCATCAGCGGCAGCCCCAGCCCGTAGTTCGCCGCGTCGGTAATCACCCACTGGAACCAGTCGCTCTGGATAAACGCGATCATCACCCGGCTGCCCCGCATGGCCAGCAGCTGGCAGCCAAACGTCAGCAGCACCGCACCCAGCTGTGCCGCCAGCATCATGGCGCAGCACGCCCACCCTACACGGCTAAAGCACCGCCGGGCCTCGCTGCGGCATAATTCCCGTTCCTGTTCCTTCGGGGCAAAGGGGTAATAATCCGACATAGCTCCTCCTTCTTCGGCATCTTCCGCCCATTTGTGATAGCTGATTATACCCCGTTTCCCGCCCCCTTGTCAATTCACCCCCTGCCCGCCGCAGGCATACGGCCCGCAGGGCGTTCCGGCTGCGCCGGAACCGGCGGCCTCCGGCCGCCTGCGCCCGCCTGCGGCGGGCGGCCCCGCGGGCCCCCCCTCCCCCCCCCCCCCCGGCCTCTGCCCTCATTCTACCACATCCCCTTTATAAAAAGAATGATCAAGCAAAAAAAAGACGCAGCGCCCTCCCGTTCGGGGGAAAGCCCTGCGTCTTTTTATCGGAAACAGCTTACTTCTTCAGCACCTCATACACCGCCACGGAGCAGGCAACGGTCGCGCCTACCATGGGGTTGTTGCCCATGCCGATGAGTCCCATCATCTCCACGTGTGCGGGGACGGAGGAGGAGCCGGCAAACTGGGCGTCGCCGTGCATACGGCCCATAGTATCGGTCAGACCATAGGAGGCCGGGCCCGCCGCCATGTTATCGGGGTGCAGGGTACGGCCGGTGCCGCCGCCGCTGGCCACCGAGAAATACTTGACGCCGTTCTCCCAGCACCATTTCTTATAGGTACCGGCAACGGGATGCTGGAAGCGGGTGGGGTTGGTGGAGTTGCCGGTGATGGAAACGTCTACCTTCTCCAGCTTCATGATGGCTACGCCCTCCTGTACATCGTTGCAGCCGTAGCACTTGATCTTGGCACGCTCGCCCTCGCCGAAGGCGATCTCACGGATGACCTTCACCTCGCCGGTGGCAAAGTCAAAGTCGGTCTCCACATAGGTAAAGCCGTTGATGCGGCTGATGATATAGGCAGCGTCCTTGCCCAGACCGTTCAGGATGACGCGCAGCGGCTCCTTGCGGGCCTTGTTGGCGTTGCGGGCGATGCCGATGGCGCCCTCCGCCGCCGCAAAGGACTCATGTCCCGCCAGGAAGCAGAAGCACTTGGTTTCATCCCGCAGCAGCATGGCGCCCAGGTTGCCGTGGCCCAGGCCCACCTTGCGCTGCTCGGCAACGGAACCGGGCACGCAGAAGGCCTGCAGCCCCACACCGATCATCTCGCTGGCCTCGGCCGCGCTCTTTACGCCCTTTTTCAGCGCCAGCGCCACACCCAGGGTGTAGGCCCAAACGGCGTTCTCAAAGGCGATGGGCTGTACGCCCTTTACAATTTCCTCTACATTGATGCCGTGCGCCAGAGCGAGGTCACGGGCATCTTCCAGGGTATTCATTCCGTACTCTTTCAGGCAGGCATTGATGCCGGGCATCCGTCTTTCCTGTCCTTCAAATTTAGCCATTGTCGTGTCCTCCTTCTCTTATTCTTCTCTGGGGTCGATGTACTTGGGCGCATCGGCAAAGCGGCCGTAGGTGCCGATGTTCTTCTCATAGGCCTCGGCGGGGCTCTTGCCATGACGGATGTCCTCCATCATCTTGCCCAGCCGTACAAACTGATAACCAATGGCCTCGCCGTTGTTATCCAGCGCCACCTTGGTGATGTAGCCCTCGGCCAGTTCCAGATAGCGCGCACCCTTGGCGCCGGTGGAGAAGATGGTGCCGACCTGGCTGCGCAGACCCTTGCCCAGGTCCTCCAGGGAAGCCCCGATGGGCAGGCCGTCCTCACTGAAGGCGGTCTGGCTGCGGCCGTAGGCCAGCTGCTTAAAGATCTCGCGCATCGCCACATTGATGGCGTCGCAGACGAGGTCGGTGTTCAGGGCCTCCAGCAGCGTCTTGCCGGGCAGGATCTCACCCGCCATGGCAGCGGAGTGGGTCATGCCGCTGCAGCCCAGGGTCTCTACCAGCGCCTCCTCGATGATGCCGTTCTTGACATTGAGGGTCAGCTTGCAGGCGCCCTGCTGGGGTGCGCACCAGCCGATGCCGTGGGAAAGACCGGAGATATCGCTGATCTGATAGGCCTTTACCCAGCGTCCCTCCTCGGGGATGGGCGCAGGGCCGTGATGCGGGCCCTTGGTAACGGGGCACATGGCTTCTACTTCGTGGGAATAGTTCATTGCACATTCTCCTTCCTGTATGGACTTTGTTGCAGAAATAACATTGTGATTAAAATAACAATACCATACCCATTATAGTAAATGCCCCACTTTTTTGCAAGAGGTTTTCTGCAATATTTTGTCGGAATTTCCGGCAAAGAACGAAATTTATCCCACACCCCGTAAAAATTTACAGTTTGGCCACAGCCGGGGCGCTCTTTTATTTGACACCGCCCCCTCCCGGCGGTAAAATAGAATGGTTAGAGAAATCGTATTTTCTTTTCCGGGGCTCCCGCAGCCACCGGCAAAGCGGCGCCGGCGGCGCCGCCCCTTGACAGGCATAAGCCCGCCTGCGTCGGGCATCAGCCTGCCTGCGGGGCGCCGCTGCCCTCATCCGCTTTTCCGCCGCCCGCGCTCGCCCCTCGCCCGGCTCTCCGGGCAGAACTCAACCTAAAGGAGAACACCGCTTATGGGACTCGCAGATAAACTGTTCGGCTCTTACAGCGCCAAGGAATTAAAACGCATCCGCCCGCAGGTGGATGCCGTACTGGCGCTGGAGGATCACTACCGCCGGATGGACAATAAAACCCTCCAGGGCGAAACCGCCCGCTTCAAGGAGCAGCTCGCCGCCGGAAAAACCCTCGATGATATCCTGCCGGAGGCGTTTGCCGCCTGCCGGGAGGCCGCCGACCGCGTACTGGGGATGCGCCACTTCCCCGTCCAGGTCATGGGCGGCATCATCCTGCATCAGGGGCGCATCGCCGAAATGAAAACCGGCGAGGGTAAAACGCTGGTGGCCACCCTGCCCGCCTACCTCAATGCCCTCTCCGGCAAGGGCGTCCATGTCGTCACCGTCAATGAATACCTGGCCCGCCGCGACAGCGAATGGATGGGCAACCTCTACCGCTGGATGGGCCTTACCGTCGGTCTTGCCGTCAGCGGCATGAGCCCCGACCAGAAGCGGGCAGCCTACGCCGCCGATATCACCTACGGCACCAATAACGAATTCGGCTTTGACTACCTGCGGGATAACATGGTGGTCTATAAGCGCAACTGCGTGCAGCGGGGCTGGAATTACGCCATCGTCGATGAGGTGGACTCCATTCTGATCGATGAAGCCCGTACCCCCCTCATCATCAGCGGCGCCGGGGAAAAATCCACCGACCTGTACGAAAAGGCCGACCGCTTTGCCGCCACCCTTACCCCGCTGCGTGTGAAGGAAATGGACGCCAAGGACGACCAGGAGGATATCCGCGCCGATTACATTGTGGATGAAAAGGCCCGCACCGCCACCATCACCCCGCAGGGTGCCCGCAAGGCCGAACAGTATTTCGGCATCGAAAGCCTGAATGACCCCGATAACCTCACGCTGGCCCACCACATCAATCAGGCCATCGCCGCCCGGGGCGTCATGCAGCGGGATATTGATTATGTCGTCAAGGGCGGCGAGGTCATCATCGTCGATGAATTCACCGGCCGCCTGATGATCGGCCGCCGCTATTCCAACGGCCTGCATCAGGCCATCGAGGCCAAGGAGCACGTCACCGTCGCACGGGAAAACCGCACCCTGGCCACCATCACCTTCCAGAACTACTTTAGAATGTACGATAAGCTGGCGGGCATGACCGGTACCGCCATGACCGAGGATCAGGAATTCCGGGATATCTACCGTCTGGATGTGGTGGAGCTGCCCACCAATAAGCCCCTTGCCCGTCAGGACCTTCCCGACGCCGTTTACAAGACCCAGCGGGGCAAATATTCCGCCATTCTGGATATCATCGCCGAATGCTACAGCCGCCGGCAGCCCATTCTGGTGGGCACCACCTCCATCGAAAAATCCGAGATGATCAGCAAGCTCCTGCGTGCCCGCGGCGTCCCGCACGAGGTGCTGAACGCCAAGTTCCACGAAAAGGAAGCCGAGATCGTTGCGCAGGCCGGTAAGCCCGGCGCCGTCACCATCTCCACCAATATGGCGGGCCGCGGCACCGATATCATGCTGGGCGGCAACGCCGAATACCTTGCCAAGGACGCACTGCGCCGGGAGGGCATGGAGGAGGAGCTCATCTACGAAGCCACCGCCTACGGTGAAACGCAGGATGAGGAGATCCTTGCCGCCCGCGCCCACTTCCAGGAGCTTTTGAAGAAGTATAAGGCCGAGATCGCCCCCGAGGCCGATAAGGTCCGTGCCGTCGGCGGGCTGTATATCCTTGGTACCGAGCGTCACGAAAGCCGCCGGATCGATAACCAGCTGCGCGGCCGTGCCGGCCGTCAGGGCGACCCCGGCACCACCAAGTTCGTCATCTCGCTGGAGGACGACCTCATGCGGCTGTTCGGCGGCGAGCGCCTGCAAACGCTGATGGACAATATGGGCGTGGATGAAAATATGCCCATCGAAGCGAAGCTGCTTTCCAATTCCATTCAGTCGGCGCAGGCCCGCATCGAGGGGATGCACTTCGAGATGCGTAAAAATGTCCTGAAATACGATGACGTGATGAACCGTCAGCGTGAGATCATCTATTCCCAGCGCCGCCGTGTGCTGGATGGCGAGTCGGTCTCGGACAGCATCCGCAAGATGATGGAGGAGTACATCACCTCCAGCGTCCACCAGTACCTTGTGGATGAAAAGAACCACGACGAATGGAACCTGGACGGCCTGCGGGATCGTCTTATGGGCTGGATCACCGAGGAAAACGACCTGCGCTTCTCCCCGGAGGAGCTGCGCCGCATGACCCGGGATGACATCGCCGGCCTGCTGCTGGAAAAGGCCGAGGGCCGCTACAATGCCCAGCGGGAGCTGTTCGGTGATGCCTTTGAGGAGATCGAGCGCGTGGTGCTGCTGCGCAATGTCGATACCCTGTGGATGGATCACATCGACGCCATGGAGGAATTAAAGCGGGGCATCGGTCTGCGCGGCTACGCCCAGCAGGACCCCGTTGTCGCCTACCGTCTGGAAGGCTTCGAGATGTTCGACCAGATGATCGAGGGCATCAAGGAAAATACCGTCCGGATGCTGCTCACCATCCGTCCCCGTCCCCAGGTGGAAATGAAGCGGGAGCAGACCATGAAGCCCCTTGCCACCGGTGAGGACGGCACCGTCAAGAAGGTCCCCATGAAGGCCGATAAAAAGAAACCCGGCCGCAACGACCCCTGCCCCTGCGGCAGCGGCCTCAAGTACAAAAAGTGCTGCGGCAAATAACCGCACCACCCGCCCCGGCGCTCCTGCCCCGCAGGAGCGCCGTTCTGCGTCCATCAAGAAGTCCCTGCTTCTTTCCCGCCGATAGGCGACAACAGACGATATCACGCCCGCCGGCAGGGCAACCGCCATTGTCCCCCTTATGGGTCTTTGTCCATTGTATTTCCCGGCGGCCTGTGGTAGAATGAGGGCAGAACCCACCGAGAGGAGGCACCCTATGGCACGCTCCGCCAACCAAAAGCTCAAATGCCTGTATCTGCGGCAGTTTTTGCTGCAAAATACCGATGAGGAACACCCCGCCACCATCCCCCAGATGGTGGAATACCTGGCCCGGCATGATATCCCCGCCGAGCGCAAAAGCCTTTACGATGACATAGACGCCCTGCGGCAGTGGGGGCTGGATGTGGAATACCGCAAGGCCCAGAACGGCGGCTACTACGTGGCCAGCCGAGATTTCCAGCTGCCGGAGCTCAAGCTGCTGGTGGACGCCGTGCAAAGCAGTAAATTCCTCTCTCTGCGCAAAAGCAACGAGCTGATCTCCAAGCTGGAAAAGCTGGCCAGCCGCTACGAGGCGCAGGCCCTGCGCCGTCAGGTGTACGTCACCCACCGCGTCAAAAATATGAACGAAAGCATCTACTACAATGTGGATGCCCTGCACAGCGCCATCGCCGCAGGCAGCCGCATCACCTTCCGCTATTTCGATTGGGACACCACCGGGAAGAAAAGCTATCGCCACGGCGGCAAGCGCTATCAGGTCAGCCCGTGGGCGCTTTTGTGGGATGACGAAAACTACTACCTGGTGGGCTACGATGCCGAGCACGGCGAGCGCCGCCACTACCGGGTGGATAAGATGGAAAGCATCACCCAAACCGGCGAAAAACGGCTGGGGCAGGCCCTGTTTGCCGGCTTTGACCCCGCCGAATATTCCCGAAAGGTCTTCGGGATGTACGGCGGCGAGCCGCAGCGCATCACCCTGCAATTCACCAACGACAAAACCAACATGGCCAATATCGTCTTTGACCGCTTCGGCCGTGATCAGGTCCTTATCCCCGCCCCGTCCGGCTTTACCGTCACCGTGGAGGTCGTCCCCAGCCCGCAGTTCTTCGCGTGGCTCACCGGTCTCGGCCCCTCGGTGAAGATCCTCTCCCCGCAACCGGTCGCGGAGCAGTTCCGGGCGCATTTGCAGTCTGTCCTTTCCGCCTACGGCTAACCCCTGCAAACCGCAGATCCGGGCCGCAGGCCAAACCGTCCTCCGGACGGTTTGGGGCGGGCTGCGCCCGCCCCGCGGCGGCTGCGCCGCCGGGCCTGCGGCCCGTCCCGCCCCTTGCAGGCTCCCGCAAGCCACCGCCCGTCCACTTCCGCCAAAAGGAGGCCAAAGCATGAAAAAACTGCTGCTTATCATCAACCCGCTGGCCGGCCGCCAGCAGGCCCAAACCGACCTCTACAAGATGGTCAAAATATTCTCCGACCACGATTACGAGGTCACCGTCTACCCCACCCGTGCCCGGCTGGACTGCACCCGGAAGGTCGCCGAGGACGCCGGCCAATATGACCTGGTGGCGTGCTGCGGCGGCGACGGCACCCTGAACGAAATGGTCAGCGGGATGATGTACCGCCGGGACCGCCGTCCCATGGGGTATATCCCCCTCGGCTCCACCAACGACCTGGCCGTCAGCCTGCGGCTGCCCACCCGGGTGGAGGAGGCCGCCCTGCGGGTGGTCACCGGCCGTGAATTCTACATGGACGTCGGTACCCTGAACGACCGCTACTTCAATTACATCGCCGCTTTTGGCGCCTTCACCGAGACCAGCTACGCCACCCCGCAGGAGATCAAAAATGCGCTGGGCCACCTGGCCTACATCCTGGAGGGGGTCAAAAGCCTCGGCAAGATCCAGCCCATCCACGTGAAGATCACCGCCGACGGCGAGCAGTTCGAGGAGGACTACCTGTTCGGCGCCGTTACCAACACCGTTTCACTGGGCGGCGTACTGAAGCTGGACCCCGAAAAGGTGCTGCTGGACGACGGTATGTACGAGCTGCTGCTGGTGAAAAACCCCGTAAACGCCATGGAGGCGCAGGCCATGCTGACCGCCCTGATGACCCAGAAATACGACGGGCCGCAGGTCATCATGCGCCGCGCCTCGGATATCCTTTTCGAGACGAGCCACGCCATCAGCTGGACCATCGACGGTGAATACGGCGGCTCCTTCGTCCATTCCCACATCGTCAATAACAAAAACGCCGTGACCCTCATCGTATAGTCCGGATCTTCGCGGGGCCCTGGCTTCGGGCGGCAGCCCGGCCGGCCCTCCGGGCCGGCCTGCGCCCCCCTGCGGGGGGCGTCGGCGGCTCTGCCGCCGGGGCTGCCGCCCGAGGCCCTGCCCCCTGCGCCGGTTCAGGCCGAAAGCTGCCCCAGGTCCTCCTCGGCCTCCCGCTCGTTGTCCGCCGAGAACAGGAACCGCCCCTCCCCGTCGTAAACCTCCACATGGCCCCGCACAAACCGCATCTCAAACCGCATATCCGGCACGCTCCCTTCGCTTTACTGTCCCCAGTATAGCAAAGGCTGTGTCCCATAATCCGTACTGTGAAAGGAACCGAAAACCCCATGAAAGCACCCATTCTCCGCAAGGAAGCACTGGCCCCCGGCATCAGCCGTATGGTCGTTTCGGCCCCGGCGGTCGCCGCCCATGCCGCCGCCGGCCAGTTCGTCATCCTCCGCCCCGCCGAGGACGCCGAGCGCATCCCCCTTACCATCTCCTCCTTCGATCCCGAGGCCGGGACCGTCACCATAGTCTACCAAACGGTGGGTGCCACCACCATGCTGCTGGACCGCCTTTCGGTCGGTGACAGCCTGCCCACCTTTACCGGCCCGCTGGGCCGCCCCAGCCACCTTTCCGGCCTTAAAAACGCCGCCGTGATCGGGGGCGGTCTGGGCTGTGCCATCGCCCTGCCCACCGCCGAAGCCCTGCATCGGCAGGGCTGCCGGGTCACCGCCATCGCCGGGTTCCGCAGCTGGGAGCAGGTCATTTTGCAGGAGGAAATGGCTGCCGCCAGCAGCCGCTTCCTGCTTTGCAGCGATGACGGCACCGCCGGGGAACAGGGCTTTGTCACCGGGGCGCTGGAACGCCTTTTGCAGCAGGGGGAACGGTTCGATATGGTTTTTGCCATCGGCCCGCTGCCCATGATGCAGGCCGTCAGTGAGCTGACCCGCCGCTTTGATGCCCCCTGCACCGTCAGCATGAACCCCATCATGATAGACGGCACCGGGATGTGCGGCTGCTGCCGGCTGACGGTCGGCGGAGAGGTACGGTTTGCCTGCGTGGACGGCCCCGAATTTGACGGGCATCAGGTGGATTTTGCCGAGGCGATCCGCCGGAGCCGGCTGTACCGCCCCCAGGAGCAGCAGCGCCGGGAAGCCGCCTGCCGCCTGCTGGGCTACGACCCCGCCTGACCCGTTTTTGCTTTCTTTCGGCTGCTGCCGGACGGGGCGCCCGCAGGGCGGCCGTCCTGCGGACGGCCACGGCGGCTCCGCCGCCGGCTTCGGCTTCGCCGAAGCGCCCTGCGGGCGCCCTCCCCCCTGCCGAAGCCCTGCCCCCTGCCGGGCCCCAAAGCCGGGTTTTTCCCCCGGCCATGGCCGCTGCTGCGGGCTGTCCCCTGCCGGGCCGGCTGCCCGGCTTTTATCCCGAAATATAGTCTGTGCAGCGGGCCGGGTTCGGCCCGAAGGGCGGTTCGGCCTGCGGCCGAACCCGGCGGCCGCAGGCCGCCGAGCCCGCCTGCGGCGGGCTGCCCTTCGGGCCGCCTGCCCCCCTGAACCCGCCCCCTGCCACTTCACCGAAAAGAGGAACCCCCATGAATAAAAACCCGAATTTATCCCCGCAGGCTGCCCCCATGCCGGTGCAGCCCCCCGCCGTCCGCTGCCGCAATTTTGATGAGGTGGCGCTGGGCTACGATGAAGCCGCCGCCATGGAGGAGGCCCGCCGCTGCCTGGATTGCCCCGGCGCCCCCTGCCGAACCGGCTGCCCGGTCCGGGTCAGGATCCCGGAATTTATCGCGAAGGTCGCCGAGGGTGATTTTGACGCCGCATGGGAGATCCTTTCGGCGGAAAACACCCTGCCTGCCGTCTGCGGGCGGGTGTGCCCCCAGGAAAACCAGTGCCAGAAAACCTGCGTAAGGGGCAAAAAGGGCGAAAGCGTCGCCATAGGCCGGCTGGAACGGTTTGTGGCCGATTACCACCGCACCCGGCCCCAAACGGTCCCTGCCCTGCCCCCCAAAAACGGGCAAAAGGTTGCGGTCGTCGGCTCCGGGCCGGCCGGGCTGGCCTGTGCCGGCGAGCTGGCCAAAAGGGGCTATTCCGTCACCGTTTTTGAGGCGCTGCATACCCCCGGCGGCGTTCTGGCCTACGGCATCCCGGCGTTCCGCCTGCCGAAAAGCATACTGGCCGAGGAAATCGCCGGTCTTGAGGCGCTGGGGGTCACCATCCAAACCGATGCGGTGGTGGGACGAACCATCCCGGTGGAGGAGCTGCTGCAAACCGGGTTTTCCGCTGTTTTTCTGGGCAGCGGCGCCGGTCTGCCCAACTTCATGGGCATCCCCGGTGAAACGCTTTGCGGCGTTTTTTCGGCCAATGAATGGCTGACCCGCATCAACCTGATGCATGCCGCCGAACCGGGAGCCGCCACCCCGCTGATGCCTGCAAAACGGGCTGTTGTGGTGGGCGGCGGCAACGTGGCGATGGATGCGGCAAGATGTGCCCTGCGCTGCGGCGCCGAGGTCACGGTGGTTTACCGGCGGGGGCGGGAGGAGCTGCCGGCCCGTGCCGAAGAGGTGGACCACGCCGAGGAGGAGGGGGTCACCTTCCGGCTGCTGACCAACCCCGTGGAAATTCTGGGGGATGAGGAGGGTCATGTCATCGGCATACGGTGCGACACCATGGCCCTGGGAGAGCCGGATGAAAGCGGCCGCCGCCGTCCCGAGGTGGTGCCGGGGGCACAGTTTACGGTGGACTGCGATGCCGTCATTATGGCGATAGGGACCACCCCCAACCCGCTGCTGCACCGGACGACCGCCGGACTGGAGGCCGACCGCCGCGGGCGTCTTCTGACCGAAAAGGAGAGCTGCCGAACCACCCTGCCGGGGGTCTATGCCGGGGGGGATGCGGTGACCGGGGCTGCCACCGTCATCCTTGCAATGGGGGCCGGACGGGAGGCCGCTGCGGAAATTGATGAGGATCTGCGGAAAAAGTCCTCCCACTAATACGGCCGAAACGCCGCTTTTTTGCATCGGGAAGGTTAAAAAACAACTTTTATTTACCGAAAATTTACGATTATGGCAGGGAATGGGTGCATTTTACCTATTCCCTGCTGTTTTTTGCCTATTTCGTCTTGGGATTTTTTGGGTGATTTTGAGGTCTGTGGCGAGGCAAGTATTTTGGAAAACTTGGTTAGTACGGCTCGCCGCCGGGGGTGGGTTTTGCAGATGCCTTCGGCGGGGGCGTGAAAAAGTTTGCTATCACCTCCGGTGGGGCGAGATTTTTAGAAAACTTGGTTTGTACGCCTGCCCGGCGGGGGCGGGTTTTGTAGATGCCTTCGGCGGGGGCGTGAAAAAGTTTGCTATCACCTCCGGTGGGGCGAGATTTTTAGAAAACTTGGTTTGTACGCCTGCCCGGCGGGGGCATCCTTTTGTGCCGACAAAAGGATGCAAAAACGGTTCAGGGCTGCGCCCTAAAAACCCGGTCGCCCTGCTGCGCTGGATACGGATTTAGATTTTTCGGTCACGAAAAATCTGAATCCGTACTGCACGCAGATGGGCTTAAAAAGAGCCTGCGGCGCATTTTTATCGCCGCTGCGCTGGAGCGCAGAACGGCGAACCACCACCCCTGTCCCC
>SFFJ01000021.1 GCA_004557855.1 Oscillospiraceae bacterium
TGATCGTTTAATCCATAACCCAAGCTCTCGCTTGCGTTATTACTTGTGTTTTTAAGAGTACTTTCTCTTAAAGAATTTACAAGGACTCTCCATTGACTTCTCAATCAATTTCAAGTGAATGCTGTTCAATTTTCAAGGTGCGGCCGCTGCGACCCTTTCGGGTGACAGCTTTGTTATATTACCATTTTCCATCGGCAAAGTCAACTGGTTTTTTGCATTTTCTAAAGGAAAAATCGAAAAAAATGCTCCCCCGGGCGGAGGAGCATAAAATATGGTTCAAAAGATCAATCTGCCTGAAGGGCCGCAAAGCGAATGCTGCCGCCGCGGGCGAGATAATTCCACATGAAAATGTTGGCGGCGGTGAGCAGAACCAGACAGCCGAGGAGATACGCCACCGGCGATGCGGCAGACAGCAGCAACGCATACACCAACGAAAGCACCAGCACCACGGCCATGCTGCCGAACATACAGATCATGGTGCTCATGCTTTGCTTGATGACCGCGGTTTCATTGAGGTAATCGAAGCGGGGGAAGCGCAGATTGACCACAACGCCCAGCAGCGCCGTAAAGATATTGAAGACGGCGGTAAGCAGGATAACCATGACCAGCATGGGAACAGGCAGCCGCAGCGTGAGCCCCATCACCACCGCCGTAAGGACGGTGATCGGGATGCAAAGCAGCATTTGCAGCTTGACCTTGGCGCGCAGCACCGTGGCCGCAGGGACCGGAATGGACTGTGCGATCCAAAGGTTTTTGCCCTCCAGTGAGATGGACGGTGCGGTGATGAGGTTGGTGCAGCTTAACCCGCAAAGCGTGACGCATAGGATGAGACCGATCGCATCCCCCTGCCCGTTCAGGATGGGCAGCAGCTCGGTGAGGATATCTTTTTTGATGAGGATGGCAACACAGGCGACCACCAGCAGGATCTCCCCCATCCATGCATTGAGCACATACATGGGATTGCCGATGAAATGCCGGAAGTCCTTTTGCAGTAATGCCGCAGAGGCGCTGCGCCGGTGCATGGCCTTTTCCTTATAGACGATGCGCTTGGCGCCCTTCTTGGCTGTGGTGATCTGCCGGAAGCTGCGGGAAAGGATGAGATAGACCAGTTCAAATGCAGCAAGGGTGCAGACGGTGTAAAGCAGCAGATAGGTGAGATTATGCTGTGCGATGCCGACGCCGAAATAATAAGCCGGGAAGGCGTATTTTTTGAAGGCGACCGCCACCGCAGTGCCGTTGCTGATGAGGTTGGCGATGATGTCTCCCATTTTGCTGTAAAGGTAGAAATACGCCGCCAAAAAGAGGAGCGACACCACCATGATGATGACATTCTTTTTGCGCATGCGGCTGCTGATAAGGGAGATAAGCCACGCGATGAGGCAGGAAAATGCCTGGACCATCAGGGGCAGCAGCAGGGTGCTTATCACAAAGTAGATAATGCCCAGGGGGGAGGCTCCCAGCGTCCGGTAATAGACCACCCCGGCGGGCGCCATGACCAGCAGGACATAACCGATATCCAGCGCAAGGAGTAGCAGCATACGGCTGCCCAGAATGAACTTGGGCTTGATGGGCATGGAAAGCAGCAGCTCGTTATCCTTGGCGTCAAAAAGCTGCGTCTGCGTAGCAAAGACATTGCCGATAAAGGTTAGCATGAACGACATCAGACCGGAGATGGCAAAATAGAGCCAGTCCAGTTCGATTTGGTGCAGCGGCAGACACAGGGTGGAAAACATGCTGCCGAACATGATGAAAAAGCAGACGATGACATAGAGGAACAGCAGCGCCATACCGATGGTGCGCCCCGCCCCGCCCTTTGCCTGCCTGCGGCGGTTGCGCATAAGCGAAGCCTTGAATGAGGCGAACTGTATTTTGAGCAGCGTTTTAAGCATGGTCATCCTCCAGTTCCAGGAACACTTCCTCAAGCGAATCCTGCCCCTTGACCTCCTCCATCGTCCCTGAGACGATCAGCCGGCCGCCCTTGATGATGGCGACCTTGTCGCACAGCTTCTCGGCGACCTCCAGCACATGGGTGGAAAAGAAGATGGCGGAGCCGGTATCGCACAGGCGGCGCATGATCTGCTTGAGCTCGTGAGCGGCTTTGGGGTCAAGACCGACAAACGGTTCATCCATGATAAGGAGCCTGGGCTGATGGATGAGGGCGGAAATGATGGCCAGCTTCTGCTTCATGCCGTGGGAATAGGCGGAGATGGGCTGGGCCAGATCGGCGGTGAGACCGAACCGTTCGGCGTATTCCCGGATACGGCTTTCCCGTTCCTCCTTGGTGACACCAAACACGTCGGCGACAAAATTGAGGTACTGGATGCCGTTGAGGAACTCATAAAGATCGGGGTTATCGGGCAGGTAGGCGATCTTCTTCTTGCAGCCGATGGGGTCCTCCCGAATGGAGATGCCGTCTACATAGATCTCGCCCTCCTCAAACTGCAGAATGCCGCAGCAGGATTTGATGGTGGTGGTTTTACCGGCGCCGTTGTGCCCGATAAAGCCGTAGATCTCCCCTGCCCTGATGTGCAGGCTGATATCGTCAACCGCTTTTTTCTCCCCGTATATCTTCGTCAGATGTTCGATTTTGAGCATTCTGCTTCCTCCGATCGAATGATTGATTATGTACCTATTCTGCACTACCGGTTTTGCGCTGTCAATGCCCGCGGTGCAGAATTAAAAGTATCTTAATAAAAAAGATAACGGCGGCAAAAGTCCCCGCCGCATGGGCAGGGACTCCGATGCATTGCTTTTATGCTGCCGTGGCCGACGTGTCGGGGGTTTCGGGCTGCTCCGCAGGTTCTTCCGCAGGGGGTTCCTGCTCCGGGAGGTCCTTGACCCATTCGAAATCGACGGCGGTATAAATGCGGTCATCCCGCACCGAAGCCGGTTCATAGGTAACGGTGATGCGGTCGCCCACATTCAGGAGGATCACCTTTTCGACCGCACCGGCGGAAACGGCATATACGGCGGTGAGGTCATCCAGCGTGACATAGTACATGGTGGTTCCGTCGATCACGGCGGAGCGCAGGGCGGTGACCATGCCGCTGACGGTATCCTCATCGGCGGGGAGAACGGGCGCTTCCCCGGTATCCAGCTTATTCTGGCGCAGCAGCTTATAGTAGTTCGCCTGACATTCCTCGACCGTGGCGCCGGTGGCTACGACCTGATACTGCTGGACATTGACCATGGCGTACATCTTTACCAGACCCGCATAGTCCTTCAGCGCCATAAAGTAGGTGGGCTGATTGCTGATATTGAGCAGCAGCGGGAAGGTGGCGGTATAATCAAGGTTCTGCACTACGCCCTCGGCGCTGTTCATGGCGCTGAATTCCTCGGCACCGGCAATGGAATAGAAGGTGGTTTGCTTGGTGCGCTGGTTGGTGAGGATGAACCCAATATTGGACTCATCGCTGCCCGCAGAGGTCACGCCGGTATAGACATAGACATCGTCATCGATGGCGATGTAATTGTAGCCGGCGGTGGTGCGGGTCACATTTTTCTGCCCGAACAGGGAATTGATATACCCGCCCTGATAAATGCCGTAGTAGTCGTACTGCTCCATGATGATCTTGGCGGAATAAACGCCATCGACCCAGCTGGGGATATCGGTGTAGTATTCGCTTTCCCCGGTGACGGCATTGACCAGTACGGCGCCCTGAATATCGGTACCGCCGAACAGGCCGATGCGCTTGACGACACGGGGGCAGACCCAGAAGGGGGTTCCCTGCTCATCGATCTCGAAGCTCGGTTCATCAAAGATGAAGGTGGGATATTGGAACCGCAGGTGACGGTACAGATTGCGGCTGAAGTGCTCGGCGGTGGTGTAGTGCATCCCCTCCGGCAGGCGAACCACCTCGACCTCCTGCGTGACCATATCGATGATAAGGTAGGCCGGCAGGCCCGCGCTGCGGTTATTGAGCCACTTGAAGATATCGCCGTAGCGCAGCGGGGTGACCCGAACGGGGCGTCCCTTGTAGTTGATCTGGGTGTAGTTATCGGCTACCTCAAACTGGCTGACCATATCGGCCAGCTCGCCCAGCTTGCGGTCGCCCAGCTTTTCGGCGGAGTCCCTATCCAGCATGGGGATCTGGTCAAAGGAGATCTCCTCGATCTCATCGGTAAAGCTGCCGGGCTCTACCGTCATCAGCTTGGCATAGGCGCCGCTGCGCAGAATGACGCTGGAAAGCAGGCCGCCCACCACATAGATGACGAATACGGCGCCGATGATCACCAGCGGAACCATGCAGCTGCCCTTCAGCAGCTTCCAGAAGGTCCTGCCGTTTTCCGCCTGCCGGTAAATACCGGAGGTGATGGCGGCGGTGACGCAGTAAACGGCGGAGATAAAGAGGAAGAAGCTGTAAAATGCCGCAGAGTGAAGATTGATGGGGGGCAGCTCCACATAGAAGTAGATAAAGCCCGCTACGATGGTAACGATGAGGTTAACGAGGATGTTTTTGCCGGAAAAGCCGGATTTGGCCATAGGTGGCGCTCCTTTCGGATTAAAAGTGATCAGTGGGTGCGTTCATCGCCCCAGAAGAACAGCGCAACGGTACCGGGGCCGGTATGGCTGCCGATGGTGGTACCGATGTTATTGATCATAACCTTGCCGTTGAGATGGGGGAACTTTTCCTCCACCAGATCGGCGACGGCACGGGCGTCATCCATACAGGCGGACATGGAGATAAAGCACTTGCCGTTATAATCGTGGCCTCCCCGGGCGTGGTTCTCCATCTCCTTGACGATCTGCTGGATCACGGCCTTTTTGCCGCGGATCTTCTGACGGGGGATGAGGTGACCCTCATCATCCATGTTCAGCAGCGGGCAGATCTTAAGCGCCGTACCGAACCAGCCTGCAGCCTTGGAGATGCGTCCGCCACGCACATAGAAGGTGAGGTCGGTGGAGAAGAACCAATGGTGCAGATGCAGACGGTTTGCTTCGGCAAAGTCACGAACCTCCTCGATGCTCTTGCCCTCATCACGCAGGTCGGCCAGCTTATCCATTAAGAGGCCGTAGCCGGAGGAAGCGCCGAGAGAGTCAACGACCAGCACCTTGTTATCCGGGTATTTATCCGCCAGCTCCTCGGCGGCGATCCGGGCAGAATTGACCGAGCCCGAAAGACCGGAGGACAGGCTGACGTGCAGAACGTCCTTGCCCTCTTTCAGGAAGCCCTCGAAATAGGCCAGGAATTCATCGACATTGACCTGCGAGGTCTTGGTCATCTCGCCGGCGGCCATGCGGGCGTAGAACTCATCAAACGGTATGCTCTGACCGAGGTCATCGGGATAGCTGGTATCTCCCAGCATATAATGGAAACAAATATAATGAATATTGCGGCTTTCAAAGTATTCTTTGGAGAGATCGGCAGTGGAACAACAGCTAATTACGTATTCGGACATGAAATAACCTCCTTAATTTTCGGGCGGCGCCCGCAAATGTGATTAAAGTATACATAAAGTCCCCGGGAATTGCAACCGGTTCTTCCTGAAATTAGGCTGCCTTCACATAATTTTCAAAGAATGAGGTCGGCGGTTTGCCGGATGGGATAGACGGAAAAGTATGCTTCCTCAAACGGGATCCAGCGGTCCCGGAACATTGGCCATACGGCTTCCCCGTTGCGCCGGGTGATGCGGCGCTGCTGCTCCTGCGGGGTGATATCGCAGAAAACGGTGAGATCGGCGTAGCGGCCGAACTGCGGGTGCAGGCTGTATGCACCCTCCACGATGATAACGGGGGCTGCGGGGATCTCCGCCGGGGCGCCGTAGTCCATCACATGGCAATCGAAGCGGCGGTAGCAAAAGGGCCTCCCCTGCCGCAAAAACGGCAGAACCTCCTCTGCAAAGCGTTCCGCATGGACATTCCCGCCGGGGGCGGCAAGACGCTGCGGCGTTCTTAATTCCGCGGGGAGAAAAAAGTCATCCATATGCACCACGGCGCCGCCCGTTTCCGCGGCAAGTGCTGCCGCCAGTGTGGTCTTTCCGGAGGCCGCCCGGCCGTCTATGGCGATGACCCCGGCCCCGGCCGGTTTGAGCTCTTCGTAGGCCGTGATGATCCCGGTAACTGCGTTTTTCAAAGGAATTCTCCCCCTTTCCGCTATATTTTAGCATATCCGGCCATCGGTGGCAAATGGATTGATTGTTGCGGCGGGCCATGGTATAATAGAAAATACGATTTCCAAAGCATAATGAAAAAGGATGCGGAAAATGAACCACAGAATTGTATTTTCCACCACCGGGATGGTGCTGTATATTGAAGCCGCCATGATGCTGGTCCCGCTGCTGATTGCGGTGGGCTTTCGCGAGTATTCGCAGGCGCTGGCCTTTTTGGCAACGATCCTCGTTGCTGCGCTGGGCGGGTTTTTCCTGCGGCTGATCGCCCCGCCCCAACGGCAGGATATCTTCTCCAAAGAGGGCTTTGTGATCGTCGCCATGGCGTGGATTGCGCTTTCGCTGGTCGGTGCGCTGCCGTTCGTGCTCTGCGGGGCCATCCCCAGCTATGTGGACGCCCTGTTTGAGACGGTAAGCGGCTTTACCACGACCGGCGCTACCCTGCTTTCCGATGTGGAGGCGCTATCTTATTCTATCCAGTTCTGGCGCTGCTTCACCCATTGGATCGGCGGTATGGGTATCCTGGTGTTCGTCACCATTATCTCCTCCAAGGCCCCCGACCGGACCATGCATATCCTGCGGGCGGAGATGCCCGGCCCCACCATGGATAAGATCGTGCCGAGGGTGCGGGACGGCGTAAAAATACTGTACCTTATCTATATTATCCTTACCCTTCTGGAATTCGGTGCGTTTTTGCTGGCCGGGATGCCGGTTTACGATGCCATCATCCATGCCATGAGCACCGCCGGGACCGGCGGCTTCGGGATGCTGAACAGCAGTATGGCGGGTTACAGCCCCCTGTGCCAATGGATCGTCGCCTTCTTCATGGTGCTGTTTGCCATCAACTTTAATCTGTTTTTCCTGGTCATTATGGGGCGGTGGCGCACGGCGCTGCGCAGCCATGAGCTTTGGTGCTTCCTTTCCATTATTCTGGTTGCCACCGGCATTATTGCCTGTAACATTGCCCCGCTGTACGGCGCCAAGGACGCCATTCGCCATTCCTTCTTCCAGGTGTCCGCCATTATCTCCACCACCGGCTTTGCCTCCGCCGATTACGGCCTGTGGCCCGCCTTGAGCCAAGGGGTCATCTTCGTTCTGCTGTTTTTGGGCGGATGCTCCGGTTCGACGGCCGGCGGCCTTAAAATCAGCCGGGTGATGCTGCTGGCGCAGTCCATCCGCCGGGAGATGCAGCATGTACTGCATCCCCGTTCCACCCGTGTGGTGCGGTTTGAGAATAAAAAGGTGGATGAGACCGTCATCAGCAGCTGCAATACCTATTTTACCCTGTATGCCGTATGCATCACCGTGATTTTCCTGCTGATCTGCTGGGAGCCCCTGGGGCTGCCCACTACCCTTTCAGCCGCCATCACCTGCTTTAATAATGTCGGGCCGGGCTTCGGGCTCATTTCTCCCAGCGGGAATTACTCGGTTTTTTCGCCCTTTTCCAAGCTGGTGCTTTCCGGCGCCATGCTGCTGGGCCGTCTGGAGATCTATCCCCTGCTTATCGCCCTGACCCCCACCGCATGGACAAAGCGCCGCTGATTTTATCCGGTTTTCTTGACAAACCGTCCCGTTTCGGTTATTCTTTAATGCAGTAAAGCGTAAATTCGAAAATGTGAACGGAAGCCCACACTCTCGTCCTTATGCAAAATGGGACGGGAGTGTTTTCGTTTGCTGTGTTGACAGAAGGAGGAACAAAATGAAAAAAAGCAATCCCCTTGCCCTGCTGCCGATCGGGGTATTCCTGGTCATCTACCTCGGGCTCGGCCTGTTGTTTGAGTACGGTCTTCATATCTACATGGGTTTTTATAATATCCCCATTGTGGTGGCGTTTTTGATTGCCCTGCTGGTGGCCTGCCTGCAAAACCATGCGCTTTCCTTTGATGCAAAGCTGGCGCTGATGGGTCAGGGCATCGGGGATAAGAATATCGTAACCATGATTCTTATCTTTATGGCGGCCGGGATCTTTGTGGGTGTGGTGGGGCGCAGCAGCGCCGAAAGCGTGGCCTACCTGCTGCTTTCCCATGTTCCCTCCCAGTTTTCCGTTGTTATTCTGTTTTTGGTCAGCTGCTTTGTTTCGCTGGCCATGGGGACCTCGGTGGGGACCATCACCCTGATCACCCCCATCGCCGCGCCTTTAGCGGTTGCAACCGGTTTCCCGCTGCCCTTCTGCGTGGCTTCGGTCATCGGCGGCGCCATGTTCGGGGATAACCTTTCCTTCATCAGCGATACCACCATTGCCGCCTGCAACGGGCAGGGCTGCCGGATGAAGGACAAATTCCGTGAGAACTTTAAAATCGCGCTGCCTGCTGCCGTCATTACGCTGGCTGTTATCCTGATCATCTCCCTGAATACCCCCATCCGGCCCTTCCCCATCATTAAGGAGTATAACCTCGTTCAGATCATTCCCTATATTCTGGTGCTTGCCGGCGGGATCATCGGCATCAATGTATTTGTGGTGCTGCTCATCGGTATCGTCTCCGGTTCTGTCATTATGCTGGCCACCGGGGAAATTGCCGCCACCAGCCTGCTGGCCAATATGGGCACCGGCGCTGCCGGGATGTTCGAGACCACAATGGTCGCCATACTGGTTTCGGCCATCTGTGCGCTTATCCGGGAATACGGCGGGTTTGAAGCGCTGCTGCGGGGCATCAAAAAGGTTTTCCGCGGGAAAAAGGGCGGACAACTGGGCATGGGGCTCTTGGTGGGTGGCATGGATATTGCCACCGCCAATAATACCGTTGCCATTGTGATGGCGAACCCCATTGCCGCCGAAATGGCGGAGGAATACGGCATCACCAACCGCAAGACGGCCTCCATTCTGGATACCTTCTCCTGTGTGTTCCAGGGGATCATCCCCTACGGTGCGCAGATGCTGGTTGCCGTCAAGCTGGGGCAAAGCGTTACCGCCTTCCAGATCATCCCCTATCTGTTCTATCCGTTCCTGCTGCTCATCAGCACGCTGGCTTTCATCTTTATCGTTCCGGAAAAGAGCAAAAAATAATCGATTTTTCAGCCCCTGCCCTCGCCGGCGGGGGCTTTGCACCCGGTGCGGTTTCTGCTATAATGAAAAGCGGAACCGAACCGGAGGTGCAAAATGAGCTGTGATGTTTCGCTGGTGCGCTGCACCGACTATGAAATAGACCATATGCGGCAGGCGCTGCCCCGTCTGCTGGAGCCGCTGGGCGGCCTTTCCTGGGTGACGCCCGGCATGAAGATCGTCATTAAGGCTAACCTTGTATCCGGGAAACCGCCGGAGGACGCCGTGACCACCCACCCGGCCCTTTTGTGCGTGCTGACCGAGATGCTGAAAGCAAAGGGGGCGGCTTCGGTCGTCATCGGTGACAGCCCCGGCGGGGTATATAATGCGGCATACCTGAACCGCATCTACCAGAAATGCGGCATAACTGCGGCAGAGCAGTACGGTGCGGTATTAAACCAAAACTTCGGGATCACGGAGGTTCATTTTCCCGAAGCTGCGGTCGCCCATGAGTTCAAATACACCGCCTACCTTGATGATGCGGATGCCGTCATCAACTGCTGCAAGCTGAAAACCCACGGCATGATGGGCATGACCTGCGCCGTGAAAAATATGTACGGGATGGTGCCGGGAAGCGTTAAATCGGAATACCACTACCGCTATTCCGATCCCATGGACTTTGCCCGGATGATCATTGACCTGAACCGTGCCAAGCCCGCCCGGCTGCATATCGTGGACGCTGTGGTGGGCATGGAGGGCAACGGTCCCACCGCCGGGACGCCCCGGGAGATCGGCTGCCTGCTGGCGGGGTATGACCCCTACCGTTTGGATATGATCTGTGCCGGGATCATCGGGCTGCCGCCTGCCTGTATTCCCACCGTTGCCGCAGCGCAGGGGCTGGGGCTGTGTCCCGATGAGCCCGGGGATATCACGACAAACGAGCCGTGGCAGTCCTTTATCGTCCCGGATTTTGAGAATATCCGCAATGCGGAAGCACTGGCGCAGCAGGACGGCAACGTGGCGCTGTGGGGCAGGATGAAGGATCGGCTGATGAAGGTCTTTATGCGCTCCCGCCCGGCGGTACAAAAGGATGAGTGCATCGGCTGTGCCGAATGCGGGCGCATCTGCCCGGCGAAGGTCATTACCATGGTGAACGGCAAGCCCCGCATTGACCGCAAAAAGTGTATACGCTGCTTCTGCTGCCAGGAATTCTGCCCGGTGGGCGCCATGAAGGTGCACCGCACACCGATAGCGAAGCTGCTGGAGAAGCTGTAAAAAAGCCCCGATGTTCATCGTAGCGGTGAACACCGGGGCTTTTTCGGTTTTATTATGCCAGCTCCAGCATTTTCAGCACGATGGCTGCCGACTGGTGCGCTGCGGTATCGATAAAATTATCGTAGCTTTCGTCCGCTCCGTCATCGGCGCTATCGGACATGGTGCGGATGATGAGGAACGGGGTGTCATTGACATAGCTTGCATGGGCGATGGCCGCACCCTCCATTTCGGTGCAGCAGGGGTCAAAGCGCTCCCGCAGGCTGAATTTGACCGCAGGATCATTCACGAACTGATCCCCGGTGACGATGCGCCCGCAGGTAGCTTTGCCGTGCAGCGGCACCTGCTCACAGGCGGCCTTTGCCAGCGAAAGCAGCGTTTCATCGGCCTTAAAATATTTGCAGAAGGGATAGTATTTTACCATGATCTCATCCTGATCGTGGAATACCGCATCGGTGCTTAATACAACGTCCATCACGCCGATACCGGCACCGATGGCCCCGGCGATGCCGATATTGATAACCGCATCCGCTTTGAATTCCCGGATGACCGCATTGGCAAACAGCGCCGCATTGACCTTGCCCACACCGCAGCACACCAGCACGACGTCCTTTTGGCCGATGCGCCCGGTATAAAAGCTGCGCCCGTATAGCCTGTGCTCCTCGATGCCGGTCATTTTCTCCTTTACCAGCGCAATTTCTTCATCCAGCGCCCCGATGATCCCGTAAACCATGTGTTTCCTCCTCATGCTGCGTAATGTAGCTATCTTATCACGCAAGGGGCGTTATTGCAAGGGGATGTGCTGTGAAACCGGCGGCCTTTTCGGCTGTGACGGCTCAATAGCGCCCTGGGCTTTCCCTATTTATCATCCATCTTTTCAAAGCGGATCGTTACCCCGGCTGAAACGGGTGAGAATAAAGAAATCACGTTTTCATTGGTCTGCTGCCAATCATTTTTGAACAGATAGGCTGTGCCCTCTATATCGATGCAGAAGTCTTCCGCCTTATCGCAGCGGCAGGCGCCGGGGCCGAACTTAAACACATAGGTCCCCCGGCATTCCCCCTGCGGCAGCTTTGCCTCCAGTGCGCGGAAAATGACGGATGCGCCCGACTTATCATCAGGCGCATCGAAAGCAATATTTTTTTGGAGGCACCACCCGGAATCGAACCGGGGAATAAAGGTTTTGCAGACCTCTGCCTTACCGCTTGGCTATGGTGCCGAAAAAAATGGAGCGGGTTACGAGGCTCGAACTCGCTACCTCCACCTTGGCAAGGTGGCGCTCTACCAGATGAGCTAAACCCGCATATTTATGGCGACCCGGATGGGGCTCGAACCCACGACCTCTAGCGTGACAGGCTAGCGTTCTAACCAGCTGAACTACCGGGCCATGTGTTTTGCCGCCGGTTAATGTGCCGTATCGAATCGGCAACATTAGTTATTATACGAGAAAGCGGCGCTGTTGTCAATCCCTTTTTACCCTTTTTGGCAACTTTTCCGCAGCTTTTTTACCGGCGGCGTGTCACATATACCATTCGCTGGGTCATGGGCGTTACCGGTTCCCGGTCGTAGCCGCCCCAGCGCTCCAGCACCTCAAAATTCTCTGCCGAAAGAATCCCGGTCAGCTCATCGTCCTCCCAGGCCCATTCGCAGAACTGCTCGCCATCACGCGTGTACTGCTCCCCTTTCCCCCGCCGGAAGAAATCGATCTGGATCTCCACCTTATGGCCTTCGGGGGTGTAGTCGTTCTGCCAAACGCAGAAAAGCTCCTCGCTTTCCCGCACGAAGCAGTTGTTCCCCAGCACCTCCCGGTGCTTATAGGGGGTGTTTACATCAAACAGGAACAGCCCGCCGGGCTCCACAAAGAACTGCAGCCGGTGCAGCGCCTTCTGCAGTGCTTTTTTGCCGTGCAGATGATTGAGACTATCCAGCGTGCAGACCGCCAGATCCACCGTCCCGTAGAGATCCAGCTGCTCCAGGGACTGGCGCAGATACAGAACAGGCTGCCGAAGCTCCTCGTTCTTTTCCACCGCCTGCATCAGCATTTCCGGGGAGGCATCCACCCCGATGACCTCAAAGCCCCGTCGGGCCAGCTCGATAGCCAGCGTGCCGGTCCCGCAGCAAAGGTCCAGCGCCAGCTCCCGCTTGGGGTGGTACCGCGCCATCAGCTCCTCGCAGCGGTCGGCGATTTTGGCGCGGTCCACATCCTCGGTGAGGGCGTCATAGTAGGCGGAAAAGGTCTCCTTATAGCTCGCCATCGGCCTTCTCCATTCGCTCGAAAACGATATCATAGCCGTTGGCGCCGTACTGCAGAGAACGGTTCACCCGGCTGATGGTGGCAGTGCTTGCCCCGGTCTTTTCTACGATTTTGCTGTAAACGTTCTGCTCCTTCAGAAGCTTTGCGACCTCCAGCCGATGTGCGATGGCCTTTAATTCCGGCCCAGTGCACAGGTCATCGAAAAAGCGTTCGCACTCCTCCTCGGTCTTTAGCATCAGCACGGCCCGGTAAAGAAAGGACAGGTTACTGTCCGGTTTTTTTGTAATCAACCAAACGCCCCCTTTTGTTTTATACTACTACTATAACACTTTAGAGTATGAAAGTAAACCGAAAAACTTCATTTTGCATTTTTCGTCATGTTGTGGTATAATCCGCTGTGGTTTTTGTAC
The DNA here is from genome assembly GCA_004557855.1 of Oscillospiraceae bacterium. Classification (GTDB taxonomy): domain Bacteria; phylum Bacillota; class Clostridia; order Oscillospirales; family Ruminococcaceae; genus Angelakisella. Next base: position 13,025 of record SFFJ01000021.1, read on the forward strand.
CCACCGCAGAAAGGAGCCCGTACCCCATGGAGTATTTTTCCCAAAAAGGAATGGAAGCTGCCCTGCAGCAGCTTGCCGATAAAATAAGCAGTAATGAGCGCGGCAGCTTTAATGCCATGCTGGCCCCGCAGCTGGTAAGCGCCGACTATGAAAACCGTAGCTGCACCCTGTGCTTTACCCCGGAGGACTGGATGAGCAACCCGGCCGGGGTGGTCCACGGGGGCATTCTATGCTCTGCGGTCGATTTGGCCATGGGCTTTTTGAGCCTGTACTTTGCACGGGATACCGTCAGCGGCATCACCCCCACCGTTAATATGAGCATCAATTACCTGCGGCCGGTGCCCATGTCGGGGCCGTTTTATCTCACTGCGGCCATCGGCCATGCCGGCCGCCGCCTGAACCAGACCGACTGTACCATCTATCTGCCGGGCGCCCCAGAAAAGCCCTGCGTTACCGCAGTCGGCACCTATTTTATCCCGGAGGGAAAGTAACCCCCGAAATGCCAATCGCCCATCCGGGCATGAGAAAACCGCCGCCCCGCACGGAGCAGCGGTTTTATTTTTACGGCCGGTACAGCGGCAGGGAGATATCCGCCCGGAAAAGGTCGCCGTCAATGGAGAGCTCGAACCGGCCGCCCTGCAATTCCACCAGACTTTTTGCGATGGAAAGACCCAGCCCGCTGCCCTCGGTGTGGCGGCTGCTGTCGCCCCGCACAAAGCGCTCCATCAGTTCATCGGCGGAGATGTTCAGTTCGTTGCGGCTGACATTCTTGATGCTGATGGTGACCTCGTGATCATCAGCGGCGGCTGCGGCGTACACACGGGTACCGGGCATGGCGTACTTGCCGATATTGTTCATCAGGTTATCCATCACACGGCTCAACAGCTTGCCGTCAGCCAGCGCCACCGGGTCCCCTGCGGCCGGATGAACGATCATGGTGAGATCGGCCTTTTGCAGGCGTTCCTCATATTCGCCCTCCAGCTGGGAAAGCAGCACATTGACATTGGTGGGCTGGCAATCCACCGGCATTACCCCGCTGGAGGCCTTGCTGGCATCCACCAGGTCCTCGGTGAGCTTTTTAAGGCGCTTGCTTTGCCGGTCCAGCACCTCCAGATATTCCTGCGCCTTGGGATTGTCGATCTCCTCTTTTTTAAGCAGGTCAACATAATTGACGATGGAGGTAAGCGGCGTTTTGATATCGTGGGAAACATTGGTGATGAGCTCGGTCTTCATCCGTTCGCTGCGCAGGCGTTCCTCCACGGCGTGTTGCACCCCCTGCTGCACCTTGTTCAGGTTATCGCCGCAGCGGCGCATCTCCCCCACCAGGTAACGGGTATCCACCGGGGCGCTGTAATCGCCCTCGGCCAATGCCCTTGCGCCCCGCTGCAGGGTGACAAACCCAATGGCAACATACATGGTGAACAGCGCCAGCACAAGATAAAGCAGTACCATGGGCAGCGACAGCATCGAAGAGTAGCTGCCGAAGAGAAGAATGAGGAAAAAGACAGCTGCGATCCCCAGGGCCGTTTTCCAGATCAGCGGGATGGAGCGTACCAAATGGCAAAGCCAGCGCCATACGGTTTTGATGATTTTCCACGCAAGCCGGATGACATACCAAATGACATTGTTTTTAAGGACGGTACCGGCCTTGCAGCGGGTGACAAAGGAAATGATGAAGAGGTAAAGGAAATTGAGAATCAACACCCCCCACAACGCCATTGCCAAGCGGGACATGTAAAAAAAGTATTCCCCGAAAATGCCGAGGGTGGGAATGAGGATACCGACCGCCATGACATCCAGCGGGATCTTATCAAACCATGTGAGGTGGATGCCCTCAAATCCCTGCCAATGGCCGGCGGCGGCCATCTGCCAGAAGAAGCAGAACAGCGCAAGGGCGGTAAACAGCGCCGCCAGCGGGATGAGAGCGTCTTTCACATCCAGGAGCCACAGGCCGAAGCGGTATTCGTGGGTGCGGGGCAGAAAGCCCTCCTGCAGCGATACCGTAATGGTTATGTCCTTGCCGTCAACGGTCAATTTTCGATCGTAGGTATAAACAAGCTCGGCGTCCTCCGGCAGGTCGGTCAACACCAGGCTTTCGCCACCCGGCCCCGTCACCGTGATGCCGTAGCCGTCCTCGGCGGGGCAGCGCTCCCGAACGTACCGGGTGAAATCCTCGGTGCTGTCGCTGATCGTCATGAGACTCTGCACCTCATCCGAGATGCGGTAGGCCTGACTGCGATACAGCACCTCCCGGCTGGCGGCATCCCCCTGCAGGTAGATATCATTGGAGGCGAGATACACGGTGCCCAGGATGCCGGCCGCTGCAAATGCCGCAAACACGAAAAACAGCAGGAATGCGGTCACCTTCAGCCATGTTTTATCAAGAGTTCGTTTCATTATGGGGTCACCTCCATCTTATAGCCCTTGCCCCACACCACCTTGATGTAGCGGGGCTCGGCGGGGTCAATTTCAAGTTTTTCTCTTAAATGGCGGATGTGCACGGCGATGGCGCCTGCGGCATTCAAGGGGATATCCCCCCATACCCGCCGATAGATCTCCGCCGGGGTAAATACCGCCCCGGCATTGGTCATCAAAAAGCGGAGAATATCGTACTCCTTGGGGGTCAGCGCCACCGGCTCGCCGTCAACTGTTACGGTCTTGGCGCTGTCGTCCAGCTCGATGCCCCCGATGACGATACTGGCCGGGCGCACCGAGCCTGCCCCCAGCTGGAGATACCGCCGCAGCTGACTGCGGACTCTGGCCAGTACCTCCACCGGATTAAAGGGCTTGGTGACGTAGTCATCCGCGCCGACATTCAGCCCGAGGATCTTATCGCTGTCCTCGCTTTTGGCGGTGAGCAAAATTACGGGGATATTGGAAAACTCCCGCAGGCGGGTCAGCGTTTCCAGACCGTCCATCTGCGGCATCATCACATCCAGCAGCATCAGGTGGACATCCTCATTCTGGGCAAGAGTCAGCGCCTCGCGGCCGTTTTCCGCCCGGAATACATGGTATCCCTCTGCGGTGAGATAGATCTCCAGCGCCGAAACGATATCCTTTTCGTCATCGCAAACTATGATATTATGCATTTTCCTGCCCTCTCTCTGCTTTTACTGCCTCTATCATACGCATTTTCGGGGAATAGTACAAGCAAAAAATCAGTCGCGGCCCAGCTCCTTTGCGGTTATGGTGTGGCGGATGGGCTTCCATTCCACCTTCATAAAAAGCGCCGCAAAGCTGATGGGGATATAGGTGAACATAAACAGCGGGAAGGTAAGAACAGAAAACAGCTTGCGGGCAGGGGTGGCATCGATGTATTTCCATTCGGTGACGGTTGTGATGAGCCCGACGGTAAACAGCGTGAGGTACATCCCGAGAAATACCTTACCGAGAGACAACAGCGCCGGCAGCACCCCCAGCCCCGAGACGATACCCATCACCGCCAGAAGGATGCTGACAAACAGGCTGACCGAGGTAAGCACGATGGCGGGCATGATAGCCATGGCCATATCGTAGCAGCTCCAGCTGCCGCGGATGAGGCCCCGAATAAGGCCGGAGCCGTATTTGCCGAAAACCTGTAAATACCCGCGGGACCAGCGCAGCCGCTGACGGCAGGACTGGGCAAAATCGGTGGGCTGTTCATCGTAGGTCACGGCGTCCCGGCAAAAGGCGATGCGATGGCCGGCCAGGATATTCCCGATGGAAAATTCGATGTCCTCCACCAGCAGATGGAACGGCCAGCCGCCGCACTCATCCAGTATCTTCTGCGAAAAAAGGAACCCGGTGCCGGAAACGGCGCAGCTGCTGCCGATGGTCTCCCGGGCGCCGTTCAGGTAGCGGCTTTCCCGCAAAAACCACAGGGCATACCCGGCGCTGATCCAGTTGCTGCCGTAATTTTTGCTGTTGCGGTAGCAGGTGATGATCTCATTGCCGGCAGAAAAGCTCTCGTTCATGCGGGTAAGGAAATCCGGGGCGACGAGATTATCGGCATCAAAGACAAGGTAGGCATCGAACCCGTCGGGATAGTCCGAGCGGATATGCGCCAGCAGCGCTTCAAGGGCGTAGCCCTTCCCTACCACCGTTTTATTCTCCCGGCAGTAAACAACAGCGCCCTTTTGCGCGGCGATCTCGGCGGTGCGGTCGGTGCAGTTATCAGCGATGACAAACACCGTCACCAGGGAAAGGTCGTAGTCCTGCCGGTGCAGGCTGTCCAGCAGGTCCCCGATGACTGTTTCCTCATTGCGGGCGGCCACCAGCACCGCAAGGCGGTGGGGCCGGGCGGCGGGAAGGTGCTTTTTCCTGCCCAGGAGGGCAATGGGGATATAGACAAACTGATAGGCATAGCAGACAAAAAACAGGATACCGATCACTTGATTGATGGTTTCCAGAGTAATTCTCATAAACGTTCCTCCGTTCCGGGTCAAACCGTTTTATGGTACGGTTACAGTGTAACAATGAAAAGATTAAGAAACAATCATCGGGCATATTAAGAATTATTTAAGGCCCGCCGCTTCTCTGTAAAAATTCTTCATTTTGCGGTTGCGGATTCTTTTCAAATCGAGTACAATACTAGATGGGCGGGGTTTATCTTCCCGCCCGAATTGACGAAAAAAGGAGGTTCCGAAATGGACGCCGGTCCGTATCCCAGTTGCAATAGCTTTATACTCACGGGCACGGTGTCGGGCTATGGCACCCTGCCCGCATAAGGAGGTGCGCCTATGAGCCACGAAATTTTGGAACTTTTGGCGGAGAAAAAGTACTCCGCCGTCAAACAACTGATTGCGCAAATGGAGGAAGCCGACCTTGCAAAGCTCTTTGAGGAGCTGGAAAGCGAGGAGGACACCGACCAGTTTAACCGGCTGTTCCGGCTACTGCCCAAGGAAACCGCCGCCGAGGTTTTCTCCTATATGGAACCCGAAATACAGGAAAAGATCGTCCGCGCGCTGACCGATACCGAGCTGCAGCACATACTGGACGACCTTTTTATGGATGACTATGTGGACCTGGTAGAGGAAATGCCCGCCAATGTGGTAAAGCGGGTCATGCAGAACTCCACGCCGGAAAACCGCAAGCTCATCAACCAGTACCTGAAATATCCCGAGGACTCCGCCGGAAGCCTGATGACCAATGAGTATGTCTACTTCCGCAGCGGGTTCACCGTCGCCAAGGCGTTCGAGATCATAAGAGAACACGGTGTGGATAAGGAAACCATCTACACCTGCTATGTGACCTCCCTCCGTAAGGAGCTGCTGGGTGTGGTAACGGTGCGGGAAATGCTGCTGGCTGCCCCCGATACCATCATCGATTCACTGATGGACACCAACCCCATCCACGTGCATACCCACGATGACCAGGAAGAAATCGCCAAGATGTTCAGCCGGTACGATATGCTGGCGATGCCGGTCGTGGACAGCGAGGGCCGGATCGTCGGTATCATCACCATCGATGACGCCGTAGACGTCATTCAGGATGAGAACACCGAGGACTTTGAAAAGATGGCAGGTATGACCCCCAGTGATGATACCTACCTGCGTACCCCCGTTATCACGCTGGCAAAGCACCGTATTATCTGGCTGATGGTGCTGATGCTCTCCGCCATGGTGACCGGCGCCATGCTGGAATACTATGAAGCTGCCTTTGTCAGCATTCCGCTGCTGGTCACCTTTATCCCGCAGATCATGGATACCGGCGGAAACTGCGGCAGTCAGGCTTCTACCATGATCATCCGCGGTCTGGCGCTGGATGAGATCTCCCCCAAGGACTTTACCAAGGCGTGGTGGAAGGAGATAAGAGTAGCGCTGCTGTGTAGTATCGCGCTGTGCAGCGTAAACTTCATCCGTATCCTGATCCAGTACCATGACCCGCAGGTGGCGCTGGTGGTTTCCGGCACATTGATGCTCACCATCTGCATGGCGAAATCGCTGGGCTGTATCCTGCCCATTCTGGCAAAGATTTTGAAGCTGGACCCTGCCATTATGGCATCGCCGCTCATCACGACCATCACCGATGCATTCTCCATTCTGGTCTACTTTAACTTTGCTCTTTGGTATCTTTCCGACCGACTGATATAACCGAAACACGACTGCCGTCCTATTCCAAGGGCGGCAGTTTTGTAAACTTTTTATTAAATGGTTGCTTTACGAAAACGGTTATGTTATTCTATTGATGTAGAAAAAATTCACAAAAAGGAGGATCCCCATGAAAAGAATGACAAGACTGATTGCGCTGCTGTGTGCGCTGGTGCTGCTGGCGGCACTGGCCGGGTGCGGAAAGGACCCCACCCCTACGCCAAATCCAACCCCCACGCCGGAATACGAAATGATCGCCGTGACGATGCCGGAGCGGCAGCCCGGTGAAGCTACGGAGAAAATCATTAAGGCGGTTAACAGCCTTTCCGGGGTGTGGGCGTTAAGCGAGAATCGCAACCTGTACCGGATGCAGCTTGAAAATAACGAGCCGGATATGAGCACGATGGAGGTGGCGTACCAGCACGTGCAGGATTTTTCGCTGGGCTCCTTTGGCGAGTATATCAATATTCTATACACGACCGGCAGACTGGAGCGGTACTGGACCGACCATGACTACGGCGAACTGCCGGAGCCGCTGGAGGGCGTTGCGGAGATTTCCGGCTGTGCGGCGCTGATGCAGGACGGCACGGTGCAGTATCACTACGATGGTGCATGGCATTCTATTGAGGATATCAAAGCCGGAAAAATTGCCGAAGATAAAGGTCAGCGTGTACTGGTGCTGGACCAAAACAATACCCTGTGGGATTACAGCATGGAGGACGGCAGCCGCATAGAAACGGCGCAGAAGGTTCTGGATTTCTGTTATTCCTCTGCCAATAAAATGTATTACACCAGCTGCATTTGGTACACCACGGCCGAAAAGGATACCCTTTACTGCCACAGCTATGATTGGTTTGACCCGACAACGCCGACCGACCCCAATATACCGCAGCCCAAAACCGAAGAATATCATATTTCCGGCGTGCCGGTCTATGCGGCCAATGGCTGTGTGCTGCTGCATCAGGAGGATGGCAGCTATCTGTTCTTTGCGCCCAACTATGGTGAAAAACCGGCAGTATTCTCCCTGCCGATGAAGGGCGTTTATGCCGAAGCACGGATGTGGGACGGTTACTATCTGATCGCCTGCACCGACGGGCGACTGTATTACCACCTGGATGAAAGCACCGACGAACGCAACCCCTACGATGGGGCGGAGTGGGTCTGGACGCTGGGCGTGCAGGACTAAACAGCAGAATGAACGGGAAAGCTCCCCTGCCCTACTGCGGGCGGGGGAGCTTTTGGGTTTGCAGAAACCGCAGGGCGGGAGGGCCGCAGGCCAAACCGTCCGAAGGACGGTATCAGCGAACGGAGTTCGCTGCGGCGGCGAAGCCGCCGGGCCTGCGGCCCTATGCCCGGTCTCATGCGAATTTTTCGGTTTTCAGACGGGCAAATAGCTTATCCAGCGGGATAAACAGCACCGCCACCATGATGGCATTGCCGATCCCGTGCATGACATCAAACGGGATGCCGGAAATAAACCATGACAGCGCCATATTCCAGCCGCCGATGAAAAGATAGACCGGCGAGCAAAGCAGCCCGAACAGCATCCCGTACACCGTCGCAACGATGATCCACAGGGGATAACTGCCCCACCGTGCCAAAAGCCGCACCACGGCATACAGGATGATCCAGATGTAGAGGTACATATAGACCCATACATTAAAGCCGTAAAGCAGAACCTGCACCGCCACAAATACATAGATGATCAGCGGCGTCATGCGGGGAAAGTGCAGCGTGTATAGGATCAGCAGCAGGGTGACCGGCTCAAAATTCGGGATAAAGGACATGGCCTGCTTGGCTGCGATGAGCAGGGCGGCAAGCAGCGCCGCTAGCACCAGTTCTCTGGTTTTCAGCTTCATGCGGCCGGCTTAATAGGTGGCAAGAATGATCTGGAACGAATCACCGTCGGCAATGGGGGCGGAATCAACGCCGACAGTAAGATCATCGCCGTTGCCGTCCTTAAAGTTCCACCACTGGCGCAGGCTTTCGTCAGCGGTAACACCGTCCACGGTGGTAACAAAAAGGCCGTACTGGGATTCGGTGCCTTCAATGAGCTTTTCCTGCTCCAGGGCGCCGCGCAGGAATTCGGCATCGGTGTGGATGGTGAACACCTTATCCTCCACGCCTTCCTGGATAACGGTGACGGTAATGGTCTTGCTGCCTTCGATCGGGACGGGCTTTTTGGAGCCTTCGATGAGGAGCAATGCCCCGGCAATGAGAAGCAGCACCACGGCAGCAATAATCAGGATCTTTTTGTTCTTTTGCATTTTCTTTTTCCTCCTTAAAATAGACAAGGGCTGCCCCTTTCGTGCAAAATGGGACAGCCAAACTGACCCGTCGGAGATATTCCCCTGCGGGTCTTTTGTGCGTTTGACCAATTCCTCGTGGCTTGTTTTGCACCGCAGGCAGACCGGTCTTTCGGCTTCGGATCATCGCCTTGCCCCGTCTTCCCGGTTGCCCAGTGACATATATGGGGGTTGGCTCCCCGTTACGGCGACGAGATCGCTCGGGATTTGCACCCGATTCCCTGCTCCTTTTTGCGGGAGCGTCTGCCTGCACGAGATTTAATTGTCGTCAGTTAGAATACCATATTCGGCCGGGTTCGTCAAGGTTTTGCAAGCTGCCGCAGCACCATGGGGGCGGCGGTGAGGAACCACGGTGCAAACCGTTCCGGGGTCTCCCGCAGCTCCTGCTCCAGCGCCGCCGGGCTCACCCACCGCAGTGCGGCGATCTCACCGGGGTCGGGGGTAAAGGGGCCGTTATGATGCCCCAGCAGCACATGGTCGTACTCATATTCGTACAGGCGGTCGGCAAAGCGGTGAAGATAGACAAAGCTGCCGATCTCCCGCAGCGGGCAGGTCACCCCCAGCTCCTCCGTCATACGGGCCTCCGCCGAGGGAACCGTTTGCTCCCCCGTGCGGGGATGGGAGCAGCAGGCATTGGCCCACAGGCCGCCGGAATGGTACTTCCCCGCCGCGCGTTTTTGCAGCAGCAGCTCCCCGTTATCATTGATGAGGAATACCGAGAAGGCCCGGTGCAGCAGCGGTGCGGCATGGGCTTCGGCCTTCCCCGCCGTGCCGATGGGACGGTCATAGCAATCGACCAGAATAAGGTCGTTCAGGCGCTCGGTCATTCGTATTGCCCCCTTCCAAAGGAAAAGAGCCGCAGAAGCTACGGCTCTCATGTTCCGTTACTTGCGCTCGGCAGCTTCTCTGTCCTGCTCGATGAGCAGACGAACCGCTTCCACGGCGGCCTGGCAGGCCAGCGCCGTATCATGCTGCTCGGGGTCGGGCAGACCCAGCTTCTTGCGCTCCTGGTTCCAGCAGACATTTAGGATGCAGCCGGCACGGGCTTCCTCCAATGTGGCGCAGACCACATACAATGCCGCCGACTCCATCTCGCTGGAGAGGGTGCCGCCCTTTTTCCAGCATTCCCACTTATACTCCAGCATGGGGCCTACCGGCAGGCGCTCCGGCTCGTGCTGCCCGTAGAAGGCATCCTTACACTGGACGGTACCGACATGCCAGCGGGCACCGAGGTTCTTGGCGGCCTGAATGAGGGCGCAGGTAACATCGTGGTCGGCAACGGCCGGGAATTCGATGGGCATATATTCACGGGTGGTGCCCTCCATGCGGATGGCGCTGTTGGCGATAACCAGATCGCCGCCCATGACCTTGAGATTGATGCCGCCGGTGGTGCCGATACGGATAAAGGTACGAACACCGGTCTTGTAGCATTCCTCCACGCCAATGGCGGTAGAGGGGCCGCCCATACCGGTGGACATGACCATGACCGTCTCGCCGTCCACCTTGCCCAGCCATGTGGTGTACTCACGGTGCTGGCAGTAGAAATGCGGCTCATCCAAAAACTGCGCGATCTTTTCTACCCGGCCGGGATCACCCGGCAAAATAACATATTTGGCGCCGTGGGTGTCATCAAAGCCTACATGATACATTTTCTCCATGTGATATCTCCTCCCTTTTGGGTTAATATTATTTTTCGTTCATCTCTTCCATCAGGCGCTGCTTGGTATCCCACAGCTTCTGCGAAAGATCGACATAATAGGTGTGGGGATACTCAAAGCGCTTGACCTCATCCCACAAGGTGTCCATCTGCTCGGCGCAGTAGCTGCGGATTTCCTCCAGCGTGGGGGAGGTGTAGCACTGCACGCCCTTTTTGAAGATCGGCACCTGCAGCTTTTCGGCGCGGAAATTGGTCAGGGTCTTTTTCTTCCAGATATCGTTGGGGTCAAAGATGGTAAAGGGCTTGGTGTCATCTACCTCCTCGTCCGCCAGCACAATATAATCGGCCAGCGCCTTGCCGTTATCCCGGCCGTAGAAGCGGTAGACCTCCTTAAAGCCGGGGGTGGTGATCTTCTGGGCGGTTTCGCTCAATTTGATTTTGGGCACCAGCTCGCCACAGTCATTTTCAATGGCGACCAGCTTATAAACGCCGCCGAAAACCGGCTCATTTTTACTGGTGATGAGGTTTTCACCCACGCCGAAGGAGTCCAGCTTGGCATCCTGCAGCAGCAGGTCACGGATGATATATTCATCCAGCGAATTGGAGGCCATGATCTTGACATCCGAAAAGCCGGCCTCATCCAGCATCTTGCGGGCCTTTTTGGAAAGATAGGCAAGGTCGCCGCTATCCAAACGGATGCTCTTGGGGCGGAAGCCCTTGGGAACGATCACCTCATTGAATACCCGGATGGCATTGGGCACGCCGGATTTGAGGACGTTATAGGTATCCACCAGCAGGCAGCAGTTATCGGGATAGGTTTCGGCATAGGCCTTAAAGGCCTCGTACTCGGTATCGAAGGCCTGTACCCAGCTGTGCGCCATGGTGCCGGAGGCCGGAACGCCCATCATGCGGTCGCTGATGGTGCAGGCGGTACCGGCGCACCCCGCGATATAGGCCGCACGCGCACCCAGCATGGCGCCGTCATAGCCCTGCGCCCGGCGGGAGCCGAATTCCACAATGGTACGCCCCTGCGCCGCCCGGATCAGGCGGCTGGCCTTGGTGGCGATCAGCGTTTCAAAGTTGAAGGTGACCAGCAGCATGGTCTCGATCATCTGCACCTGCTCCAGCGGACCGCGCACGGTAATGATCGGCTCATTGGGGAAAATGGGGGTACCCTCCCTGATGCTCCAGACATCACAGCAGAACTTGAAATTCCGCAGGAAGTTGAAGAATTCCTCCGAGAAACAGCCCTTTTTACGGAAATACTCAACGTCCTCCTCGGTGAAGGAAAGTCCGTTGATGAGCTCGATGACCTGCTGCAGCCCGGCATAGATGGCAAAGCCGCCGTTTTCCGGCACACGGCGGAAAAAGACATCAAAGACGGCGATCTTATCCTGGATACCGGCGTGGAAATAACCGTTGATCATCGAGTATTCATAGTAGTCGGTAAGCATGGTCAAATTGCGCTCGCGGGTGAGATATTCACTCATAAAAATATTCCTTTCTGCCGATCATTTTACCCGTAAGGGGTGCAGCGGCGCCGCACTCGGCAATGGTGCTTATACTGCATTATACCACCGCCGAGGCGCTTTTGTCTACTGATTAAAACGGAAAGCCGCCCTTTGCACGGCACCGCACCGCAAATGGGGAATAGCACCCTTGGCGGCACTGTGAATGGGAAATGGTCGGAGCCCGGTATGGCGTTTTCATTTTTTACTATTCTTTTGCAAATTAGGGTTGACAAATTTATCTAACTGTGGTAAAATTTGAATTACGATACTGGTACTATCTTCTAACGAGGAAGCAGCCGTGTAGCCAAAAGGCTATGCGGTTGTTTTCTTTTGCGGTGATATTTTCAGCCTTCATTCCCTTGCCGGAATACAAAACGACCGCCGCCAAGTCTGCGCTTGGAGGGCGGCCGGTGGGGTTATGGTGGTGCGCAAAAGGCAGCATAATATGTATTTCCTGTCACAATCGGATAACCCGCCAATTCTCTATTCATCATTCGGGTAACACCTGCACCGTTCTATACGCAGTGTAAAATTTATCGTATCTCCTGCTATTATTCTCATGCCGGCCGGCAGCAGCGCCCGCAGCTGCGGGGCGTCCGGTGCGTTACCGGGGCATCGTAGGAAATGATATCGGCGCCGCTTTCCCGAATGCCGCCGCCGAACTTTTCTTTCGGGACTTATTTTGGCGCTCTCCCCGCTTGACGCCGCCCCCGCCGCAGGGTATCATAAAAAAACAAATCCACCGAACAGGAGGACCCGAAATGACATACACCGCAGCAGTGATCACCGTCAGCGACAGCACGAGCATGGGGCAGCGCACCGATACCAGCGGCCCCGCCATCTGCTCAATGCTGGAAGAAGCCGGCTATTCGGGCATCCATACCGCCCATCGTGCCGGATGATATTCCCGCCATCCGGGCCGAGCTGACCGTCTGCGCCGATGAAAAACAGCTTGATCTGATCATCACCACCGGCGGCACCGGCCTTTTCCATGACGCACAGCCACGCCGCCAGCTCATCCGCCACCTGCACCGCCGTCAGTTCAAATTCTTTGAGCGCCACCGGTTCGGTCAGCATCAGTCCGGCCAGCAGCGGCAGCTCCACCGGCATGTCGGCAAGGCGCAGGTTCTCCAGGTAGCTCCCCGCCAGCGGATGCTCCTCCAGCAGCCGAAAAAGCGGCGTGCTGCTGATATATTCATAGTTTATCATGCTTCGTTAAACTCCATTTTCTTTAACATTCCCATCTGGTAGCTTTCCCCGATGCGCCGTTCCTCGGTGCAGTAGCTGCATACCGCCGATGGCGTAGTGAAGCGCAGCTTCTTTTCCCGCAGGGTATCGCACGCCGGGGCTTGCAGCGCATAGCGCTTTAATGCCGTTGCGCCCTGCCCGGTTATGCCGTTCACGAAAAGCACCCGTGCCGTGGTATTCACCTGCCGCACATGGAAGGCAAATACCTCCCGCTCCGCCTGACTGACGATATCCCCCTTGGTGATGATGACATAGTCGGCCATTTTCAGCATGGGGCCTATCTTGCGGGGGGTGTTCACCCCGGCTATGGCGTCGATGACGCAGATGGCCGGAACACCGTTAATATAGGGGGAGCAGCGGTTGCACAGCCCTGCGCTTTCGGTGATAAGCCATTCCAGGCCCTTCTTTTTGCCCCACGCCACGGCGTCCTCTATGTTGCTGACAAAGTAATGGTCCGGGCAGGTGGCGCCGGAAAAGCCCGTGACCACCGGCACCCCGGCCTCCCGGTAACGCAGGTGGTCAAAGGAGGTTAGGCAGTCGAATTTCACTACCCCGGCCATTCCGCGCGGCACGCCAAGGGCGGCAATCAGCTGCAAAATGACCGAGGTTTTGCCCGAGGAGGGCGGCCCTGCTACGACCAGCAACTTCATTTTTTCTACGATCTTTCGCATTATTCTTTCACAAGTATAGGTCTTATCTTCCCCATCGCCAAGCGATGCATCCGAATGTTCCGCTATTGCGAACACCCGGCGTTTTCCTGCCCGCTTTTTGCCCTTCTCCCCCGCTGCTGCCGCAAAAAAACATAAATCGACGACTGCCCCCCTGCGGTGCTCATGCCATATGGGCTGCACTTGCAGGGTACCGCCTGTGTATGATAAACCTGCGTTCTGCCCGTCCTATATTTCTTACGGGAATGGTCCGGGATTGATATCCCCTTTTTGCAACAGCAATAAAATGCCCACCTCGGGGGTTCCGGGGTGGGCTGTATTTATGCTGCGGCCGGCGGGCTGCTTTCGGCTTCCTTCTGCGTCAGCGCCGCCCCTTTCGGGATGGTCAGCTGCGCCTGCTCGGTATAGGTGGCAAAGGGCTCCTCGGTGGCGGGGTCCTGCCCGGTGTGGTACACCTGTATGGTAACGGTAAGGGGATAGTTGCCGGGCTGCGGCAGCACCTCCGGGTAGGCATACAGCAGGTGCTCCCCCACCCCTATTATCGGCGTGGTCAGCAGAATGGTATCATCGGCCATGGTGTACCGCACCCGCATGCTGCATTCGTTGCCGGGGGTGTTTTCCAGCATCACCGCTATGCTGCCGTCCGCCGCTGCGGAAAGGCTGCCGTTATAGAGATACCAGAAGTATTCCGGGGTGGTATTGACGGGGGCGTTTTCATAGCCGGGCAGCCGTCCGCTGTGTATGGCGGTATCGGCCGGCGGGGTGGGCCCGGGGGCGACCGACTGCGGCATAAACAGCGCCAGCGCCAGCCCGATGCCGACCGCAGCTGCGGCAATCAGCAGAGCCGAACCGATCTTTTTCACTGCGGTCATGCGCATCCCCCTCCGACATCATAAAAATAACAGCACCATTATACCCTAAACGACGCAAAAAGACAACCGTTCCCACGCAAAAACCCCCGACCGGAATCGATCGGGGGTGATGTGCTTACGGGGAGACCATGCTGCTGCTCAACCCGCCGGAGGAAGAGTTGAAATTATCCACACGACCGGTAGCGGGGTCAAACTCGCCATCCACACGGGTATCACCGGTAATGGTGGAAACCGCATACAGATAAAAGGTTTTATCCGCCTTGCGCAGCTCGTACAGCATATACTTGGAGGGCTCCTCCTCCAGGTCGCCGGAGCTGTCATAGTTGATGCTCAAAACCGTTGTAGGCGGCACATACCCGATGATGAGCTGGCAGCCATCCTGCTTCATGGTGATCTTCTCCACACGGGGGGTCGCAAAGCCGGTCATGGCGATGATGGGCACATGGTACGAGACGATCTCGCTGTCATACTGGTAGGCGTTTTCCATATCGCCTATCGTCTTGTGCTCCAGCTTCACATCCGGGCCGAACAGGACCACCGCCTGCGACTCCACATCCGTTGCGGGAATGACCATGCGGTCGTATTCATCAAACTGGTAGCTGCCCCGGCGGTCGCCCAGCATACAGGCCCACAGGCTGCTTTGCAGCAGGAATTCATTATCACAGGAAGCGGGGTCGGTAAAGTCGGGCGGGTCAAACATGACCACCGGCAGCAGCATCTGCTCAAATCTCGTCTTTTGGGCGGTGTTGTCTGCCAGGTTGCGGGTCAGGTCAAAGCACCAGGTGAATACGGTATACAGTCCTATCACGCACAGCACGATAAAAACGAGGCCAATGGGTGCCGTATGACGGTTGCGGGCATTCGTTTTTTCAGTACTCATAGCAGGTTCCTTTCATTTGGGTGGGGTAAGGGGTCAGGCGTCCTTTTCCTTTTCACCGGCCTTGGCCTTTTCGGCCTCTTTTTCGGGGTCGGGCGCCAGGCAGACGCGCATTTTTTCTATCTTCTGCTCCTCCATTTCCAGCACGGTAAAGGTAAGCCGTCCCAGCTGGAAGGTTTCGCCCACCGTGGGAATATGATCCAGCAGCGAAAGCGCCAGACCGTTCATGGTATCGTAGTCGTCCTCCTCGATATCCGAAGGATGATAGTCGATCTCATCCAGGAAGTCATCCACCGGCATATCGCCGCTGATCTCGAAGGTATCGGGGTTTACCTCGGTAAACTCGGTAACGACCTCATCCCGTTCATCGTAGATCTCGCCGACCAGCTCCTCCAGCACGTCCTCCATGGTAACGATGCCGAGGGTGCCGCCGTAGTCATCCATCACAATGGCGATATGTATCTTCTTGCGCTGGAATTCGGAAAGCAGCCGGGCGATCTTCATGCTGCGGTGAACATACATCGGCTCGGTCATCAGCTTTTTCAGTTCAAAGTTCTTATTGAGCAGGGCGGCCTGCAGAATATCCCGGGAATGAACCACACCGATGATGTGATCCACCGTTTCACTGTATACGGGAATACGGGAAAAGCCTTCCTCGGTGATGACCTGCAATACCTCCTGCGGGGTGGAGTCCTCATTGATGGCGACCATATTGACACGGGGGGTAAGGATATCCTCCACTGCGGTGTCATTGAATTCCAAAGCAGACTGGACCAGCTCCTTTTCCTGCTCCTCCAGTACGCCCTCCTCCTCGATGGTATCCAGCATATACATCAGTTCCTGCTCGGTAATGGTCGGCTGCTCCTCGCCGTCCTCCTTTTTCTTGAAGGGCTGCATGAGCCGCAGGAACAAAAAGCTGAACGGGGTAAAGATGACCATAAGGATACGCAGTACCCCGGCAAACGCCATCGAAATGCTCTCGGCGTTCATCTTGGCAAAGCTCTTGGGGATAATTTCACCGAAGGTGAGAACGACAAGGGTGGAAATACCGGTGGCAATCGCAACCGCATAATTTTTGAAGTACGCAGTGGCGATCACTGTGACCAATGAGGAAATGGCGATATTAACAAGGTTATTGCCGATAAGGATGGTCGCAATCAGCTTATCGTATTGCGCAGCGACCTTGACCGCCTGTGCGGCACGCTTATTGCCGTCCTCGGCCATGGTGCGCAGACGGATCATATTTGCCGCGGAAAACGCGGTCTCGGATGCGGAAAAGAAAGCGGATAACAGTAACAGGATCAGAATAAGTAGGTAGGTTGTACTGCCTATGTCGTCCAAAAAAATACACACTCCTTGTTTGGTTAAAAAAATATTGTCATACCGCCGGGGCGGTACTTTTTTATTGTAGCAAAAATGATGGTTTACGGCAAGGCTGCGGGGGAAATGTTCAGTTTTTATTCACAGCTTTGCCGTAAAAAGCGAGGCACGGGTAATAAACTCTCCCCTGCCCCGCTTGGCTTACGTCTTGATTATTCCTTGCCTTCCTTTTTGGCTTCCATCTTGGCGATGGCGTCCTTGCGGGAGAGGTTGATACGGCCCTGCTGGTCGATCTCGGTCACCATGACGAGGATCTCATCCCCGACGGAAACCACATCCTCCACCTTTTCCACACGCTTGGAATCCAGCTTGGAAATGTGAACGAGTCCCTCCTTGCCGGGGGCGATCTCCACAAAGGCACCGAAGTTCATCAGCCGGGTAACAACGCCCTTATAGATGGCGCCGACCTCGGGGTCATTGACGATGGTCTCGATGATATTGATGGCGGCACGGCAGTCATCGATATCGATGGCGGAAACAAATACGTGGCCGTCATCCTCAATGTCGATCTTGACATTGCACTCGGCGCAGATCTTCTGGATGGTCTTGCCGCCGGAGCCGATGACCTCACGGATCTTATCGGGATCGATGGTAATGCTGACCATCTTGGGCGCATACTTGGAAAGCTCGGGCCGGGGCGCCGGAATGGCCTTGAGCATCACTTCATCAAGGATATAATTGCGGGCCTTATGGGTCTTGGCAAAGGCCTCCTTGATGATCTCACGGGTCAGACCGTCGATCTTCAGGTCCATCTGGATGGCGGTAATGCCCTTCTTGGTGCCGCCCACCTTAAAGTCCATATCGCCGAAGAAGTCCTCGACGCCCTGGATATCCACCATGGTCATCCAGCGGTCGCCCTCGGTGATCAAACCGCAGGAGATACCGGCAACGGGAGCCTTGATGGGAACACCGGCATCCATAAGTGCCAGCGTGGAGCCGCAGATGGAGCCCTGGGAGGTGGAGCCGTTGGAGGAAAGCACCTCGGAGACCAGACGCATGGTGTAGGGGAATTCCTCTACGCTGGGGATAACAGGCTCCAGCGCACGCTCGGCCAGCGCACCGTGGCCGATCTCACGACGGCCGGGGCCGCGGCTGGGGCGGGTCTCACCGACGGAATAAGAGGGCATATTGTACTGGTGGATATAACGCTTGGTGGTCTGCTCATCGATGCCGTCGAGGAGCTGGGCTTCACGGATGGTACCGAGGGTCGCAATGGTCAGCACCTGGGTCTGGCCGCGGGTAAACATACCGGAGCCGTGAACACGGGGAATGATGCCGACCTCGGCATCCAGCGGACGGATCTCATCC
The DNA here is from genome assembly GCA_004557855.1 of Oscillospiraceae bacterium. Classification (GTDB taxonomy): domain Bacteria; phylum Bacillota; class Clostridia; order Oscillospirales; family Ruminococcaceae; genus Angelakisella. The sequence goes on from SFFJ01000021.1 coordinate 30,920, forward strand.
ATGCCGCGGCCGTCTACACGCTTGCCGTCATCCAGCAGCCAGCGGCGCACCACGTACTTCTGCAGCTTGTAGATGCACTCATCCAGCATTGCGCCCTGGTCTGGGTACTTCTCGTCATACTCGGCGTGCAGCCGGTCATAGATGGGCAGCATACGCTCATCACGGATATTCTTATCATCGGTATCCATGGCAGCACGGACATCCTCGATGAACTCATCCTTGATGGCCTCAAAGAGGTCATGGTCGATCTCCATCGACTCAAAGGTGAACTTGGGCTTGCCGATCTCGGCCTGTACCTCCTTGATGAAGGCGACCATCTTCTGCACCTCTGCAAAGCCCTGCATAATGGCCTCCAGCATGGTGTCGTCGTCCACCTCGTTGGCGCCGGCCTCGATCATGCAGACCTTATCGGCGGTACCGGCAACGGTCAGCTGCAGGTCGCTCTTCTGGCGCTGCTCGGCGTTGGGGGTCAGGATGATCTCACCATCCACCAGACCGACATTGATGCCGGCGATGGGCCCGTTCCACGGAATATCGGAGATGGACAGCGCCATGGAGGCGCCGATCATGCCGGCGATCTCGGGAACGCAGTCGGGGTCAACGGAAAGGACGGTCATCACAACGGAAACGTCGTTGCGCATATCCTTGGGGAACAGCGGACGGATGGGGCGGTCTACCACACGGCTGGAAAGAACAGCCTTATCGCTGGGGCGGCCCTCACGCTTGAGGAAGGAACCGGGGATCTTGCCCACGGCGTACAGCTTTTCCTCAAAGTCCACCGAAAGCGGCAAAAAGTCGATGCCGTCACGGGGCTTGGCGGAAGCGGTCGCATTGACCAGCACGGTGGTTTCGCCGTAGCGTACCAGCACGGAGCCGCCGGCCTGACAGCACATTTTACCGGTCTCAAAGCTCATCTTGCGTCCGGCAAATTCAGTTTCAAATACGCGGAAGTTTTCAAACATCTTTTCTTCTCCTTACTTTGTGTTATTATCAGGCGGCCGTGCTTTCGTTTTAGCAATAAAGCCTTCCTCCGGGGAGGATTTTTGCCTTCCGGGGGAACGATTCACTGCTAAACACGATGGCAGGAGCCGCCTTTTTGCTGTGTAAAAAAGGCTCCAAAAACCGGGTAAGAGGGCAGACGGAAACCCCCGCCTGCCCTCCGGCAGTTCAATTACTTACGCAGACCCAGCTTGGCAATGATGGCACGATAGCGCTCAATGTCCTTCTTCTTCAGGTAGTTCAGCAGGTTTCTGCGGTGACCGACCATCTTGAGCAGACCGCGGTTGGAATGGAAATCCTTGGGGTTCTGCTGCATATGCTTGGTCAGGGTGTTGATACGGCTGGTCAGGACAGCGATCTGCACCTCGGGGGAACCGGTATCGCCCTCATGGGTGGCATACTCGGTAATGATCTTGTTTTTTTCTTCCTTGAGAATCATGTTTTTTCACCTCATAAAATATTTACGCCGGGACCTCCGTACCGGGATCGGTGAAGTTCCCGCAAAGGAACACTCCCAAATACCGGGATCCGGTCATATCAATATGGAATTATACCATATGTTCCAACTGCTGTAAAGAGTTTTTTGCCGTATTTTTATGCCTTTTTGCGGCGATTTCGGGCGGAAAGCACCGTAGAACGCAGCAGCATGGTGATAGTCATGGGGCCCACCCCGCCGGGGACCGGCGCGGGGGAAACGCTTTCAAAGTCCACATCCCCGCACAGCTTGCCCGCCGCATTGCGGTTCATCCCCACATCGATGACCACGGCGCCGGGCTTTACCATCTCCCCGGTAACAAACCCCGCCTTGCCCACCGCGGAAATAAGGATATCCGCCCGGCGGGTCACCTCCGGCAGGTTTCGGGTCTTGCTGTGGCATACCGTCACGGTGGCATTGCGGTGCAGCGCCAGCAGCGCCATCGGCTTGCCCACTATATTGCTGCGCCCGATGATGACACATTCCTTGCCGGTCATATCCACGCCGGTGCTGTCGATCAGGGTCAGGATCCCGCTGGGGGTGCAGGGGGCAAAAAAGTAATCCCCTATCACGATGCGTCCCACATTCTGCGGGTGGAAGGCGTCCACATCCTTTGCGGGGTCAATGGCGGAAAGGATCTCCTTCTGGTCAAGATGCCCCGGCAGCGGCAGCTGCACCAGTATCCCGTCGATCTCCTCCCGGCCGTTCAGCTCGGCGATGAGAGAAAGCAGCTCCTCCCTGCTTGTATTTCCCGGCAGGGTGTACTGCTCGGAATGGATGCCCAGCTCGTCACAGGCCTTGTGCTTATTCCGCACATACACCTGCGAAGCCGGGTCCTCCCCCACCAGGATGACCGCCAGTCCCGGGGTGATCCCCTCGCCCTTCAGCTCCTCCGTCCGGGCTTTCAGCTCGGCACGGCACCGGGCCGCCACCGCTTTCCCGTCAATGATCCTTGCGCTCATGCTCGTCCTCTTTCTCCTCCGGTTGGGCCGGTTTCTTTCCGTTCTTCTTTTCGGCCAGCTTGCGGTCCAGCATCGCCATGCGCTGCCGGCTTTCCTCGGTATCTACATACCGCCGCAGCACAAAGCGCGGCTTTTTCTCGCCCTCGATATACTCCAGCGTCATAGGTTTGCGGCTCCACAGGAAGATCGCCAGCATCAGCCCGGCGGCCACAATAAACAGCACACCGCCCAGCACCTGCGAAACTCTCACACTGCCCCACATCAGGCTGTCGGTACGCAGCCCCTCCACAAAGAAGCGCCCGAGACCGTACCATGCCGTATAGCCCAGCGTGATCTGCCCATCGTAGCTGCGGCGCGGGAACAGCCACAGCAGCAGCACCGCCACCCCGATGAGATTCCACAGGCTTTCGTACAGGAAGGTCGGATGCACCGGCATGGCGGGGTCCACCACCACGCCCTGCGCCAACAGCGCCGCCTGGTGGCGGGAAAGATAATTCGAAATGGTATCGGAGGTCATGCCCCACGGCAGGGTGGTATTGGTACCGAAGGCCTCCATATTGAAAAAATTGCCCCAACGCCCGATGGCCTGTCCCAGCATCACACCGGGGAAGGCCGCATCGGCAACGGGCAGCATGGGCAGCTTTTTGCTGCGGCAAACGATAAACGCCACGATAAGCGCCCCGATGATGCCGCCGTAGATGGCCAGCCCGCCGCCCCGCAGGTTAAAGATCTCCTTGAGGTTGTCCTTATAATGATCCCACTGGAACGCCACATAGTAGGCACGCGCCCCCACAATGGCGCCAAGCATCGACCACAGGATAATATCCAGTCCCTCATCGGGGTGGATGCCGCAGCTGCGGTTGTGGGAAAGATAGACCCACAGCCCCAGGCCGAAGCCCACCGCGATGATAACGCCGTACCAGTAAATCTCCAGACTGCCGATGGAAACCGCCACCCGGCTGATGGGGATCTCCCATCCCAGACCGGGGAACCGCAAAATCTCCATGGTATCACTTCCTTTGTTACGTTAGTTTCGTTTACCCGCCTATTATATCATAGCCGTTCCCGTTTTGTCATTCTCATTTATAAATTTTTGTGTCACAGCGGCATTTTATATGCTATAATGTGGCTGTTATCTCTCCCAAAACCTTCAAAGGAGCGACCTGCATGACAGAACTGCTTACCCGGTTATTCATCCGCGATAAAGATAACGTCCAGGACCCTGCCGTCCGTCAGCGGTACGGCGCATTAAGCGGGTTTACCGGCATCTGCCTTAATATTCTGCTGTTCCTCGGCAAGCTCATCGCCGGTACGGTGTCCGGCTCCATCGCCATCACCGCCGACGCCTTCAATAACCTTTCCGATGCCGGCTCCTCCGTCGTGACCCTCATCGGCTTCCGTCTGGCGGGGCAAAAGCCCGACCGGGATCACCCCTTCGGCCACGGCCGTGTGGAATACCTCTCCGGGCTTGCAGTCTCGGTCGTCATCCTGCTTATGGGCTTCGAGCTGGGCAAGACCTCCTTCCAGAAGATCCTTTCCCCCCAGCCGGTGGATTTTTCCCTGCTGCCGCTCATCATCCTGCCGGTCTCCATTTTGGTCAAGGGCTGGATGTATCTCTTTAACCGCAAGCTGGGCAAAAAGATCGACTCCGCCGCCATGATGGCCACTGCCGCCGACAGCTTGAGCGATATGGCCTCCACCGCGGTGGTGCTGCTGGGTACGCTGGCCGAGCATTTCTTCCGCATCCAGCTTGATGGCTACCTCGGCGTACTGGTGGCGATATTCATTCTGTATACCGGCGTTTCCGCCATGAAGGACACCATTGACCCGCTGCTGGGGCGTGCGCCCGATCCCGCGCTGGTCGCCGGCATCAGGCGTCTGGCGCTGGCCCCGCCGGAGATCCTCGGCCTGCACGATCTCATCGTCCACGATTACGGCCCCGGAAGGCTGTTTGCCTCGCTGCACGCCGAGGTGGATAAGGACGACGATATCTCCGCCATCCATGATATCATCGATACGGTGGAACGGCAGATCTACCACGAGCTGGGCTGTGAGATCTGCATCCATATGGACCCCATCGCCGTCGGTGATAAAAAAACCGCCGAATGCCGCATCATGGCGGCCAACCTGCTGGCGGAGATCGACCCGAAGCTCACCATGCACGATTTCCGCATCACCAGCGGCCCGGACCACACCAACCTCATCTTTGATGTGGTGCGCCCCCTGGACTGCAAATACACCTCCGAGGAATTGCAGCAGCGCATCCAAACGGCGGTCTCGGCGCTGCCGGGGCGTTACTTCGCCGTCATCACCGTGGATACCCCCCGAATATAAAAATACTGCCGGGAGTCTTCAGCGGCTCCCGGCTTTTCTATTCCTCCCCGGCAAAGGGCAGCTCCTTCAGTACCACCTCCCGGATAAACCGGAAGGTCTCCTCCTCGCCCCGATCCCGCAGCATCGTCAGGACATAGCGCAGCTTGCAGGCGGTCACCGGGTGCATCCAGCGGTTATCCCCCGCCCGCAGCAGGTATTCCAGCGGGGCACCGTCGTGGTAGTCCTTCCCCAGGTAGGTGCTGCTGGCCGCAATGCGGTCCATACACATCTCCACAAAGAACCTGGTGGGCATCTCCAGCGGGGCATACTGGCGGGTCACGGGGCTTACATCGGTCCAGTATTCAAAATGATGGCGGTTGCGGCCCTTGTGGTGCATCCACGCCAGGGAATACCCCTTTTCCCGGCGCTCCTGCTGGGTGGGGCTGAAGGTTCCCTGATAGTATTTCGCCCCCCGCCAGAATTCCGTCGGGGAATACTTGGAAAGGTCGTGGGTCAGCCCCCGCCAGTACAGCCCGACCTTAAAGCAGTTTTTCATCACCAGGTGCCGGTGGTGGGTGATGGTACGAAAATGCTTGATGATATGCAAGGGGCGCTCCTCTCCTTTCTGCGGTCTATCCATTATTATAAATCACCCGGCAAAGGATTGCAAACCCATTTACAAAACGCTATAATAAAAGTCAACGCTGTAAAAAGGAGTTCCCTATGGTCATTAACGGTAAAAAATATATTGTAAAGGTCCCCACCGGCAAAACCACCAATGATTTTCAGTTTGATGAGCTGCTGCCGGCTTTCCGCAAATACTGTGCCAAGGTCGCCCAGAATCAGGCGACCCGCATCGTCAGCTATACCTCCACGCTGGAGGTCCCCAAGCCCATCAGCTGGGGGGCGCTGCTGGTTGACCTCTCGGAGCAGTTCACCGACTGCCTCGGCTACATCGAGCACATCAATACCATCCCCGCCGATGAGGACGGCCGTTACCTGCTGCCCCGCGCGATCTATGATGATTTCAAGACCCTCAATGAGGTCATCAGCTGCGTAGGCCCCGCTGCATGGAACCAATGGGATGAGACCAGCAAGCTGTACTGGAAAAGCTGCGTCCCCCGTATGCGCATGCTGCTGGAGCAGTCCAAAGTCATTGAAGAAAAATAATTTTTCGCATTTTCGGTCAAAAGGGCTTGATTTTTTGCCGCCCGTGTGATATTATAACAAAGCTGAAACGAGAGTTCCGGCATAAATCTGGGTGTGGCGCAGGTGGTAGCGCGCTACCTTGGGGTGGTAGAGGCCGCTAGTTCGAGTCTAGTCACTCAGACCAACAAAAAGAGAGCCGACAGGCTCTTTTTTTGATGCCGCAAACACTTTTCCCCGCTATAAAGCTATGCCAAAAGCACCGGTCCCGCCTGGGGATCGGTGCTTTGTTTTCATTATACGGGTTACGCAGCAGCCCTTTTGCCGCATACCTCCTCGTAGGTCTCCACGATCTCCTTTTCGGGAGCCTTGGTCAGCAGGGACACCGCCACCAGCGCAATGCAGGCAACAATAAAGGCAGGCAGCAGCTCATAGATGGCCCATGCGCCGCCCATCGGGGCGATGAGATACTTCCAAACGAATACCATCACACCGCCGGCCACCATCCCGGCCAGGGCGCCCCACTTATTGCAGCGCTTCCAGAACAGCGAGAACAGCACCACCGGGCCGAACGCCGCCCCGAAGCCCGCCCATGCAAAGGACACCACACGGAACACCGAGCTGGAAGGGTCCCATGCGAGGATGACGCCGATCACGGCGATGACCACAACGGTCAGCCGTGCCACGATCATCTCGGTCTTATTGTTCAGCTTGATGCCGAAGACATTCTGGGAAAGGTCCTGCGAAACGCTGGAGGCCGCCGTCAGCAGCTGGCTGTCCGCGGTGGACATGGTCGCCGCCAGAATACCGGAAAGGATAATACCGGCTACGATGGCAAGCAATGTGCTGTTGCGGCTCATCAGGTCGACCAGCTTGATGATAATGGTCTCGGCGTCGGCACTGTTGGTCAGGAACGGCACCTTGCCCGCCACCGAAACGCTGTACCCAATGATACCGATGGCGATGGCGATCATCATGGAAATGACCACCCAGACGGTCGCGATCCGGCGGGAGGTATTCAGCTTCTTTTCCTCCTTGATGGCCATGAACCGCAGCAGGATATGGGGCATCCCGAAGTAGCCCAGCCCCCATGCCAGCGTGGAAATGATGCTCAAGCCCCCGAAGGAAGCCGCACCGCCGGTGGCGATATCATACCCCTTGGTCATGGAAAGATACCCCGGCAGCGCCTGTGCGTTGGATACCACCGCATCCATGCCGCCTGCCATGCGGATGCCGAACACCACCACAACAAACAGCGCAATGGTCATAAAAATGGACTGGATGAGGTCGGTAAAGGAAACCGCCATAAAGCCGCCCAGCACCGTGTAGCCGATGATCACAATGGCTCCCACGATCATCGCCGTATGATAGTTCACCCCGAACAGGCTGTTGAAAAGCGTCCCGATGGCCTTAAAGCCGGAGGCGGTATAGGGGACGAAGAACACCAGAATAATGACCGCTGCAATGGCGGAAAGCAGGTTCTTTCTATCCCCGAACCGCCGGGAGAAATAGTCCGGTACGGTGATGGCGCCCAGCCGTGCGGAATAGCGGCGCAGCCGCCGTGCCACGATGAGCCAGTTGAGATAGGTGCCCACCGCCAGCCCGATGCAGGTCCATGTGACCTCCGGCAGGCCGCACAGGTAGGCAAGGCCCGGCAGCCCCATCAGCAGATAGCTGCTCATATCGCTGGCTTCGGCGCTCATGGCCGTTACCAGGGGGCCCATTTTACGGCCGCCTAGATAAAAATCATCGCTGCTTTTGCCGCTGCCCTTTCTGCCGAAATACACCCCCACCAGCACCATCGCCAGCAGATAAATCGCTATCGTCAGAATGATCACTACTTGAGAACCTGCCATTTTTCGTCGCTCCTTTATGTTCAATATGCCCGAAGTATAGCACACAAATTAGTAGACGAAAATACAGAACGGTGTACAGACTTTATTCTGTACACCGCTGTAAATATTATTAGATTTTCCTTTGTTTCAAGCCTTTTCTGTATAGACGAATTACCATGCAAAAAGTGATCGACGAAAAATTATTTTTTCCGGAACCCCTCCAAAAACAGCGGCATCATGGTTTTGGTGTACTGCGGCAGCGAATACTCCCCGCCGGAAAGGCACCAGTCATACATCAGCCCGCGCTCAAACATCGCATAGGCCTTTACCAGCTCCCCCACCGTGCGCTCGGTGGTCAGCTCGCCGTTTTCCTGTCCCCTCGCCATGATCTGCCGCAGCAGCTTATAGTAGGTGCGGTTGCGGTTCAGCAGGTGCTTTTCGCCCTTTGTCACCAGCTGGCTGCTGAACAGCCGGCACAGCAGCTCGATGGAAACGGTATTCTCCACTGTCACAAACAACTCATAATTCAGCCAGCACAGCAGCCCGATGCAGTCCATCTCGTCATGCTCCTGCTGCATCAGCTCCTCGTAGCGCTCATCAAACAGCACCGAAAGAGAGGAAAGCAGGGCGTCCTTGCCGTCAAAATAGTGGTAGAACGACCCCTTGGAGGTCTCGGACTCAAAAATGATATCCTCCACCGTGGTCTCCTCGTAGCCCTGCTCATAAAACAGCTTCCACGCCGCCGCCACAATGCGTCCCTTGGTATTACGGGTATTCTTTTTGGGCATCCTGCCGCCCCCTCTCTCATTTGGCCTTATTTTACCACAGCCCGCCGCCCCTTGCCAACCCCTTTCGGTAAAATGCGCCCTCTTATCATCCCATATAAAATCACCCGACCAAGCGCCCCTGCGCCCGATCGGGTGGAAAATATTCATCGGCCCAGCAGCTCCCGCACCGTTTTACGCAGCCCGGCGGCATCCAGCCCCATCCGGCGCAGCAGCTCCCGCCGCTTCCCGTGGTAGATCCACCGGTCTGGCAGCGCCAGCGAATGAACCGGCGTCCGGCTTTCCTGCCCGGCGGCCACCTGCTGCAGCAGGCTGCCCAGCCCGCCGATGCCCGCGACCTCCTCATAGACCAGCAGGGGCTTGCCCTCGGCCAGCAGGGTGTTCATCATCTCGGCATCGTAGGGCTTCAAAAAGCGTGCGTTCACCAGTCCCATGCAAATGCCGTCCATCTCCAGCAGACGGGCGGCCCCCTCGGCCTCCCCCACAAAGTCCCCGTAGGTGATGACCGTGATCTCGCCCTCCCGCAGCCGTTCCCACCGTCCGATGGGCAGCGGCTCCCGGGAAAGTGGCTGCTCCGGCATGGCGTTTTTGCTGTACCGCAAAAAATAGGGACCCTCCGCCGTAAAACCGGTCGCCAGCAGCCGGGCGCTTTCGGCGGCATCCCTGCCCTGCGCCAGTATGATACCGGGAACGGGCAGCAGCAGCGAAACATCAAAGATGCCCTGATGCGAAACACCGTCCTCCCCTATCACGCCGCAGCGGTCGATGCCCACCACCACATTGCCGCCCATCCGGGCAATGTCATGGTTCACCTCATCATAGCCCCGCTGCAAAAAGGTGGAATAGATGGTCACAAAGGGGCGCATCCCGTCCAGCGCCAGCGCATTGGCCAGCACCAGTGCGTGCTCCTCGGCGATCCCCGCATCGATAAAGCGTTTCGGGTATTTTTTTGCAAATTCGGTCAGGTGGGCGCCGGTGGTCATCGCCGGGGTGATGGCATAAATGCGTTCATCCTCCGCGGCCAGCTCGGTCACCATCCGGCTGACGGCCTTGCCCTGCGTGGTGCCGCCGGCTGCCATCTGCCGCCCGCTTTGCGCATCAAAGGCCCCTACCCCGTGCCACAGCCCGTCGTAGTCGTCGGTGCAGTAGTCGCAGCCGTGCCCTTTTTCGGTGATGACGTGCAGCAGCACCGGCTTTGCGGCCTCCTTCGCCATCCGCAAAAAGGCATCCAGCTCTCCCAGATCGTGCCCGTTCACCGGCCCGTAGTAGGTGATGCCCATCTCCTCAAAAAGCGCACCGTCCCGCAGGTACAGCCGCTTCAGGTCCTCTTTTACCTGCTCCACGCCGTGCACCATGGCCTCCCCCACCACGGGGATACGCCGCAGCGCTGCCTTGGTGCGGCTTTTGGCGCTGCGGTACCCCCGGTGCAGACGAATCCGCTCCAAAGAATTGTGCAGCGCCCCCACATTGGTATTGATGCTCATGCGGTTATCGTTCAGTATGATGATCAGCGGCTTTTGGTAGTCCCCGATGTGATTGAGCGCCTCATAGGAAAGGCCGTTGCCCATCGCACCGTCGCCCACCACCGCGATCACCGCATTTTTTTCTCCTTTTGCGTCCCTTGCCATCGCAAAGCCCAGCGCCGCCGAAAGCGCCGTACCGGCATGGCCGCCCTCGTAGCAGTCGTGGGGGCTTTCCGTCCGGCACTGGAACCCCGAAAGCCCATCGGTGCAGCGCAGCGTATCAAATTCCGCCGCCCGCCCGGTCAGCAGCTTGTGGGTATAGCACTGGTGCCCCACATCAAAGATGATCTTATCCTGCGGGGTGTGAAAGACACGGTGCAGCGCCACCGTCAGCTCCACCAGCCCCAGATTGGAGGACAGGTGCCCGCCGGTGTGTGAAACGCTCTCTATGATGAATTCCCGCAGCTCTCCGCACAGCTTTTGCAGCTCCTGCTCGTTCATGCCTTGCAGAAAAGCCGGGTTTTTTATTTGCCTAACATCCATTCATTCGGTTCCTTTTTTCAGGTAGAATTCCGCCAGCTCTCTATCCGCCGGCGTCGTGATCTTGATATTCTCCCGGCGGCCCGGCACCAGCTTTACCCGGCGCCCGGCACGCTCCAGCAGCATACAGTCATCGGTGATGCCCTCCCGCTCCGTCAAAGACCGGTGCAGCTTCAGCAGCTCCTCCCGGTAAAATGCCTGCGGTGTTTGGATCAGATAGGTTCTGCTGCGGTCGGTCGAGCACTCCACATAGCCGTCGGCGCCCGTCAGCTTTACCGTATCCGGGCTTGCCACCGCAACGGCCGCCCCGTCTGCCTGTACCAGCGCCGCAAGGCAGTCCTCCAGCAGCTCTTTTGTCACCAGCGGCCTTGCCCCATCGTGGATGAGCACCCGTTCCCCCTTTGCCGCCGTCAGCGCATTCTGCACCGACTCTGCACGGTCTTTTCCTCCGGTCACTACCGTCACCGGCTTTTCGGGGGAAAGGCTCTCGGCAAGCGCCCGCAGGGTCGCTTCCTCCCCTGCTCTGGCCGCCAGTACCACCTCATCCACCACAGGGGAACCCAAAAACACCCGCAGGCTGTATTCCAGCACCGGCCGCCCGCAAAGCATAGCCAGCGTCTTGTTTTCCCCGGTGCCGTAGCGGGTGCTGCTCCCCCCCGCCAGTATAATGCCGCTTACCTTCATCCTGCTCTCCTTACTGCGGCGGTCGCCCTCCGCTGTCCCTCGGGCCGGCCGCCCGTGTTCCACAGGCCGTCCGGCCCTCGCCCGCTGCGGGCTCCCGCCGCCTTCTCCTGTTCATCCGGCCGCTTCGCTGCTCCGGCAGCAAACCGCCCAGCGGCTCTCCTGCAGCGCCTTCGCCGCCGCAGCCGCCGTTTGTTCATCGGAGTAAATGCCGAATACCGCACTGCCGGTGCCGGTCATCATCGCCGCCAGCGCCCCGCTTTGCCGCATCTCCCCCCGGATCATTTCCGCCTCCGGCAGGTCCGCCGCTTCCTCGAATACATTATACAGGCTCCCGCACAGGCCCTGCAAATCGCCCGTCTCCAGCGCCCGTACCGCATCGCCGGCGGTAAAGCGCTGCCGCAGGCGTTCTCCCATCTCATCGATGCGCCGGTACATCGCCGGGGTAGAGCACCCAGTTTCCGGCTTGCAGATGACCATCCACAACGGCAGTCTGCTTTCCACCGGCGTCAGTCGCTCTCCGATGCCGGTCGCCAGCGCCGTCCCGCCCCTGATGCAGAACGGGACATCGGCGCCCAGCCTTTCCGCCAGCCTGCACAGCCGTTCCCCGGTCATGCCCAGCCCGTACAGCCGGTTCATGCCCCGCAGGTAGGCCGCCGCATCGGCACTGCCGCCGCCCAGTCCCGCCTCGGCGGGGATGTTCTTCTCCAGTCTCACCCGGACGCCTCCCAGCGCCGGAAATTCGCTCCTCAACAGCTTATCGGCCCGTGTGATGATATTCTCCTCCGCCGGTATCCCGGCCGCCTCATTGAGGCTCAAGCCCGTCTCCTGCCGTTCCAGCACCAGCCGGTCGCACAGGCTCACGCTTTGGAACACCGTCTCCAGGGTATGATAGCCGTCGGGACGCCGTCCGGTCACCGCCAGCGTCAGGTTCACCTTGGCAAATGCCGATTCCGTCACTTTTTGCATCGTCAGTCCTCCGCCGTCAGGATGCACAGCACCGAGATCCCCAGTCCTTTTCCGCAGTCGGTCAGTCCCTCGCCGGTGGTGGCGGTAATGCCGATGGCGGAGGGCTCGACCCCCAGCAGCCCGGCGATATGCTCCCGCATTTCGGGGATCATCGGGCTGATCTTCGGCCGTAGGCACTCCATCGAAAGGCTCACATGGCTCACCCGCCCCTGCATAAATTCCAGTGCCTTGCGCAGGTATTCCGCCGAATCGGTGATTCCGCTTCGGCACATCTCATCAGCGATTTTGCCCAGTATATTCTGCCCGGTGATGCCGGAAACGGCATTGGTGATGGCGTGCAGCACCACATCGCCGTCGCTGTTGGCCAGCAGTCCCGGCTCTCCGGGGAACACCACCCCGCCCAGAATAAGCGGCTTGCCGAGGCTTTCCTCAAAGCGGTGGCTATCCTGCCCGATCGCAGCCTTCATATGGCGTTTCACCTCGTTTTCATCCATTCCTCCGTCCTGTGACGGGTCTCCTCGTCCAGCGCCAGCACCTCGTCTATGCTGCCCGGCTCGCCGGGGGTATGCTGCCGCAGCATCTCCTCCACCCCGCGCGGGATATCGGTAAACCGCAGCCCGCCCGCCAGAAAGCGTGCCACCAGCGCCTCGTTTGCCGCATTGAGCACCACCTGTGCGCCGTGCCCCGCCCGGGCCGCCTCTTTCGCCAGCCGCAGGCAGGGGAACTTCTCCTCATCCGGCGCTTTGAATTCCAGCGCCTTCATCGCAAAAATATCCAACCGCTGCGGCATTTCCATCCGTTCGGGATAGGAAAGCGCATAGGCGATGGGCAGCTCCATATCCGGCGGGGCGATATTCGCCATGATGCTGCCGTCCTTGAATTCCACCATCGAATGAACGATGCTCTGCCGGTGGATGACCACCTTCACCCGTTCCACCGGGACGTCAAACAGCCACCTTGCCTCGATGATCTCAAAGCCCTTGTTCATCATGGTGGCGCTGTCTATCGTTATTTTGGGGCCCATTTTCCAGGTGGGGTGCCGCAGCGCCTCCTCCGGGGTAATGCTGTCGGTGATCTCCCGGTCGAAAAACGGCCCGCCGGAGGCAGTCAGCAAAATCCTCTCGATCTCCCCGTGGCTTTCCCCGCGCAGGCACTGCATGATGGCGCTGTGCTCGCTATCCACCGTCAGCAGGGCGGCGCCCTGCTTTCTTGCCGCCTCCATCACCAGACGGCCGCCCGCCACCAGCACTTCCTTATTGGCCAGTGCCACCGTCTTTCCGTTATTGATCATATTCCATGTGGGGCGCAGCCCGGCCACCCCCACCAACGCCGAAACCCCGATATCGAAGTCGGTCAGGCGGCTCACCTTGTCCATGCCGTCCTCGCCCCGGTAAATATCCAGCCCGGGGAAAAGCGCTTTCAGCACTGCGGCGTCCTTTTCCCCGATGATATACACATGACGGGGGTTAAACTCCCGGATCTGTTCGATCAGCCGCTGCAAATTGCGCCCCGCCGCAAGGATGGAAACCGCAAAGCGATCCCGGTGCCGCCGCACCACATTCAGGGTGCTGCACCCGATGGAACCGGTACTGCCGAAAATGGCAAGCTCTTTCATGTGGCCCCTCCTTTTGTTTTTTCCTGATTTTTTATTATACCATACTCCCCGCCGGCTTATCAACCGCAGGGGGCTATTTTGCCCTCCGGCAAAAATGAACCGGCACCCCCTGCGGGATACCGGCTCACGCTTATTCCTCGCCCATCAGCGCCAGCGCCTCACGGGCGGCAGCCTGCTCGGCGCCTTTTTTGCTGCGGCACACGCCCCGCCCGATGACGTTACTGTTGAGATGGACCTCCACCACGAATTTCTTATCGTGGTCGGGGCCCTCGGCGGAAACCAGCACATACTCCACCCGTTCCTCCGGGTTCTTCTGGATGATCTCCTGCAGGCGGGTCTTGTAGTCCACAAAGGGCGCCGCCTCAAGGGTCAGGTCCTCCTCCACAAAGGGCAGCACGAACCGCCGGGCCGCCTCCAGCCCGCCGTCCAGATAGATCCCGGCGATCAGCGCTTCAAAGGCGTCGCTCACCACCGAGGGTCTTTCCCGTCCGCCGGTCTGCTCCTCGCCGTGACCCAGCAGCAGCTCCTGTCCCAGCTTTATCTTTTGGGCAAATTCAAACAGGCTTTTTTCGCACACCAAGCTCGCCCTTATCTTGGTCAGGTCGCCCTCCGCCAGGTGGAACTTATGGAAGATATGATCCGCCACGATGATGGAAAGCACCGCATCCCCCAAAAATTCCATCCGTTCGTTGCACTCTATTTTCTGCCGGCTTTCATTGGCATAGGAGGAATGGGTCAGCGCGCGCTCCAGCAGCCCGGGCTCCCGGAACCGGTACCCGATCCTTTCCTGCAAGGCCTCCATAGACATAACAGCACCCTCTTTTCCGGTAAAAAGTTATTCCTTTTCGGCGGTTTCGGCAGCCAGCTGGCTTTCCATCTCACCGATGATATTATTCTCGCAGCAGCTGATGGCCTGCCGGATGGCATTATAGAACGCCTTGGCGTCGCTGCTCCCGTGCGCCTTGATGACCGGCTTTTTGGTGCCCAGCAGCAGCGCCCCGCCGTACTCGGCCGAATCAAACTTCTTCTTAAAGGCGCCCAGGTCCTTCTTCACTACGGCGGCGGCCAGCTTATTGGGCAGTGATTTCATAAAGATCGCCTTGATCTCGCTCATAAAGAGCTTCGCCAGCCCCTCGGTGACTTTCAGGATGATATTCCCGGTAAAACCGTCGCAGACCGCCACATCGCAGCCGCCCAGCGGCACCTCCCGTGCCTCCACATTCCCGATGAAGTTATAGCTTGCCTCCTTCATCAGGCCGTAGGCCTCCACCTGCAGCTCGGTGCCCTTGGTTTCCTCCGCACCGATGTTCACCAGTCCCACGCGGGGGCTCGGCACACCCAGGATGCGCTTCATATACACCGAGCCCATCAGCCCAAACTGCCGCAGCATTTCGGGGCGGCAGTCATGGTTGGCGCCGGAATCCAGCAGCATAAAGCAGCCGTTCCGGCAGGGCACCACGGTACCGATGGCCGGGCGCTTCACGCCCTTGATGCGCTTGACGATGAGGGTCCCCCCCACCACCAGGGCGCCGGTGCTCCCGGCGGAAACAAAGGCCTCGCCTTCCCCGTCCGCCAGCATTTGCAGGCCGCGCGCCATGCTGCAGTCCTTGTATTGCTTCATAATAGCGGTCGGCTCCGCATCCATGGGGATCACATCGGGGGCCTCGGCGATCCTCATCCCCTCCAGCGAAATCCCCAGCTCCGCAGCCTTTTCCCGCAGCTTTTCGCCGTCGCCGGTCAGTATGATCTCACACTTCCAGCGGTCGGCCGCCATGCGGCATCCCTGTAATACGGCCTCCGGGGCGTTATCCCCGCCGTAAGCATCTACGATCACTCTCATCGTTCATCCCTCGCTTTCAGGTAATGTTGCATTGCCGCCACAGCCCGGTCGGCCATGGCCTGATAGCGCTCCTGCTTTCCCTTTACCGGCTCGTCCGGCAGCGGCAGGATTCCCATATTGCTGCCCATCGGCTGGAAATCCTCCACACTTTCATCGCTGATATACCGGCACAGCGCACCCATCATCGTTTCGGGCGGGGGCAGCAGCAGCGGTTTCCCCTGCAAACGGTCGGCCACGGCGTGCGCCGCCAGTATTCCGCTTGCAGCGGATTCAATATACCCCTCTACGCCGGTCATCTGCCCGGCAAAGCTCACCCTCGGCTCCTTTTTCAGCCTGAACCAGCCGTCCAGCAGCCGCGGGGAGTCCAGGAAGGTATTGCGGTGCATCACGCCGTACCGCACAAACTCCGCGTTTTCCAGTCCCGGTATCATCGAAAAGACCCGCTTCTGCTCCGGGAACAGCAAATTGGTCTGGAACCCCACGATATTATACATGGTGCCGTCGGCATTTTCCCGCCGCAGCTGGATATTCGCCCACGGGCGGTGGCCGGTGCGGGGGTCACGCAGTCCCACCGGGCGCAGGGGGCCGTACCGCATGGTATCCGGGCCCCGCTTTGCCAGCACCTCTATGGGCATACAGCCCTCGTACACCTTAAAGTATTCCTTTTCGAATTCATGCAGCTCCACGCTTTTTGCATTTACCAGCGCCTCGTAGAACGCCTCATACTCCTCCTTATTGAAGGAGCAGTTGATATAGTCCGCCTCGCCGCGGTCGTAGCGGGTGGCAAAATACACCCGGTCCATATTGATGGACTCCTTGGTGACGATGGGGGCGGAGGCATCATAAAAGCTCAAATATTTTTCGCCGCACAGCCGCCTGATGCTCTCGGAAAGCGCTTCGCTTGTCAGGGGGCCGGTCGCCACAATGACATCCCCCTGCGGCAGCTCGGTCACCTCACCGTTCACCACCGTCACATTCGGCAGCGCCCGGATCGACCTTGTCATGGCGTCGCTGAACGCCTCCCGGTCCACCGCCAGGGCCCCGCCGGCGCTCACCGCCGTTTCCTCGGCGCAGCGCACCACCAATGAGCCCATCGCCTTCATCTCGGCCTTCAGCAGCCCCGCAGCGGAATTGATCCTCATCGCCTTGAGGGAATTGGAGCAGACCAGCTCGGCAAAACCCGGGTAATGGTGTGCCGGGGAATATTTCTCCGGCTTCATCTCGTGCAGCGTCACCTCGATGCCCCGGTTTGCCAGCGTCCAGACGGCCTCACAGCCCGCCAGTCCGGCGCCTATCACAGTTACTTTACTCATTATTTTGCACTCTTCTCGTAGCCACAGCCCTCTTTCAGGCAGTGGATCATCTTCATCCGGCCGGTGGTCTTAAACAGGCTGCTGCCGCACCGGGGGCATTTTTCCTCCAGCGGGATATCCCACGTCATAAAGCCGCAGGCGGGGTTATCCTCGCAGCCGTAGTAGGTGCGCCCCGTCTTGGATTTTTTAGCCAGCACCTTTTTGCCGCAGCGGGGGCAGCTGCCGGGGGTCTCCTGCTGCAGGGTCTTGGTGTTCTTGCACTCCGGGAAGCCCGGACAGGCCAGGAACTTGCCGTATTTGCCGTGGCGCACCACCATTTTGCGGCCGCACAGCTCGCACACGATGTCGGTCTCCTCATCGGGGATCTTCATCTTGGTGCCCTCCATGTTCTTTTCGGCGCTTTGCAGCATCTCGGTAAAGTCATCATAGAAGTGGTGCATCATGCCCACCCACTCGGTCTTGCCTTCCTCTACCTCATCCAGCTCCTTCTCCATTTCGGCGGTGAATTTCACATCCACTATCTTGCCGAACTGCTCCTTCATCAGGCGGGTCACCGTCTCCCCCACGATGGTGGGCTTCAGCGCCTTGCCCTCCCGTTCCACATAGCCGCGCTGCAGTATGGTGGAAAGGGTGGGTGCGTAGGTGCTGGGGCGGCCTATGCCGTTCTCCTCCAGCTCCCGGATGAGCGTAGCTTCGGTATAGCGAGGGGGCGGCTGGGTGAAATGCTGACCGGGCTTGAGCTCCTTCAGGTTCAGCTGCTCGCCCTCCTCCAGCCGGGGCAGATTGGTCCCCTGCTCCTCATCGTTATCCTGCGTTTCGGTGTAAAGTCTGGTATAGCCGTCAAACCGCACCGAGAACCCGGAGGCCTTGAAGAGATGCTCCCCGGCGGTGATATCGGCGGAAACGGTATCCTGCACGCAGGCCGCCATCTGGCTGGCGATAAAGCGCTCCCACACCAGCTTATACAGCTTAAACTGGTCAGCGGAAAGGCTGTCCTTGATCTTCATGGGGGAAAGCTCTATCATGGTCGGGCGGATGGCCTCATGGCCGTCCTGCGCATTGGATTTGGAACGGAAGGTACGGGGCTTTGCCAGCGCATAGCTGTCCCCGTAGGTGCGCTTGATATAATCATGGGCTGCAAAAAGCGCCTCATCGGAAATACGCAGCGAGTCGGTTCTCATATAGGTGATCAAGCCCACGGCGCCCATATCCGGCAGGTTGATGCCCTCGTAAAGCTCCTGCGCCACCTTCATGGTGCGCTTTGCCTGGAAGCCGTACCGCCGGGAGGCATCCTGCTGCAGGGTAGAGGTAATAAAGGGCGGCGCCGGATTTTTCTGGCGGGTGCCCGTCTTTATGCTCTTGATGATAAACGGTTCCTTCTCGGCGGCAGCCTTCAGGGCATTGGCCTGCTCCTCGCTGGTGATCTCACACTTTTTGCCGCCGGTGCCGTAGTATTTTGCGGTAAAGGGCTTGGTTTTGGCGCCCTGCTTGGCCAGCAGCGCCTCCAGCGTCCAGTATTCCTCCGGTGTAAATGCCCGGATCTCATCCTCCCGGTCAACGATGAGCCGCACCGCCACCGACTGCACCCGTCCGGCGGAAAGCCCCTTGCGGATCTTTTTCCACAAAAAGGGGCTGATCTCATACCCGACGATGCGGTCCAGCACCCGGCGTGCCTGCTGGGCGTCCACCAGCTGCTGGTCGATGCACCGGGGGTGCTCCATCCCGTATTTGATGCCCGACTTGGTGATCTCGTTAAAGGTCACCCGGTTCTGCTCGGTCTCATCCAGCTTCAGCAGCTGCGCCAGATGCCAGCTGATGGCCTCTCCCTCGCGGTCGGGGTCGGTGGCAAGATAGACATAGTCGCTCTTTTTGGCTTCATTCCGCAGCTTTTTTATCAGCTCCCCCTTGCCCTTGATATTCTCATAGTTCGGGGCAAAGTCATTCTTCACATCCACGCTCAGGCGGGAAGCCGGCAGGTCCCGCACATGGCCCATCGAGGCCAGCACCTCATAGTCCGGCCCCAGGTACTTCTGTATGGTATGCGCCTTGGCCGGGGATTCCACGATCACTAATTTGGACAAATCTAATCACCTGTGTTTTCATAATTTTTTCGGAGGCGGCTTCTCTTTTTCGGCCGCCCGACGTTTCGGGGCAGAGCGTATTGCGGGTGCTCCTCCGCTGCGTCGTCACGGGCTTCGCACCTTTCGCATTGCCGCCGTTTGGCGGTACGCAATGCTCTCACGCTCCGCCGTTCCTCCCTTCCCCATCGAGTCCTTCGACTCGCCGGGGCCATCGGCCGGCCCTTCGCTTCGCACCGGGCGGTCCTCCCCCGCTGTGGAGCACCCGCAGGGGGATCAAAGCTGTACTCTCTTATTCATGCTCACCGGCTGAACCGGTGTCCCGCATGGATTTTGATAATACCAAAGATCTCAAGCTGCGTCAAGACCGAAAGCACCTCCGGCACCGAAAGCCCCGTCGCCGTCACCACCTCATCAGCGGTCATCGGCTCGCTGTTCAGGGTATTCAGCACCGTGCGCTGGTTTTGGTTCAGCATCTCCACCATCACATCGTCGTTGCGCTGCGGATAGGGCTTCGCCGGGGCCGCTTTCTTCTTCGGCTTGCCGGGCTGCTTTTCACACAGGGAAAGCTGCTCGGCCTCCGCCTCTCCGCCTGGGTGCGCCGCATCGTAGTCCCGCAGGTTATATTCCTCCAGAATATCCCCCGCATCCCGTACCATGGTCGCCCCCTCCCGGATCAGCCAGTTGGGTGCGTCGCTCATGTTGGCATCCACATTGCCGGGCACCGCAAAAACGTCCCGTCCCTCGGTCAGCGCACAGCCCGCCGTGATCAGCGAACCGCTGCGCCGTTCTCCCTCCACCACCAGTGTGCCGTGGGAAAGCCCCGCTATAATGCGGTTGCGGATGGGAAAATGATAAGCCTGCGGCTCCATTCCGGGCGGGAACTCGGTGATCACCGCCCCGCCGCTTTGCAGTATCTTCTTTTTCAACTCCCGGTTGACCGCCGGGTAGGTCACATCGATGCCGCAGCCCTGCACCGCTATGGTGCGGCCGCCGGCCTCCACCGTGGCATCATGGCAGCAGGAATCGATCCCCGCCGCCAGTCCGCTTACCGTTACCACGCCCCGTGCCGCCAAATCGGCGGAGATCTGCCGGGCGGTACGGCTGCCGTACTCGGTGCAGCGCCGGGTGCCCACCACCGCTATGCACAGGATGTCATCGAGATCGATCCAGTTACCGGCCGCATATAATACCGCCGGCGGGCTGTAGATATTCCGCAGCCGCATCGGGTACAGGTCGTCATCCGGGGTCAGTATCCTCACCCGGTTTCGCTCGCAAAATGCCAGGATCTTTCCCAGATCGGCATCCTTCGCCTTTTGCACCCGCCGCAGCTCGTCCTCCTTCATGCCGTGCTGCCGCAGCCGCCAGTCCTCGGTATGGAATAACAGGGTGGGCGAGTGCCACTTTTCCAGTGCCTTGGCCGCCATCACCGACCCAAACCCATACGCCAGCTGAAACCGCATCCAGTCCGTGACCGCCATCTCGCCCGCCTCCCTTCGTTTTTCTGCCGCCCATCCCGGCGGCACGGCTCCATTCCCCCTCGGGGCGAGCCTTCGCTTCGCTTCGGCCGCCCTCGTCCATTCCGCCGCGCCGCCTGCTTTCCTTTTATCCGGGCAGGTACCCACGCCCGTTCAGCTCCCACATGCACAGCGCCGCCGCAGCCGCCGCGTTCAGCGACTCCGCCGCCCCCTGCATCGGGATATAGACCTCTCCGTCGCAGGCCGCCATCACCTGCTCGCTCACACCGCTGCCCTCGTTCCCTATAACGATCCCGCGGCAGCGCCCCGCCGGCATCCTTTGCAGCGGCAAGGCCTCCGGGGTCAGGGTCGCCGCATAGCAGCGCAGCCCCTGCCCTCTCCATGCGGTGATGCTCCCGGCCAGGTCCTCCACCCGCACCGTTTTCTGCCGCCAGCCGCTGCCCATCGTGCTGCGGATGACCTTGGGGGAATACAGGTCGGGACAGTGGGCGGAAAGCACCACCGCCGTGATCCCCATCGCCTCCGCCGTCCGCAGGATGGTCCCCAGGTTGCCGGGGTCCTGTATTTCATCCAGCAGCAGATAGCTGCCCGCCTGCATCGTCAGCGGCTCGGCCTTCGGCATCTCCCCCACCGCAAAGATCCCCTGCGGGTGCTCGGTATCGGAGATATAGGCCGCCAGCTCATTCGGGATGGAAAAGCAGCGTCCTGCCCTCTCCCGCAGCACCGCCGCTTCGGGGTAGCGCCCGCCGCCGTCATCGCTGATGAACAGCGTCCGCAGCCGGATACCGCTTTGGGCAGCATCCAGCACCAACCGGGCGCCCTCCAGCACAAAGCATCCCGTTTCCTCCCGCAGCCGTCTGCTGCCGGATAGCTTTCGGTATTCTTTGATGAGCGCGTTTTCTCGTGAGGTCAGCCGTTCCATTCTTTTCCTCCCTATCTACCTTCGCTTGACAAGAGCACATACGGTTTTTGCGGGCAGAAATGCCGTATGGCATTGTGCGGCTCATCGACAGGCGCCAGCCTGCCATCTTCACCGC
>SFFJ01000022.1 GCA_004557855.1 Oscillospiraceae bacterium
CCAAATAAGCACCATTAGCTCAGTTGGTAGAGCAGCTGACTCTTAATCAGCGGGCCCCGGGTTCGAGTCCCTGATGGTGCACCATCCAAGAAAGACGCCTGCAGGCGTCTTTTTTGTATGCCCATTTCCGCTTTCTGCATCACCGGTACCGCTAAAGCCCCGGTTTTTAATTATTATTTCTTGACCTAACAATAAAAATTTGTTATGATTATAAGACAATTTTCGTTTGTGGAGGACAGAGGATGGAACTGCGTAACATTACTACTTTTTTGCGGGTGGCGGAGCTTCAAAACTTTACCCACGCCGCGCAGGAGCTGGGCTATTCTCAATCCGCCGTAACGGTGCAGATCCGCCAGCTGGAAACCGAGCTGGGCGTGCCGCTGTTTGAACGCATCGGCCGGTCGGTGAGCCTGACCGCCCCCGGACAGGCCTTTTTGCAGGAGGCCGGGGAGATCATTAAGGCGGCGGAACGGGCCAAGGACGCAGTGCGGACCGCCCCGGAGCCGGAGGGCACCCTGCGGGTGGGCACCATGGAGTCCTTGAGCGCATCGGTGGTGTGGCGGCTCATCACCGATTTTCACCGGCAGTTCCCGCAGGTCAATGTCGTCATCCGCACCTCCACCGCCGATGGCCTGCTGGAAATGATGCGCCGCAACGACGTCGATTTCATCTATTTTGTGGATGAAAAGCAGTACAGCCCCGATTGGGAGATCCCGCTGTGCCGCCCGGAGGACACGGTATTTGTGGCGGCCCCCGGTTCGGCCATCACCGGCCGGCATGAGCCCATCCCGCTGCGGGAGCTGACGACCTACCCCTGCGTTCTGACCGAAGCCGGGGAAAGCTATCGTATCCCGTTTGAACGCCTGCTGGCCGAGCACGACCTGACCGTTTCTCCCATTCTGGAGATCGGCAGCACCGAGGTGGTGGCGCGGATGGTACGGGAGAATATCGGCTATTCGGTCCTGCCCATGTATGTGGCCGGGGAGTACCTCAAATCCGGGGAGCTGGTCGCTTTTCAGGTGCCGGAATTCCACTCCAATATGTATCAGCACATCATTTACCATAAAAATAAATGGGTCACGCCGCAGATGAAGGGCTTTATGCAGCTCATCATCGATCACATCAACCAATCGTGAACCGCACCGGGGAGGGCATGGGCTTTCCCCGGTATTTTTGCGGAATGATGAACCGATTTCAGGCGAAAATGACAAACGCTTTACAAATTTCATACCGTATTGACAAATGGATTATTCTGCGATAGAATAACGGTACGCTGTTTTAATGAAAAAATAAAGGAGAATGAAGATGAAGCGTATCAATAAGTGGCTGGCCATGCTGCTGGCTGTTGTAATGGTCCTTTCCTTTGCCGCCTGCGGCAAAGAGCCCACCCCCGCACCCCAACCCGAACCGACGACCGACGTGACCTACCCCGTTACTGTGAAGGATATGGCCGGCCGTGAGGTAACCCTGGAGAAGCAGCCCGAGCGCATCGTTTCCGGCTACTATATCTCCTCCTCCGCCTGCATCGCTCTCGGTCTTACCGATAAGATGGTCGGCATTGAGGATAAATCCGCCAAGCGCCCCATTTACAAGCTGGCGGCGCCCGCCCTCATCGATCTGCCCAATGTCGGCTCCGCCAAGGCCTTTGATCTCGAAGCCTGCATTGCCACCGAGCCGGATCTCGTCATCCTGCCCATGAAGCAGAAGGACACCGCCCAGACGCTGCAGGAGATGGGCATCGCCACCCTGCTGGTGCTGCCGGAAAGCCATGAACAGCTCATCGAAATGTTCACCCTGATCGGCACCGCCACCAATACCGTAAAGCAAGCCGAAAAGCTCATCAGCTACTATAATACCAAGCTTTCCGCCGTGACCGAGCTGACCCGGGATATTCCCGATGACGAAAAGCCGGTAGTTTATCTCGGCAGCACCGGTGATATCCTGCGCACCGCCCCTCGGGAGATGTATCAGGCGTCCCTTATCACCACGGCCGGCGGCAAAAATGCCGGTGATGTGCTGGAGGGCAGCTCCTGGACTGATATCGATAACGAGACCTTCCTCACCATGAACCCCGATATCATCGTGATTCCCACCGATAACTTTGCCGTCAGCAGCCCCGATTACACCGCGGAGGATGTCATGAACAATCCCACCTTCAGCGATGTGACCGCCGTAAAGAACGGCGCCGTTTATCAGATGCCGGTCGGCTATGAGGCATGGGATTCTCCCGTTCCCTCCGGGATTCTGGGCACCCTGTGGATGCTGAAGACCCTGCACCCCGAGCTTTACCCCGCCGAGCAGTTTGCCGCTGATGTCAACGAGTTCTACACCGTATTCTACGGCTTCTCGGTCAATGAACAGGATTTGAGAGACTGATTTTACGGCAATACCCAACGGGATGCTGCCCTGCGGCGTCCCGTTTTTGCCGTTATATTTGCTTTTCCGCTGCGTTAGCGGTACAATAGATTTGTATTTTCCATTCCCCACGGAGGTCCCATGCAAGAAGGAACCATGCTTCAATCCCGCAAACCCGTGATCCGTTCCTACCGGCTGGTGGGGGCGTGCATCGCCGCGGCGTTTATCGCCTCCATCTGCATCGGCAATTTCCCCATCACGGTAAAAGAGATCATCGCCATCCTTACCGGCGGCGAGGTCAGCACCATGACCCGCAACGTCTTTTTCACCCTGCGCCTGCCCCGTGCCTGCATGGGGCTGATGGCAGGGGCCGGGCTGGGGGTCGCAGGCTCCGTCTATCAGATGATCTTCCGCAATCCGCTGGCCTCTCCCGATATCATCGGGGTATCCAGCGGCGCAAATCTCGGTGCGGCCATCGCCATTGTCAGCGTCGGCATCGGCATCGGGGGCATCGCCATCGGCGCCTTTGCGGGCGGATTGTTGGCGGTCGGCTTTGTCATGCTGCTGGTGCGGGCCACCCGCGCCAATACCACCGCCACCTATGTCCTGGCGGGTATCGTCATTTCGGCTGTCGCCAAATCAGCCATTATGCTGCTTAAATACTATGCCGACAGCGAATCCAACCTTGCCGCCATCGAATACTGGACCATGGGCTCCTTTGCGGGCGTTACCGCCTCCAAGGTGCTTTCCGTCCTGCCGTTCTGGCTCATCGGCTTTGCGGGGCTGTTCCTGCTGCGCCGTCAGGTCGGCCTGCTCTCCCTCAATGAGGAAGAATGCCGGATGCTGGGCGTGCGACTGCACCGGGTACGGCTGGCGGTGCTGTCGCTTTCCACGCTGCTGGTGGCGTCCATCGTCAGCATTACCGGGCTTATCTCCTTCATCGGGCTCATCGCCCCTCACATCTCCCGCATGATGATAAAGCGAGAAAATACCGATACCATGGTGCTGGCGGCCATGGTGGGCGGGGCGGTCATGCTCATCGCCGATATCCTTGCCCGCAGCCTGTATGCGGGGGGACTGCCCATCAGCATCCTCACCACCATCATCGGCGTGCCGGTGCTGGCCTACTTTATGTGCAAGCGCAAGGAGGGCAAGGTATGAGCAGTTTGCTTTCCTTACGGGAGATCCGTGCCGGCTACGGCGAACGGGAGGTCGTCCGCGGGGCGTCCCTTACGGTAGAGGCCGGAGAATTCTGCGCCTTACTGGGGCTCAATGGCTGCGGCAAGACCACCCTGCTGCGTGCCGCCTGCGGTCTGCTGCCGCTTATCGGGGGCAGCTGCACGGTGGGGGAGACCGAAACCACCCGTCTGGATGAAAAAAGCCGCGCACGGCTGATGAGCTACATCCCGCAGCGGGGCAGCCCCATCATGGGCAAAACGGTGATGGAGGTCGTACTCATGGGCTTTAATGCCCGGCTGCGCCTGCTGGATTCCCCCGGGGAAGCGCACCGCAGGATCGCCATGGAGCACCTGACCCATTTGGGGCTGGCGGAGCTGGCCGGGCGGGACTATGCCACCTTGAGCGAGGGACAGAAGCAGCTGGTTATCTTGGCGCGGGCGCTTTCGCAGGATACCCCGGTGATGCTGATGGACGAGCCGGACAGCGCTTTGGATTTCGTCAACCGCCACATGGTGCTGGGCAAAATACGCAGCGTCCTGCATGAACGCCGGCAGGCGGGGCTCATCACCCTGCACGACCCCAACTTTGCTCTGGCCTACTGTGACCGCCTGCTGCTGATGCAAGACGGCGGGATATTGACCGAGATCGATATGCGCAGCACCGACCATGCCGCCATCGAGGCCGGTCTCGGCGCCATTTACGGCGATATCGCCGTGCTGGAATACAAAAACCGATACATTATGACCAAACGATAGGGAGGATGCAATATGGATCGACTGGAGCTGGCCCGAAAGGAAGCAGAACTGCTGGAGGCGGGAACGCCCTATGCGGCCGTGACCATTGTCCATTCGGCGGGGACGGCCCGCACCGAGGGCAAAATGCTGGTGCTGCCGGATGAAACCATCTACGGGACGGTGGGCGGCGGCGCCGGCGAAAAGTTGGCCATCCGGGATGCGGTAACGCTGCTGGCCGGGGGCGAAAACGCCGTCCGCCGCTACGAGCTGGATTCCCCCCTCTCCGCAGCGGGGCAGGCATGCGGCGGTTCGCTTACCGTGTTCATCGAAAGCTGCCGTGCCACCCGCCCGCAGCTCATTATGGTGGGCGGCGGCCATGTGGGACTGGCGCTTCTTCGTGCGGCCCGGCTTGCCGGTTTTTCCACCACCCTGCTGGATACCCGCGGGGAGGAGATGATCGCCCCGGCGATAAAAGCCGCCGACCGCTTCATCCAGCTTGAAAACTTCGGGGAGGCGCTGGCCAATACCCGCCTGCCCGCGGGTGCTTATTACGTGGTGGCAAGCTACAGCCATGCCGCCGACGGTGAAGCATTGGGTGGGGTGCTGCACCACACCGACGCCGCCTATGTCGGGATGATCGGCAGCCGCCGCAAGGTAGAAGCCATCCGGCAAAAGCTCACCGCCGAGGGTATCACCGCCGAGCAGCTGGATGCAGTCCATTCCCCCATCGGGCTTTCGCTCGGCGGCGAGACCCCCGAGGAGATCGCCGTTTCCATTCTGGCAGAACTCCTGATGACCCGTTACGGCAAGACCAAATCCGACCTGTAAAATGCAAGGCTTTCAGACCCACCCCACCCCGGGATGGGTCTCTTTTTATACAAACAGTTGATATAACCCATTCACAATAATACAGGCAGTAATCCCGCAGAGGGTCGGCAGAACCGCCGCCAGCACCGTCCATTTGGCGCTGCCCGTTTCCTTGCGGATGGTCATCAGCGTGGTGGCGCAGGGCCAGTGCATCAGCATAAACAGCATCACGCATAGGGCTGTTCCCGGCGTCCAGCCGTTCGCAAGGAACACCCCCTGCATTTCGGCCGGGCTGCCCGGCTGCTGCAAAACCCCCTGCGAAAGATAGCTCATCAGCATAATGGGCACCACGATCTCATTGGCGGGAAGCCCCAAAAGAAAGGCCAGCAGAATGACCCCGTCCAGCCCCATCAGCCGCCCCAACGGCTCCAAAAACCCGGCACAATGGGCAAGGATGCTGCTCCCCCCGACCGTCACATTGGCCAGCAGCCACAATAGCAGCCCGGCCGGGGCCGCCGCCGTCACCGCCCGCCCCAGTACAAACAGCGTCCGGTCAAAAACCGACCGCACGATGACCTGCCCCCATTGTGGCCTGCGGTAGGGGGGCAGCTCCAGCGTAAAGGAGGACGGCACGCCCCGCAAAACGGTACGGGAAAGCAGCCGCGTCACCCCGAAGGTGACCCCCACCCCCAGCAGGATCAGCCCGGTCAGCATCAGCGCCGAGAGGAGCGACCGCTCCGCCCCCGCCGCCGTCCCCACAAAAAAGATGAGGATAAGATTGACCAGCGTGGGAAACCGCCCGTTGCAGGGCACAAAGCTGTTGGTCAGAATGGCCAGCAGCCGTTCTCTGGGGGAGTCGATAATGCGGCAGCCCACCACCCCGGCGGCGTTGCAGCCAAACCCCATGCAGATGGTCAGCGCCTGTTTGCCGCAGGCGCCGCAGCGCTTCAGCGGCCGGTCCAGGTTATAGGCCACCCGCGGCAGATAGCCCATGTCCTCCAGCAGGGTAAACAGCGGGAAGAAGATCGCCATGGGCGGCAGCATGACCGAAACCACCCACGCCGCCACCCGGTACACCCCCAAAATCAGGGCGTCATGCAGCCACAGCGGGCACCCCAGCCCCAGCAGCCCGCCGCTTAACGTCTCCTGCAGGCGGAACAGCGCACCCGCCAGCAGGAAGGAGGGCAGGTTGGCGCCGCTGATGGTCAGCCAGAAGATAAACGCCAGCAGCCCCAGCATGATGGGATAGCCCCATCGCCGCCCGGTCAGTACGGCATCCCGCCTGCGGTCGCCCGCCGAATAGCTTTTCTCATCCCCGGTCACCACCGCCGCCGCCAGCCGTGCCGCTGCCCCGGCCAGCGTGGTCACTATGGCGTCCTGCCATTTTTCCGGTGTGATATTTCCCGCCGCAAGGGTGGCTTCCGCCTTTGCCAGCGCCGCAAACAGCCCCGCATCCCGCATAAAAGCCTCCCCAAGGTGACGGTTCAGCGCCTCGGTCAGGCCGGGCTCCCCCTCGATGAGCCGCATCGCCAGCCACCGCGGGGAAAGCCCCCGGCAGTCCTTTTGCCGCAGCACCCGCCACACCGGGGCAATGGCGTGTTCTATCTCCTCCGGGTAACGAAGAACGATCGGCTCCCCCGACGTTTCCCCTCCGGTGATGCGCTCCAGCAGGGCGCACAGCTTTTGGGGGGCGTCCTTTCGGCGGGCGGCACAGCCGGTCACCGGCACCCCGGTCAGCGCCTCCAGCCGCGGCAGGTCAATATGCAAATGCCGCTTTTCGGCCTCATCCATCAGGTTCAGGCACACCCCCACCTGCGGGGTGATCTCCAGCGTTTGCAGCAGCAGGCAAAGATTTCGCTCCAGGCAGGTCGCATCGCACACCACACACACCGCCTGCGGGGCGCCAAAGCAAAGAAAATCCCGGGCGACCTCCTCCTCCGCCGAATGTGCCATCAGGGAATAGGTGCCGGGCAGGTCCACCAGACGATACCATTTCCCGTGGCATCGGCAGCGGCCTTCGGCGCCGGTGACGGTCTTGCCCGGCCAGTTGCCGGTGTGCTGTTTCATGCCGGTCACCGCATTAAACAGGGTACTTTTGCCCACATTGGGGTTGCCGGCCATCGCCACGGTAATGACCTCCTCCGCAGGCGCCGGTGCAGGGCGGGTCATTCGTCCACCCCCGCCCGCAAAATGACGCTCTCGGCGTCCTCCTGCCGTATGGCAATGGCAGCCCCGCGGATGAGATACGCCTTGGGGTCGCCGCCGGGGCTTTGCCCCACACATTCCACCGGGGTGCCCGGCACCAGCCCGATATCCAGCAGCCTGCGCCGCATACTGCCTTGGGTTTTCAGCTCGGTCACCGTTGCCGTCCGGCCGGGGGTCATATCGTTCAGATGCAGAAATTCCATACTCACAGGTCCTTTCCGGGTTCTTGGGGGAGGGGCTCTCCCATCCCATGCTATTCAGCGGCCATGCCGCAGGGAACCGCCCGCCCGCTTTTTCTTTTGCAAAATACTTGACAAAATAAAAAAATGCCCTTATAATAACTAACGATATATAACATTAGTTATCGAAAGGAGCCGTTATGCCGCCCAAAATTAAAGTCACGAGGGAGGAGATCATCGCCGCCGCATTGGAGCTTTTGCGCCAAAAGGGGATGGAGGCGGTGAATGCCCGTGCCGTTGCGTCGGTACTGGGCTGCTCCACCCAGCCCATTTTCAGCAATTACAGCAGCATGGCCGCCCTGCAGCAGGAGACCCGGGACGCCGCCGCCGCCGAATACAGCCGCTGGATCGAGCAGCATATGAAGGAGGGCAAATACCCGCCCTACAAGGCCTCCGGCATGGCGTATATCAGCTTTGCCCGCACCCGGCCGCAGCTCTTTAAGGAGCTTTTCATGCGGGACAGAACCGGCGAGCCCCCGGCCGGGGATGATCCTCTTACCCGCAGCATCGTCGCCCTTATCGTAAAAAACACCGGCCTTTCCGAGCAAGCCGCACGACAGCTGCACATCGAGCTTTGGATCTTCATCCACGGCATCGCCGCTATGCTGGTCACCGGCTACCTCGATTTGGAGGAACCGGTCATCAGCAGCATGCTCACCGACGTTTACCTCGGCCTGCTGAACCGCAGCAAGGAGAATACACCATGAATGAAACCGTATTACAGGTGGAGGGGCTTTGCAAGCAGTACCCCGCCTTTGCCCTCCGGGAGGTCAGCTTTTCGCTGACGGCCGGGCGCATCATGGGCTTTATCGGGCGCAACGGCGCCGGAAAAACCACCACCCTCAAAGCAATTTTAGGGCTTGTCCACCCCGATGCCGGTGAGATCAGCTATTTCGGGCTGCCCTTTGCCGCCCATGAACAGCAGATCAAGGAGCAGATCGGCTATGCGGCGGGCGGGACGGCCTACTATCAGCGCCGCCGGGTGGGGGAGATCGCCGCCGTGACCGCCGACTTTTACCCCGGCTGGGATGACAAAGCCTACCGCAATTATCTCCGCCGCTTTTCGCTGGATGAAAACAAGTGCCTGCGGGAGCTTTCCGAGGGCATGAAGGTCAAATTCCTGTTGACGCTGGCGCTTTCCCATCACGCCCGGCTGCTGCTTTTGGATGAACCCACCAGCGGCCTTGACCCCGTATCGCGGGAGGAGCTGCTGGAGATTTTCCTCACCCTGGCGGGGGAGGGCGTTGCCATCCTCTTTTCCACCCACATCACCTCGGATCTGGAAAAATGCGCCGATGACATCGCCTATATTCAAAAGGGGCGGCTTCTCGCCCAATGCCCCATCGACTGCTTCCGGCAGGACTACCGGCTGGTGCATAGGCAGGGCGAGCTGACCCCGCAGCAGCAGGAGATTATATTGGGGCGCTGCACGGAACGGGCAGGGGAGACCTTGCTCATCCGCCGGGAGGACGCCCCGCTGTTTGAGGGGGCCGCCGTCACCTGCCCCACATTAGAGCAGGTCATGGTACATCTGGAGAAGGAGGACACCCCATGAAAAAGCTGCTGCATAAGGAGCTGCGGCTCACCGCAGCCCCCATCACCTATCTCTTTTTGGCCTTTGCGCTGATGACCCTCATCCCCGGCTACCCCATCCTCATGGGGGGATTTTTCATCACCCTCGGCATCTTTTATACCTTCCAGATGACACGGGAAAGCGGTGATATCCTGTTTACGGCGCTGCTGCCCTGCAAAAAAAGCGACGTCGTCCGGGCAAAATACGCCTTCTGCCTGCTCATCGAGCTTTCCGGCTGGCTGCTTTGCGCCCTCCTCACCGCCCTGCGGCTCACCCTTTGGCGGGAAGTGCCCGTCTACACCCACAACGCCATGATGAACGCCAATTTCGCCTATCTCGGCTGGCTTTTGTTCCTCTTTGCCCTCTTTAATGCCGTCTTTCTCGGCGGGTTTTTCCGCACCGCCTACGGGCTCGGCCGGCCGTTCATCCGCTACTGCATCGTCTGGTTTCTCACCATCGCCGCCGCGGAAGCGCTCCATCACTTCCCCGGTATGGCGGGCATGAACTCCCAAACCGGCAGCTACGGGATGCAGCTTTTCGTCCTGGCGGCGGGGGCGCTGCTGTTCGCCCTGCTTACCGCCGTCAGCTGCCGCACCGCCTGCCGCCACTTCGAACGCATCGACCTGTGACCGAAAAACGACCCGGAGGACAAACCCTCCGGGCCTTTTTGCGTCAAAAAACAAAAATCCCCCATAGGGGGGATCGACTCTATCATAGCGCACCCACGCCCCGTTTGCAAGAAAAACTTTTCCGTCCTTCGCCATTTCTCCCATTTATCCAATCGAGATACTGGATTTCATTGAATAATCTGCAAATTTGCAGCATTGACCGCCGTGACTTGCAGCGGTATAATCAATGCTGTTTTTTAGTGCGTGTGAAGAAATACGAGAGGAGCGAAGCAGCATGAAGTATATTTTCGTCACCGGCGGTGTGGTGTCCGGCCTCGGCAAGGGCATCTGCGCGGCGTCCTTGGGGCGCCTTTTGAAGCAATGCGGCCTGCGGGTCAAAAACCAGAAATTCGACCCCTACCTGAATGTGGACCCCGGCACCATGAGCCCCTACCAGCACGGCGAGGTCTTCGTCACCGAGGACGGCGCCGAAACCGATCTTGACCTCGGCCACTACGAGCGCTTTGTGGACGTCTCGCTGGACGGCAACGCTTCGGTCTCCTCCGGCAAGATCTTCTGGAGCGTCCTCAATCGGGAGCGACAGGGCGGCTATCTCGGCGGCACGGTGCAGATCATCCCCCACATCACCGATGAGATCAAGCGCCGCATCTACGCCATGGAGGACGGCAGCACCGATATCATCATCAGCGAGATCGGCGGCACGGTGGGAGATATCGAAAGCCGGCCGTTTCTGGAGGCCATCCGGCAGGTGGCGGTGGAAAAGGGTCGGGAAAACGTCCTCTTTATCCACGTCCCGCTTATCGTCTCCATCCCCGGCAGCGGGGAATTAAAAAGCAAGCCCACCCAGCATTCCGTCAAGGAGCTTTTGTCGGTCGGCATCCAGCCGGATATCCTGGTCTGCCGCACCGATGCCCCCATCAGCGAGGACATCCGCCGCAAAATCGCCCTGTTCTGCAACGTCCCGGAAAACTGTGTCATCCCCAATGTGACCGCCCACACCCTGTATGAGGTCCCGCTGCTGCTGCATAAGGCGGGCCTGTGCGATGCCGTCTGCCGGCGGCTGGGGCTGGGGGAGAGAACCCCCGACCTGACCGAATGGACGGCAATGGTGCAAAGGATAAAGGGCGTCCACCGCCATGTGGAAATCGCCTTGGTGGGCAAATATACAGGCCTGCGGGATGCCTACATCAGCGTGGCGGAGGCGTTGTTTCATGCCGGCACCGCCTGTGATGCCGAGGTGACCATCCGCTGGGTGGACAGCGAGACCCTCACCCCGCAGAACATCGCCCAAGCGCTTTGCGGCTGCGGCGGTATCCTGGTGCCCGGCGGCTTCGGCGACCGCGGCATCGAGGGCATGATTTTGGCGGCGCAGTTTGCCCGGGAAAAGAACATCCCCTACCTCGGCATCTGCCTGGGGATGCAGATCGCCGTCATCGAATTTGCCCGCCATGCGGCAGGCTGGGCGGATGCCGACAGCGCCGAATTCAGCAGCACCACCGCCCACCCCGTTATCGCCCTGCTGCCGGAGCAGGTGGGCGTGACCCAAAAGGGCGGCACCATGCGGCTGGGACGCTATCCCTGCCTGCTTTCCGAGGGCACAAAGTCCTTTGCCCTGTACGGCCGGCGGGAGATCAGCGAACGCCACCGCCACCGCTACGAATTCAATAACGCCTTCCGGGAGGAGCTGCAAAAGGCCGGTCTGGTGCTTGCGGGCACCTCCCCGGATGGCGCCCTTGTGGAGGTCATCGAGCTGCCCGGCCATCCGTGGTTCGTGGGCTGCCAGTTCCACCCGGAATTCAAAAGCCGCCCCGACCGCCCGCACCCGCTGTTTTACGGCTTCGTTCAGGCGTCACTCGCCATATAAGTACACCCCCGGAGAACCACACTCCGGGGGCTTTTTCCTGCTATGCGGCGGCGTCCTGTGCGGTTGTCGCCGCTTTTTCGGCGGTTCGCACCGTTTCGGCAAAAACGGCATACCCGCGGTTCGGCTCATCCACAAAAACATGGGTCACCACCCCCGCCAGCATCCCGTTCTGCACCAGCGGGGAACCG
Organism: Oscillospiraceae bacterium; assembly: GCA_004557855.1. Classification (GTDB taxonomy): domain Bacteria; phylum Bacillota; class Clostridia; order Oscillospirales; family Ruminococcaceae; genus Angelakisella. The sequence continues at coordinate 11,774 of SFFJ01000022.1, forward strand.
CTCATCCCCTGCACGATGCCGCCGGTTTTTTGCAGCAGCGCTTGGTCCGTCACCCGGATGACCATATTCTGCCCCGCATGGCCGCTGCCCCGCAGCACCTTTTCTATCACCACATCGTATTCCTTCGGGGTGCTGCCCGCTATGGTGGTCAGTATTTTGGCGGGGCCGGGCTGCACCTCATGCCGGAAGGCCACTGCCATCCGCACCCCCTGCGGGGTAAAGTCGGGGGAAAGCCTGCCGCAGATGCCGCAGGTGCTGTTGGCGGTCAGTCGGGCAAAGGGCCGCCCCGTGACAAACTGCCCCTTCAATTCGCCGGGAGCGCCGCTTTTTCCGGGGGTCACCCCGGTGATGACGGCGTCCACGCCCTCCCCGGTGGAAAGGGTCATGATCTCCCCGGTATCCACATCGCAGATGGGATGCCCAAGCCCCGAAAAGGTGCGGGCGTTCTCATCAAAATAGGTCACCGTCCCGATGCCCGCAGAGCTATCCCGTACCCACAGCCCCAGATGCCACCGGTTATCGGTCACGCTTTTCTGCGGGGTGATAACGGCGGTGTATTCCCGGCCCTGCCGCTGGTAAACCAGCCGAACCGGCCGCCCGCCGCCGCCCTGCACCAGTGCGCCCATCTGCTCATTGGAGGTCAGCGAAATGCCGTCAATACTCAAAAGAATATCCCCGGTGGAAAGCCCGGCGCTGCGGGCCGGGTTCATGCGCCTGCCGTCGGTGGAAAAATCGGTAAAGCCGACCACCATCAGCCCCTCGGTGAACATTTTTATGCCAAAGGGCCGCCCGGATACCAGCACTGTTTCCCGCTGTGCATACCGCACCCGGACGGTCTTTACCGCCACCCCCAGCGGCAAACGAAGCTCCGCTTCCGTCATCGTTTCCCCGCTGCGGGCCGCAGCGCTTTCCCCGCCATATACGGCGGTGATATTGCCGGGCAGAGATAGGCTGCTGCCCCTTGTTACGGTATATTCATCCGGCAGGGCTGCCTGCCAGTAGAGTGCTGCCGCCAGCATCACCAGTACCGCCATCCCGAAAAGCCAAAACCCCGTCCTGGCTGTTTTTCGCATCCTTTTCACCCCCTTTTTGCGGTCGGGCGGCGCCGCTTTATGCGCTGCCCATGGCTTACTTTGCGCCCGAATCCCCCAAAGATGCGATGTAAAATTAAGCGCCGGATGCAGCGATCCCCCGCCCTGCCAGAAACTGTGCCCGTTAGCAGCCCGTACCATCCGCACGCTTTTCGATGATGAAAAACCATCCCGGCGTTTTTACTGAAAATGGCTGCCAATCCAAAATGCAGGCTTATGGGAATGGGCGAAGCCATTAGCGCAGCTTATCAATTTGACGATGATCGGGATACTTTTTGATCCAAAAATGCGCTCGATCCAAAAGTAATTCTAATGGTAAACCATAACGACATAAGATGTACTTATGGCAAATACGCCCGATTTTACGCTTCCGTTATCCGGAAAAGCTATTTCCTGCCCAAAACTGCATCCTATTCCAACAGTCCGCAGGGGTCCCGCAGCACCGTCCGCAGCCTGTATTCCATCCCGGCAAAATCGATCGATGCATCCTCCCGGCCGGCCAGCGCCGCCCGTGTCCCCATCCCCAAAAGGTCGCTTTCGGTGCTGCGCATTCGGTCGTTCATTTGCAGCAGCTGCCGCCGCAGGGCATCCTCCAGTGCATGCTCCAGTATTTGCCTGCTTACGGGCCCGCCGTTTACCGCCTGCACCGTTGCCTCCGCAGTAACGGTCACCACAGCCCCCTTTGCGGTAAAATGCACCCCCGCTACCGCCATTCTTCGCAGCAGGATGGTCGCTTCTCCCGCGGCTACCGGCACCGTCAGCCGCATTTCCGGGGCGCGCCGCAGCAGCATGAGGCATAGCTTGTCCGGCTGCCACGGGTCACGGTAGTTCCGCTGCCCGGTCGCAACCACACCGGTCGCCCGCAGGGTACCGTCCTCCGCCGTGAGCCACGAGAGCAGCCCATCCCGCCCCGCACCGTCCAGCAGGTTTACCAGTTCCTTCAGCCCGTTTTGGCGGGTGGCGGTATATTGGCGGGTCAAAAGCGCCGTAATATCGTCCCCGGTGACCGTTTCCCCCAAAATCGCCAGGGCATTTTCGCACAGGGCGACCTGGGTGTTGGGGCTGATGCGCCCGTCACGGAGCAGCTGCATCAGCAGCGCCCGCAGCTCGTCGGCATCCTTCACGCCGGAAAAAATGATGCTTTGCATCGCACCGAGATAAAGCTGCTTGCCGGTCTGCCGTTCGGCATCCGTAAAAATGGCGTTCAAATCCCGCCCCTCTGCGGTGATGCGCTCATTTTCCTCTCCCCGGATGATCTCAAGGACGGCAGTCAGCCCATCGTTGCCGCCCGCCACCCCCATTGAGGAGACCACCAGCCGGTGGGAGATGGAGCGTCCGCCGCAGCCGGGCAGCAGCAAAAGCAAAAATATCACAGCGGCTAAACGGCGCAAATGCATAGGTCAGCCCTCCTGTTTTTTGTTCCGGGGCGACGACCATAAGCGGGGCCCAGTTTTGTCTGCATCCCCATCATGGAAAGAAACGGCCGGTGGGAGATGGAGCGCCTGCCGCAGCCGGGCAGCAGCAAAAGCAAAAATATCACAGCGGCTAAACGGCGCAAACGCATGGGTCGCCCCTCCTGTTTTTTATTCCGGGGCGACGACCATAAGCGGGGCCCGGCTGTGTTGCGGCTCGACAGGCGCCAGCCTGCCTTCACCGCTGCCTTGCCGGTTCCCGCTTCTGCCCGCCGCCCCTGCCTGCCGCCACCACCGGGAGCCCCCACAACAACCCCATGACGCCTAAAGCGGCATAGGCCCGCTGCGGCTCCCAGCCGGTGTAGTGCAGGGTAATTGTTCCGACGAGCGTGAGCCCCGCCGCTGCCCAAAGCGCCGCCCCCTGTGCAATTCCCGCCTGCTTTCCCAACCGAAGCGCCCCCGCCGCCAGCCCCGAAAGCCGGAAAAACGCCGCCGTGATGAGCAAAAAGCAGTAGACCGGCACCATCCCGGAAAGGCCCGCCGACTTTGCCAGCAGCATGACGGGATAGGGCAGCAGGCTGCCGTAATGCCCCAGCACCGGCGCCGCCGTCAGCAGCAGCGCGGCATTAAGGAGAAACCCAACGGGCGCCCAAAGCAGCAGGGCAGGGGAGTGCGGCCGATCGGTCTGCGGGGCAAGCAGCAGCAGTAAAAACGGCTCGATCTGCTGCGGAAGGATGAATAAAATCTCCCGCAAAAGCAGGGCGCTGTCCCGTTCCGGCATCCGCAGATTGAGAAAGGTCGCCTGCGGCAGCACCCCGGCGATCAGCAAGACCACCCCCAACAGGAACACCCCCGCAAGTAGGAAGGCCGCCCGTCCCAAGGGCTCCTGCCCGGCGGCCGCCGCCGCCCATACCGCCGCCAGCAGCACCGCCAGCAGAAAAAACGGCGAAAATGCTTCATCGAACAGTACCCGGCAGGCGGTAATCAGCTGCCCGGCCGTCACCGAAAAATACCCCGCCGCCAGGAGCATCCCCGCCGCAGCGGAGCCCTTGGAGAGGGATTTTTTCTTTGCGGCGGCCCGGCGGCACAGCACCGCAAGAAAAAATACCACCCCGTAGGCCGCAGCCCCGGCCGCAGCGGTCAGCAGGCCGTTTGCCAGCGGCGGACGGCTGCACAGCAGCCAGAAGCTTTGCGAAAGCGCCAGCAGCGAAAAAACCTGCCCCGCCCCGCTGATTTGTTCAGTCCGCATCCTGCTCCCCCTTTTGCCGGGCGGAGGAGATACGGTAGTCCCGCCGGCCCAGCCGCCGCCACCCGCTTCGCCAGAACAGATCCCGCAGCGCACCGGGCTGCCACGGCGCCACCGGGGCGGTCAGCGGCGTCCCCAGCGTGTGCAGGCTGCACAGGTTTACCGCCAGCAGCAAAATGCCCAGCACCATGCCGTACAGCCCCAGCCCTCCGCCGATGATGATAAACAGAAAGCGCAGGATGGTCACCGGTTCATAGAGGCCGGGCACCGCAAAGGCGCTTACCGCCGTCAATGCGATAATGATGATCATCGGCAGCCCCACCAGCCCGGCGGTCACGATGGCATCCCCGATGACGATGCCGCCCACCACGCTCAAGGTATGCCCGATGGCATCCGGCAGGCGCAGCCCGGCCTCCCGCAGAAGCTCATACAAAAGGAACAAAACCAGTGCTTCCCCCGCGGCGGAAAGCGGCGTTGCCGCCACCGAGCCGAGAAAATCCGGCAAAAGGCTGCGGGGGATGCGCTCCGGGTGAAAGGTGACCACCGCCACATAATACCCCGGCAGCAGAATGGTAATAAAAAACGCCGCCAGCCGCAAAGCCCTAACGAAAGCTGTAAAATAGGGCCGCTGGGTGTAGTCATCCAGCGTGTGAAAATGCTCGGTGAAAAGGTAGGGCACGATCATCACATTGGGGCTGCCGTCCACCATCACCCCCACCCGTCCCTCGGTCAGCTTGGCGCAGAGGGTATCGGGGCGCTGGGTCACCCCCGTGCCGGTAAATAATGACGCCGCCCCTTTGCCGAAAAACGCCTGCAAAAAGGCGCTGTCCAGCACAAGGGAAAGCCCGGCGCTTTGCAGCTTTTGCCGCACGGCGTCCACCGTTTCCTTTTCGGCTGCATCGCTTAAATAGACCATCCGCACATTGGTACGGCTCTGCCGCCCCAGACACAGCGTTTCCACCGTCAGGCAGGGGGATTTCAGCCTTCGGCGCACCATGGCGGTATTGGTATTGTTGCTTTCGGTGAAGCCCTCCCGGGTGCCGCGCAGGTTCTTTTCCATGGCGGGCTCCCCGGCGCTGCGGGTCACAAAGCCCTGATACCCCAGCGAAAGCGCCTTCGGCACGCCGTCCAGCAGCACCAGCACAAAGCCACTCATCGCCCGGGTGAACAGGTCATCATAGTTATCTACCACGCCCTGCTCGCTGCTGAATAGAAATTCCCGCTGCAAAATATCCCACAGCCCCTCGGGGGTGATCTCCGAGGGCTGGATACGGGACAGGGGGCGCAGCAAAAAATCGCTGACCTGACTGTTGGAAACCAGCCCGTCAAACATAAACGCCAGCCCCTTGACGCCCGCGATCTGAAACTCATCCAAAATGAGATCGGCCGAGCCGCGCATCCCTTTTTCGATGCGCTCCCGCACCAGCACAAGGCTGCGATCCAGTTTTTCCGGCATTTTACCACCTCCCGCCGCGCCGCCGAAAATCTCTTTTCATTATTTGCGCCCGCCGCCGGAATATGTACGGGAATATGCTGCCGAAAGCCGTAAATAATACCCTGTGTAGCGAGGTGATTTTTTTGCTGGTCACATTTTTGCGCACTTTCATTTTGTATCTTGTGGTGGTGTTCGGCATGCGGCTGATGGGCAAGCGGCAGATCGGGGAATTGCAGCCCTCGGAGCTGGTCATCACCATTCTCATCTCCAATATCGCCACCCTTACCATCGAGGAGACCGACAGCCCCATGTTTGCGGGGCTTTTGCCCATACTGGCGCTGATGTGCTTCGAGGTGCTGACCTCCTTTTTCTGCCTGAAAAGCGCCCGGCTGCGGCGGATCGTTTCCGGGCGGCCCATGATCATCATCCACAATGGGAAAATAGACCAGAAGGAGATGCGGGAGCTGCGGTTTTCCGCCGATGACCTGATGACCCAGCTTCGGCAGAACGGCATCTTCCGGGTGGAGGAGGTGGAATTTGCGGTGGTGGAAACCAACGGGAAGCTCTCGGTCTATCAGAAATACCAAAGCCGCACCGTCACGCCGCAGGCGCTTTCTTTGCCCGACCGCCCCGAGGACAACGCCCCGCCCCTTGCGGTGGTGTGTGAGGGGACCATCATGAATGAGGCGCTGCGCCGCAGCGGCAGGGATCTCAATTGGGTGAAAAAGCAGGCCGCCGCCCGAAAACTCCCGGTGGAGGAGGTCTATCTTATGGTCGCCTGTCCGGACGGCAGCTGCGATATCATAGCAAAGGAGCGTGACCGATGAAACGGGTTTTGGCAGCGGTGGGGATTTTGCTGCTCATCATCGGCATCAGCGTTTATACGCTGGTGGATATGCAAAGGAGCATCGATAAGATCAGCGGGGATACCGCAGCGGTACGCACCCTTGCAGAGCGGGAGGGGGCGGCTGCGGTCCGGCAAAGCTGCGAGCAGCTGATGGAGGAGTGGAACGGCATGGAGCCGAGGTTTTTGCTCTATGTCCGCCACGACCACCTGGATAATATCATGGAGCATCTTTCGGAGCTGCCGGCCTACTGCCAGGAGGATGACCGTTCGGGACTGTTCAGCACCCTGGATGCCGCCCTGCGGATGATGGAGCATCTCAAGGAGTCCATCACCCCGAGCTTTCGCACCCTGCTGTAAACAAAAAAGCCTGCGGGGGAAAACCACAGGCTTAAATTCCGTCCTTGCGGCGGGCGGAGATCGGATGAGGGCAAGGAGGCGGGGCGAAGGAAGGCTCATGCCCGGCGGAGACGGGCTGTTGCCTTTCGAGGCACGCGACGCAGCCATCGCCGATATACGTCCGCTGCAAAAATACCCGCAGGAGCAACCCCCCTGCGGGCATTATATTTGTTGTCAGAATCCCGGTTCCTCCGGTGTGGCCGACTTCACCGTTACCGTTACGGTATCGGCTTCGGTGGCAGTTTTGGGGCGTACCGTGCTGCCCGGCGTGATGCTCAACCCCACCACCGTGCCCGGAGCGCCGCCCGTTTCGGGGTCGGTATCATAGGAAATGGTGTAGTTGATCTGATGGTCGTTCAGGATGCGGACGGCGTAGGCTTCATTGGCACCGTACAGGTCGGGCATCTCCACATTCTGCGTCCCCTTGCTGATGTAAAGCGTTACGCTGCCGTCCTCCGGCAGGACCTGGCCCACCGCCAAGGACTGCTTATAGATCACCCCGGCGGGGTAGGTGTCGCTGTATTCATACCGGTAGGTGAAATTGACCCCGGTCATATGCTCCAGCTCGTTTTCTACGGCGGGGAGGTAGTATCCCTCCAGACTGCGTTCCATCACCGGGGCGGCCGGGTCCTCGGCTCCGTTCATGCCGCCGCCGTGCCATATCGCAAGGACAATATTCCCCAGTACGCTTAAAACCAGCAGCGCCGCCAGCAGCGTCATCGTCGGGGAAAGCTGCCGCCCCTGCCCGGTTACGGGCTTTTCGATGGGGCGGGTGGGTGCTTCCGGCCGGAATACCGCGGTATTGGCGCCGGATTCCTCCAAAAGCGCTGCGGAAAAGGCTTCCATCGAGCGATAGCGCTGCTTGTGGTCGATATTGAGCGCCCGCATAATGCCGTCGCAGACGTTTTCGGGCAGGTCGGGGCGCAGCTTTGCCAGCGGGGAGAGAAAATCCTTCTCCCCGCGCAGCTCGGCACTGACGGGGGCCTGTCCCGCCAGCATACGGTACAGCACCGCCCCCAGGGAATAGATATCGGTCCATTCGCCCTGCCACAGCGCCTTGGAATACTGCTCCGGGGCGCTGTACCCGGCGTAAAGCTCGGCATGCAGGCCATTGCCCACCGTGCGCAGCTCCGGCAGCGCAAAGCCATCCAGCACCACCCGCTTGCGGCTGTCCACGTAGATGTTCTGCGGCGAGATGCCGCAATGGGTCAGCCCCATATTGTGCAGCTGGGAAAGCAGCGAGATCAGCGGGCTGATGAGCTGCCGGGCGTCGGTCAGGCTCATTTCGCCCTGACGCTCCAGATAGCTTTCCAGCGGCTCCATCCGCAGGTATTCGGTCACCCGGTACAGGGTGTCGTTTTCGGAAAAAAGCACCAGCGTTTTCAGCATGGCCTTGTGGTTGATCTCCGTCAGCCGCTTCCAGCGGTCGTGCAGGTCGCTGGCCATGGTGCGGAACAGCGTTTTGCTTTCGGCGGAAATGAGCATAATGCCCCGGCCATCCTCGGCACGCTTCAATATGCCGGGGAAGAATTCCTCCACCTGCACCTTGCGGTCTTTTTCGGTATCCCACCCAAGATAGGTGGTGAGCAGGTCATTGTGGTGCAGCACCGTTCCTATGCGGTACCGCCCGGAAAGCACTGTTCCCGGCGGCAGGGCCTGCTCCGGGTTTTCGGCCTCCGGCTTTTTGCCGCATACGGGGCACACCGTTTCCCCCTCCTCCATCGCGCTAAAGCAATGGCGGCAAAGGTTCGGCTCCGGCATAGGCTCTCCTCCTTTCGGTTTGGCAGTTCATTCGTTATCCTCCGGGTCGTCCTCCTCCCGGACGGGATGGGTAAAGAGATACAGGGCAATACACAGGGCGGCGGCCAGCAGCGCCCCGATGAGGATATACCGCACAGGGCTTACGGGCTTGGGGGCCTGCACCGGCAGGGTCAGCTCGGTCGGGGCGTCATCCCCGGTGCCGTTCCCGGCGGAGGGCTGCTTTTTTGCATCCTCATCCTCCCCGGGCGGTTCGGTGCTTACCTGCTCCGCCTCCCGGAAGGCCTCCTCCCGCTGCATCTGGTCTTCCTCCCATGCACGCTGGGCGGCCTCCAGCTCCTGCTGCTTTTCGGAGGGCGGCTCGATATTGGGCCTGACGTCATGGGTGTCATAGCTCCCCCAAAGGGAGTCGTCCATTTGACTGCTGCTCTCACCGGGGGTACGGTTTTCGACGGCATCCGGCACCGCAGGTGCTGCCCCACCGGGGGAAGGCTCGGATTGCTCCGGCTGTATTACGGGGGAAGGCTCGGATTGCTCCGGCTCCTGTATTACGGGGGAAGAGGAGGTCGGATCCCCGTTAAAGCTGCCGGTACTGTCCCATTCGGCCGCCGCAACGGTGCAGAGCATCAGCACGGCGCAAAGCACCAAAGCGGCTCTTCGCAGTCCCTCCATAGTCTGCCCTCCTTCTGTGAGAAAAAGCGGCGCTTTGGGGGCGCCGCCTGGATTTTTTGTATTTGCGGGGGATTTATTACATTTCCCAGTTGTGCCAGAAGCCCTGAACGTCATCGCAGTCGTCCAGAAGGTCCATCAGCCGGGTCATCTTATCGGCGGCGTCCTCCGGCAGGGTGGTATAGGTGGAGGGGATATAGGCAGGCTCGGCGGAAAGGAAGGTATAGCCCTTCTTCTCCAGCGCCTCACGCACCTCACGCAGCTCGTTCACGCCGGTGAATATCTCGATGGTCTCCTCATCGAAATCCACATCCTCGGCGCCGGCGTCAAAGCAGTCCTCCATCACCTTTTCCTCGTCCAGCTCGCCCTCGCTGTTATCGATGACGATCTGGCCCTTTTTGGTGAACAGATAGCCCACGCAGCCGTTCTGACCCAGATTGCCGCCGCACTTATCAAAGTAGTGGCGCAGGTCACCGGCGGTGCGGTTGCGGTTGTCGGTCAGCGATTCGATGATGACGGCGACGCCGTTGGGACCGTAGCCCTCGTATACCATCTCCTCGTAGCTGTTCTTATCCTCGCTGCCGGCGGCCTTCTTTATGCAGCGCTCGATGTTTTCATTGGGCATATTGGCGGCCTTGGCCTTGGCGATGCAGTCACGCAGCTTACCGTTGGTCTCGGGGTCGGGGCCGCCCTCCTTTACCGCTACCGACATCTCACGGGCCACCTTGGTAAAGACCTTGGCCTTTGCGGCGTCGGAAGCGCCCTTTTTGCGTTTGATATTATTCCATTTGGAATGTCCAGACATAGGAAAAATCGTCCTTTCATGAAATAGTGCATACTACATTAAGATTTTAGCACATCCGCCGGTCGGTGACAACCTTTTTTGCAAATTTATTCTCGCAATTTGAGAAAAACGGTTGACAAAAGGCCCCTCTTTTGGTATGATAACTGATGTCGCCAAAGACCGCCTTTGGACCTGCGGGTGTAGTTCAATGGTAGAATTCCAGCCTTCCAAGCTGGTTACGTGGGTTCGATTCCCATCACCCGCTCCACGCTTTGCTTGCGCCAGTAGCTCAGCAGGATAGAGCAACTGCCTTCTAAGCAGTAGGCCAGGGGTTCGAGTCCCTTCTGGCGCGCCAATTCAAGTTAATATGGTGGGTATAGCGCAGCTGGTTAGCGCGCCAGATTGTGGCTCTGGAGGTCGTGGATTCGAATTCCACTATCCACCCCATGCACAGGGGATACCTATTCGGGTATCCCCTGGCTTATACTCTGGGCCGTAGCCAAGCGGTAAGGCACGGGACTTTGACTCCCGCATCCCGCAGGTCCGAATCCTGCCGGCCCAACCAAAAAGAACGCCCCCGCGGGCGTTCTTTTTTGATGAAATTTTCCCCGGCCGTTGCTTTTCCGGTGGTTTTGCGTTATATTGATAGAAGATAATGACAAGTTCCTTGCAGCGGGCGGCTTTCCGGTGCGGGGCGGCGGGGCGGTCGTATTTTGCCGAAAATAAAGGAAAAACATCTATATTTGATAGAGGATAACACTGCTTTGACGCATTTCATCTAAAATTAGCAGATATTAGCAGAAACTTATTCGGAAAAATGCAAATTAAATGTTGAAATCATTTACAATTTATGGTAACATCATATCAACGGCCGGATTACACAACTTTTAGGAGGAGAACCATGAAGAACGTAAGATTATTGCTGCTTGTTGATGATGCAGGGGAATTCCGCAGCCATTGTAAAACCGCCCTGGAGAATAAGGGCTTTGATGTTGAGCTTTGCCGCAAGGACGGCCGGGAGCTGCTGGAGAAGATCCGGGAGCGCCACCCCGCTGTGGTGCTGATGGATGTGATGATGAGCAGCATTGACGGGCTGGGCGTGCTGATGACCGCTGCTCGCGGGGAATGCGGCGAAAGCCCCGTCTTTTTCACCATGACCGCCGTGGACGCACCCGGCATTACCAACCAGCTTGTGAAGGCAGGCTCCGCCTACCATTTCGTTAAGCCCTTCGACCCGGAGATCCTTGCGGATCGGGTGGATATGCTGTTCAATCCCACACCCATTGCGGAGCCGGCCGCCCATTCCTCCGCAAAGATCATCGACCTGGAAACGGTGGTCACCGGGATCATCCTGGAGATCGGCATCCCCGCCCATATCAAGGGCTACCAGTACATTCGGGACGGCATCATTATGACCGTTCGGGAACCGGATATCATTAACGGCGTCACCAAGGTGCTGTACCCGGCCATCGCCAAAAAGAACGATACCACCGCCTCCCGGGTGGAGCGTGCCATCCGTCATGCCATTGAGGTGGCGTGGGACCGCGGGGATGTGGACGTCCTCAATTCCTATTTCGGTTATACCATCCATAACCTGCGCGGCAAGCCCACCAACAGCGAGTTCATCGCCATGATCGCCGATAAGATCCGGCTGCGCTATAAGAGCCCCCACTACGAATTTGCTTAAATCACCCAATGCCATCCGCCTGCCCCCGGCACGATAGGGGACGGGCGGATTTTCCTTTTTCGGCGGGAGGGACATTTGGCGAAAATTTGTTCGTATTTTTCACGCAAGGGTCTTGTCCTCTTTGCTGAACCTGTGGTACAATCATATAGGAAAGATATTGCACCGCTGCTGCGGCCCCCCGCAGGCCTGCCGAAAGCCGCAGGCTGCGGCCCGCAGGGCAAACCGCCCCTCCGGGGCGGTTTCGGCGGCCGGAGGCCGCCTGCGCCGGGCGAAGCCCGGCGGCCCTGCGGGCCGTTCTCCCCCTGCACCCACCAAAAACCTGCCCGAAAGGAGTCCTCCCCATGCTGCAACTGATCCTCGGCGAAGCCGGAACCGGAAAAACCACCGAGACGCTCCGCCGGATCCGCGCCTCCGCCGCCCGGCAGCAGACCGCCCTGCTGCTGGTGCCGGAGCACGCCTCATTTGAGATGGAACGCCGGGTCAGCGCGCTTTTCACCGCCGAAGAGCAGCGCTATGTCACCCTGTACAGCTTCCCCCGCCTGGCGGAAAACATCTTCCGGGAATGCGGCGGCCTGGCCCTTCGTCCCATGGATGAGGTGAGCCGGGCGCTGCTGATGCGGGAAGCCATTGCCGAGGTCGCCGACGCCCTTACCCTTTACCGGCGGCAGGCCGCTTACCCCGGCTTTGTCACCGCCATGCTGCAAACCGTCGCCGATTTCAAACGGGCTGGTCTTACGCCGCAGGCCGTGGCGGAGCTTTCCCGGCAGACCGGCGGTGCGCTGGGGCAGAAGCTGCGGGATATGCAGCTTATTTTCGATGCGTTTCAGGCACTGGTGGAGCAGCGCTTCCATGACCCGCTGGATGAGCTGACCCTTGCCCTTGCCCGTGCCGAGGAGAAAAACTGGTTTGCCGGGCGGCAGGTGTGGGTGGATAGCTTCGACTATTTTTCGGTGAGCGAGCGTGCCATGCTGCAGCATATCCTACTTGCCGCCGATGCCCTTACCATTTCGATGACCTGCCCCTCTCTCGATGCCGGGGAGGACATCTTCCTTTATCAAAAAAAATTCCTGCTGCGGATGCGTGCGTATGCGGCTGCACACGGGTGCGAATGCGAAAAGCCGCTGATCCTGACCGAGGATAAACGCCACCAAAACGCCGAGCTGGCCGCCCTGCAAAGGGCCTTTACCCGGCCGCAGACGGCAGCCCCCGCCGCCGGGGAGAGCCTTCAGCTTATCGAGGCGCCGACCGTTTACGAGGAGATGCGGTTTGCCGCCGCCGAGATCAGCAGGCTGGTGCGGGAAAACGGCCTGCGCTACCGGGATTGCGTTATCCTCTGCCGTGACCTGGACCGATACCGGAACGCCAAAACGGTGCTGGAGGAATACGGCCTGCCCTATTTCTGCGGCGAAAAGCAGAACATCCTTTTTGCGCCGCTGCCCTTTTTCCTGCTTACCGCACTGGAGGCTGCCGCCGGCAGCCTGAAGACCCCGGCCATTCTGCGGTTGGCCCGTTCCGCTGCTTCGGGGCTTTCCCCGCAGCAGGCCGGCCGGCTGGAAAACTACTGCTATGTGTGGAATGTCACCGGGGAGGACTGGCGTGCCCCCTTTACCGGCAATCCTGAAGGGATGTCCGAGGCGGCCCCGGAGGAATATGCTGCGGAGCTGGCCGAGGCAGAGGCCGCCCGCCGTGCGGTGACCGAGCCGCTTTTTGCCCTGCGGCAGAGCATAAAAAATACCGACGGCCCCGGCTTTGCGGCGGCGGTTTACCGCTATGCCCAAAAGACCGAAGCCCTGCAAAACCTCACCCGGGACGGCAGCCCCGCCGAACGGCAGGCCATTGACCGCCAGTGGAACCGTGTGGTGGATGTTTTGGACCTTATGGCCGATTTTTACCCCGGAAAGACCATGACCGCCAGGGAATGGGGAGAGCTGTTCCGGCTGGCGCTTTCCCGCATCGACCTCGGGGAGGTCCCAAATACCGTAGACCATGTGATATTGGCCGAAAGCGACCGGGTTCGCCTGCAATCGCCCCGGGTGGTATTTGTCCTAGGCGTCAATGAGGGCATTTTCCCGGCAGTCGGGGCGGCAGCGGGACTTTTTTCCACCCGTGAACGGGAGGAGCTGAACACCTTCGGTGCAGAGCTTCCGGTTATCGGCACCGAAAGCGCCCTGCGGGAGCAGTTTGTGCTGTATTCCGCCCTTGCGGCCCCCGCCGAACGGCTTTATATCACCTATGCCCGGCAGAATATAGCCGGAGATACCGCCTTGGCCCCCAGCGGCTGCCTGCTGCGGGTGCTGCGTCCCCTGCAGGTGACGCCCCGGAAAACCGAAAGCCTGCCCGCTGAATTCTGGGTGGTGAATGAGACCACCGCCAAGGGCCGGTATGCGGCGGCCCTGGGGAAAAACCGGCAGGAGGAGGCGCTGCTGGCCGCCCTTCTGGAACGGCTGGGAGAGGGGGACTATCCTGCGGCGATGAAGCGGGTGTCCCGAAATGCCCCGGCCGGCAACATTGCCCCGGAGCAGGCCCGGCGGCTGCTGGGCAGGGAATTAAAGCTCGCCCCCACCGCCATCGACCGGTTCTACCAGTGTCCCTACCAGTTTTTCTGCGATAAAATGCTGCGGCTGCGCCCCCGCCAAAGGGTGGAGTTTTCCCCCTTCGAGTCCGGCTCCGCCATCCACTATGTTTTCCAGCAGATGGTGAACCATTACGGCAGCGAGGGGCTTTATGGCCTTTCCCCCGAGGAGATGGACGCGGAGATCCGCCGCTATCTCACCGAATATATCGACCGGATGGTGCCCGACCCCGCCGCCGTTACCGCAAGGTTCCGGTATCAGTTCCAGCGGCTGCGGCTGATGCTGGGCTTTATCCTGCGGCACATGGCCGAGGAATTTGCGCAAAGCGAATTCACCGCCGCCGCCACCGAGGTCCCGGTAGGGGAGGGAGGCGAGGTGTCCTCCCCCCGGCTGGCGGCCGAGGACGGTACCCCCATCACTTTGCGAGGCTCCATCGACCGGGTCGATCTGTTCCACGGGCCGGACGGGGACTACCTGCGGGTCATCGACTATAAATCCGGCACCAAGGAATTCAAATTCGAGGAAGTGGCCTACGGCCTCAATATGCAGATGCTCATCTACCTTTTTGCGGCCTGCGGCGATGAGCACCACCGCTTCGGGACGCCGCAGCCGGCCGGGGTGCTGTACCTGCCCAGCCGGCTGGAGGCCATAGAGGTGACGCAGGACAGTACCGCAGATACGGTGGCCGCCGAGGTCAACGACGCCCTGCGGATGAAGGGGATGCTTCTCGAAAATGAGAACGTCCTGCGGGCCATGGAGCAGGAGCTGGCCGGGGTGTATATCCCGGTGAGGATGCGGCAGAACGGCGAATTCTACAAGGACTCCCGCATTTACAGCAGGGAGACCTTCGACGAGGTGAAAAAGACCGTTTACGGCAACATCGAAAAAATGGGCACCGACCTTCTTTGCGGAAGGGTGGCGCCCTTCCCCGCCAAGGGGGGCGGCAACGACCCCTGCGGCTACTGCCCCTATGCGGGGCTCTGCAATAATACTGACCCCGACGCCCCCCACCGGGAGCTGGGCGGAAAGGAGAAAAACGAATGAGCGAACGCCAATGGACCCTTCCACAGAAAAAAGCCATTACCGCACGGGGCGGCGATCTGCTGATCTCGGCGGCGGCGGGCAGCGGCAAAACGGCCGTGCTGACCGAACGGGTGCTTTCTCTCATCACCGACCGGGAAAACCCCGTGGATATCGACCGGCTGCTCATCGTGACCTTTTCCAATGCGGCGGCCGAGGAAATGCGGCAGAGGATCGCCCAGCGGCTGTACGAAAAGATGGAGCAGGAGCCGGAAAACGCCGCCCTGCGCCGGCAGAGCCTTTTGCTGGGAAATGCCGAGATCTGTACCATCCACGCCTTCTGCTACCGGCTCATTCGGGAGAATTTCCAGGTGCTGGGGCTGCCCGGCGATATGCAGTTGGGCAGGGAGGGAGAGAATGACCTTTTGCAGGCCGCCGTACTGGAGGAACTGCTGGACGAGGAATACGAAAAGGCCGAGCCGGAATTTATGCGGCTCATCGAGCTGTTTTCCGGGAGCAGGAACGACCGCAAGGTGATGAACCTTTTGCTGATATTGTATCAGTTTTTACGCAACCACCCCTTCTACCGGGCGTGGGCGGAGGAATATATTGCCGCCGACACCGAAACCGGGCTGGATGAAACGGTGTGGAGCGGGCTTTTGCGGCAGCGGGCGGGCGAGGCCCTGTACTATGCCGCCGACCTGCTGGGGGATGCCGCCCGGTGGGCGGAGCGAAGCGAGGACGCCGTGGTGCGGGAAACGCTGCTGCCCTTCCTGGCGGAGGACAGCGGGATGGTAACCCGCCTTTTTGAGAGCGTGACGGGCGACGACTGGGATACGGCCGCCGCAAAGGTATTAGAGGCGAGCTTTCCCACCTTCCCGCGGAAAAAGTGGACCGATACCGAAGCCAAGGAAACGATATTGAAGCTGCGCCGCCGGGCATCGGAGGCGGTGAGCGAGCTGAAAACAAAGGTATTCCTGATGGAGGAACGGCAGTACCGGGACGACCAGGAAAAGCTGGCCCCGCTGATGGAACGGCTGCGGGCGCTCATTCTGGAATTCGACAGCCGGTACGCCGCCGCCAAGCTGGAACGCAGAAAGCTGGATTTCGGCGACCTGGAGCATGACGCCCTGACGCTGCTGGTGCAGCCGGACGGGACGCCGACCCCCTTTGCCAAGGAGCTGGGCGGCCGGTATGCCGAGATCATGCTGGATGAATACCAGGATACCAACGCCCTGCAGGAGATGATCTTCCGGGCGCTGACCGAGGGCGGCTGCCACCGGTTCATGGTGGGGGACGTCAAGCAGAGCATTTACAGCTTCCGGGAGGCCTGCCCCGAAAACTTTTTGGAAAAGCGGGAAAGCTACGCCCCTGCGGACGAGGGGGTCTTCCCGGCTAAAATCGCGCTGAATGCGAACTTCCGCACCCGGCGGGAGATCACCGGGTTTACCAACCGGCTGTACCGCCGCATCATGACACAGCGGACGGCCGGGATGGACTATCTGCCGGAGGATGAGCTGGTGGCTTCTCTGCCGTATGATTACAGCGTGGAACGGCCGGTGACGGCGCTGGTCATCAGCCCGCCGGCCGGCACCAACGCCGCCGACTGCCGCAAAGCGGAGGCCGCCGTCATAGCCGATGAGATCAAACGGCTGCTGGCGGAGGGCTTTACCGTGGAGGAGAACGGCGCCCGCCGCCCGGTAAAGCCGGGGGATATCTGCATTTTGATGCGCAGCGCCAAAAATAAAGAGCAGTTTTATCTCGATGCCCTGACCGAACGGGGCATCGGCGCCAAAAGCGCCAAAAATGAGAACCTTCTGGAAACGAGAGAGGTCAAAACGGTGGTGAGCTATCTGGCGGTTCTGGCCAACCCCATGCTGGACCTTGAGCTGGCCGAGGTGCTGGTAAGTCCGATGTACGGCTTTACCGGGGACGACCTGGCCGTGCTGCGGGCTGCCGGAAGAAAACAGAGACTGTACCAGAACCTGCTGGAAAAAGCCCCGGAGAATGCGAAATTCGAGGGGTTCCTGCGGGACTATGACCGCCTGCGCGCCAAAATGCAGGAGCTGCCTGCCGCCGAGCTGATCCGGGAGATCTGCGAGGTGACCGGCTACCGTGAAAAATGCCGGGTGCTGCCGGAGGGCGAAACGGCGGTGGCCAACCTGCGGCTTTTGCAGGCGCACGCCGCCGACCACGAAACGGAGGGCCGAGGCGAGAGCGATTTTGCGGAATATCTGAAACGGCTGGGGCAGAGAGGGGGTATTCTGCCCAGCGCCGCCGCTGCCGCCGGGGATGCGGTAACGGTGACGACCATCCACCGCAGCAAGGGACTGGAATATCCGGTGGTATTTTTAGCGGGGTGCAATGAGCCGTTCCGCAAGACGGAGGACAGCCCCGATATCGCCATGGATAAGGAGCTGGGCTTTGCCTGCAAGCTGCGCAATAACCGCACCATGCTGCAGCATAAAACGCTGCCGCTGGCGGCCATGCAGCTGCAGAACCGCAAGACCCGGCTGCAGGAGGAAATGAGGATCCTGTATGTGGCGCTGACGAGAGCAAGGGAAAAGCTGTATCTGGCGGCGACCGGGACCAAGATCTGCGAGGGGATGTACGACAGCTGCGTGCTGGCTTCCGAAAACAGCGAGTACCGTGCGGCGGCAGCCGACAGCCTGTGGGACTGGCTGCGGCCCACTGTTTTACAGGAGGAAGGGCTGGAGCTGCGGTATATTTACCCGGAGGAGCAGCAGGAGAACGCCCCCGCAGAGGAAGCGGACGGAGCCGCTGCGGCGGAGAGCGTCGACCCCGAGGCGCTGCGGCGGCTGGAGGAGAAGATGGGGTATATCTACCCCTACGGCGCCGATACCGTGACCCCGAGAAGAATAGCGGTGAGCGAGCTGGCCGAGCGTGCCATGCGGGATAAATACCTGCTGAAGCGGCGTCCCAAGTGCCTGACCCGGCAGGAGGCGACCGCCGCCGAGCGCGGCAACGCCGCCCACCGGACGATGCAGTTTGCCGACCTGGCGGCGCTGAAGAACGACCCTGCGGCCGAGCTGGAACGGCTGGTGGCGGAGGGGTATCTTTACCGGGAGGACGGCAAGCTGGCCGACCCAGAAACGCTGCAAAATCTGATGCGCTCCCCGCTGGGAGAACGGCTGCTGAAGGCAGACCGGATCGACCGGGAGATGCGGTTTTTGCAGGAATTCACCCCGGAGGAGCTGGCGGCGGTGGATCCGGCGCTGGAGGTTTCGGGGACGACGCTGATCATGGGGGCGGTGGACGCCGTGCTGACCGAGGGCGACCATGCCGTCCTGCTGGACTACAAGACCGACCGGGTGACCGAGCCGGGAGAGCTGACCGAGCGCTATGCCCTGCAGCTGCGGCTGTATGCGGCGATGGTGCGGCGGCAGCTGGGCCTGCCGGTGACCGAGGCGGTACTGTATTCCTTCCATCTGGGGCAGGCGGTAAAGGTAGCGCTGTAACCGCAGGGTGAAGGAGGGAAGGTGCGGGCCGCAGGGCTTGCGGAGGCGGGCCGCAGGCCCGGCGGCGGAGCCGCCGAAACGGGCGGAGCCCGTTTGCCCCGGCGCAGCCGGGGCGGCCTGCGGCCCGTATGCCTGCCCCTTGCAGGGGGCGGCGGAGGAGAAAAATGCAGACCCGGCGCCCGGAAAAAATAAGGAGAAAGAAATGCGATTTCCCCCTTGACAGGGAGAGGGGGATTTGGTATGATAGTCGAGTAAAGAAAGCAGAACGTGATCGTTCTCACCTGCCGCACACCGGTTGCAGGCATGGTCAATAGAGGCAGGAGCCCGCATAGGGGCAACTTGCGTTCTTTTGGCATGGACGATCAAAGTGATGAGTCCGTGCTTTTTGTTTACAAGGAAGCCCGAGAACCACAACCCATTCAGTCAGGAGGTGCTTTGCAATCGCAAACAAAGAACTGCAGATCAATGAAGAGATCCGTGATAAGGAAGTCCGTGTGATCGGCGCCGATGGTGAGCAGCTGGGGATCATGTCCTCTCGCGATGCCTTTAATCTGGCGCAGGAAAAAAGCCTGGATCTCGTGAAGATCGCGCCGCAGGCGCAGCCGCCGGTTTGCCGTATTATGGATTACGGGAAATACCGGTTCGAGCAGGCCAAGCGTGAAAAGGAATCCCGGAAGAACCAGAAGACCATAGAGGTAAAGGAGACCCGGCTTTCCCTGAACATTGATACCCACGATTTTGATACCAAGGTAAACCAGACCAAGAAGTTCCTTGCTTCCGGCAACCGCGTAAAGGTTTCCATCCGGTTCCGCGGCCGTGAGATGGCACATTCCCAGCTGGGGTACGGTATCATGCAGCGCTTTGCGGAGGCCTGTGCCGACGCGGGCAACGTGGAAAAGCCCGCCAAGATGGAGGGCCGCAGTATGATCATGTTTATGAATGCGAAGCCTGCCCCCGCCAATAAGCAGTAATAACATTTAGGAGGAAAATAAAATGCCCAAGCTGAAAACCCACACCGGTGCAAAAAAGCGCTTTAAGCTGACCAAAAACGGTAAGGTCAAGAGAGCCAAAGCCTACAAGTCTCATATCCTGAATAAGAAGTCCACCAAGCGCAAGAGAAACCTGCGCAAGGGCACCTATGCCGATAAGACCAACGTTGGCGCACTGAAGCTGCTGATGCCCAACACCTGATTTTCAATTTAACATTTACAGTAGATATGATACGGAGGTAAAAAGATATGGCTCGTATTAAAAGAGCGATGATGACCCGCAAAAGAAGAAAAAAGACCCTGAAGATGGCAAAGGGCTATTTTGGTGCAAAGAGCAAGCGCTTTAAGATGGCGAAACAGGCCGTTATGAAGTCCGGCAACTATGCTTACATCGGCCGTAAGCAGAAGAAGCGTGACTTCCGCCGCCTGTGGATCACCCGCATTTCCGCCGCCTGCAAGCTCAACGGGATGAACTATTCCCAGTTCATGAACGGGCTGAAGAAGGCCGGCATCAACCTGAACCGCAAGATGCTCTCCGAGCTGGCGATCAACGATGCTGCCGCCTTTACCGCGCTGACCGAGAAGGCCAAGGCTGCCCTGTAAAAATGATAATTCACCGTCCGATTTTGCATTGCCAAGATCGGGCGGCGTTTTTTATCGAAACGGGGCGGAAGAAAAAATTAGCTTGCAATTAAGGCCGGTATGGGGTATATATAAAAAGGATTACTACCTTCGCTTGACAAGGACACACACGCTTTTTCGTCGGACGCAACCTTCGCTTCAGTCGTGCTGCCTCTAACGGGCAGCCCTCCCCGCTGTGGTGCGTCCTCCTCACCCCACAAGGTCTTGCGACCTTGCGGGG
>SFFJ01000023.1 GCA_004557855.1 Oscillospiraceae bacterium
AGGTCCCACCTGTTCCCATCCCGAACACAGAAGTTAAGCTCATTGGCGCCGAAGATACTTGGCTGGAAGCGGCCCGGGAAAATAGGTTGATGCCGGCACAATTTGCGGTTCCCATTTGGGGACCGCAAACCCATATTCCTCCTTAGCTCAGTCGGTAGAGCATGCGGCTGTTAACCGCAGGGTCGTCCGTTCAAGCCGGACAGGGGGAGCCAAAGCCCCGAGTGCAGCTGCATTCGGGGCTTTTACTTTTGCATTTTTTATGCTAAAATAGGGCGAAAGGAGATGCCTATGAAGCTATTATTCAAGCAGCGCTTTTTCTCGTGGTTCGATAGCTACGATATCTACGATGAGGCAGGCAGCACGGTGTATGTCGTCCGGGGACAGCTTTCGTGGGGGCATTGCCTTAAAATATTCGACCCGACCGGCAGCGAGCTGGGAACAGTCAAGCAGCGCGTTTTTGCCCTGCCGCCGAAGTTCGACCTCTACCGCGGCGATGCCCATATCGGCTGCATCCAAAAGGAATTCAAGCTCTTCAGCCACCACTACAACATCGATTGCAACGGCTGGCACGTGGAGGGCAACTGGCTGGGCTGGGATTATTCCATCGTGGATGCCGCCGGCCGTCCGGCAGCGTCCATCAGCAAGGAGCTGTGGAACTGGACGGACACCTACGTTATTGACGTGGTGAACCCGCAGGATGCCCTTACCGCCTTGATGGTGGTGCTTGCCATCGATGCCGAAAAGTGCAGTTCCGGCGGTTAATATGCTTTTGCGCCGCCCCGGGCCGATGATTGACACAGTAAAACTCCCGCAGAGGGTGAACCCTGCGGGAGCATTTTTATGATATTTTACAGCACCTTGGCAAGGAAGCTTTGCAGCCGTTCGCACTTGGGGTGGGCGAAAAACTCATGCGGCTCGTTTTCCTCCATGATGACGCCCTCATCCATGAACAGCACCCGGCTGCCCACCTCCCGGGCAAAGCCCATCTCGTGGGTGACGACCACCATCGTCATGCCGTCCCGTGCCAGCTCCTTCATGACGTCCAGCACCTCGCCCACCATTTCGGGGTCCAGGGCGCTGGTCGGCTCGTCAAACAGCATGACCTCCGGGTTCATGCACAGCGCCCGCACAATGGCGATACGCTGCTTCTGCCCGCCGGAAAGCTGGCTGGGATAGGCATTGGCCTTGTCCTCCAGCCCGACCCGCCGCAGCAGCGCCAGCGCCTTTTCCTCGGCCTCGGCCCGGCTCTTTTTCAGCAGCGTCATCGGCGCCAGCGTCATATTGCGCAGGATGGTCATATTATTGAACAGATTAAAATGCTGGAACACCATCCCCATCTTCTGCCGGTGCAGGTTGATATCACACTTGGGGTCGGTGATCTCCTCCCCGTCCACAAAGATGGAGCCGCCGGTGGGGGTCTCCATCAGGTTCAGGCACCGCAGGAAGGTGGATTTTCCGCTGCCGGAGGGGCCGATCACGACCACGACCTCGCCGCGCTGAACCTCGGTATTGATGCCCTTGAGAACCTCCAGCTCCCCAAAGGATTTTTGCAGGTCTTTTACCTCAATGATCGGATTAGTGGTCACTGTTGCGCAGCCTCCTTTCCAGTTTGCCTACCAGCCAGCTGAAGAACATGACCATCATAAGATAGATCAGGGCGACCGCCAGAAGCGGCAGCAGCTGCTGGTAGGTGGCGCCGCGGATGATTTCGCCGCCGCGGGTCAGGTCATTGACCGCCACATAGCAGGCGACCGAGGTTTCCTTCAGCAATACGATAAACTCGTTGGCAAGGGCGGGCAGGGTGTTTTTCAGCGCCTGCGGAATGACGATATACCACATGGTCTGCACGAAGTTAAGGCCCAGGCTCCGCCCGGCCTCGCTCTGCCCGTTATCCACCGACATAATGCCCGCCCGGATGATCTCCGCAACGTAGGCGCCGGAATTGATGCCGAAGCACAGCATAGCCACCGGGACGCCGTCCCGCGCGGCGGTGAAGATAACAAAGAACATGATCAGCAGCTGGATCATCACAGGGGTGCCGCGGATGACGGTCAAATATACCTTGCAGATGGCGTTGGCGATCTTGAGCAGGGTGCGGCCCGGTCCGGGACGCATTTCGTGGATATTTTTATCGTGGGCGGAACGCACGATGGCCACCACCGAGCCGATGACGATACCGAGCAGCACCGCCACCAGTGCGATCTTCAGGGTATTGCCCAAGCCCCGCACAATGTAGCGCCAGCGGTCCTTGGTGATAAAGCAGGTGATGAAGTCAGCCTTCAGCTGCTCCCACCACAGCAGGAAGTTACTCAATGGGTTCCCTCTTTTCTATCGTGATAAGACAGCAGCACGGGGCGGAGCCGAAAGGCTCCGTCCCGCCGCCGAGGTAATGAAGACAGGTTTACTTGATGTACTTATCGATGATGCCCTGCAGGGTGCCGTCGGCCTTCAGCTCGGCCAGCGCCGCATTGATCTGGTTCAGCAGGTCGGTGTTCTGCTTATTGATGGCGATGGCGTAGTCCTCATTGGCATAGGCGGTATCCAGAATGGAAAGACCGGCATCGGGATTGGCGGCAACCAGCGCCTTGGCGGGCTCGTTATCCAGCATCACGCAGTCTACCTGGCCGTTCTTCAGCGCCTCTACGGCGTCGGTGGTCTTGGCAAAGCCCTTTACCTTCTCATCGCCGAAGTCCTCGGAGGCAAACAGGAAGCCGGTGGTGCCGCTCTGGGTGCCGATGACGACGCCGTCGGCAGCCATATCATCCAGGGATTTTACCTTGCCGCCCTCTTTTACAATGACGACCTGAATACCGGTGGCGTAGCTGTCGGAGAAGTTGACCTTTTCCAGTCTCTCCTCATTGACGGTCATGCCGGCCATGCCCATATCGTACTTGCCGGCCTGCACGCCGCTTACGATGGAGTCAAAGGCGATATCGACGACCTCCAGCTTCATGCCCAGCTTTTCGGCAATGGCATTCGCCACATCCACATCAATACCGACCAGCTTATCGCCGTCGTAGTATTCATAGGGAGGGAAGGTCCCCTCGGTGGCCATATACAGCGTCTTGGTATCGGGGGTGGGGTCAGGGGTCGGGGTGGGATCAGGGGTGTCGTTGCCACAGGCAACCATCGCCAGCAGCATCATGGCGGCCAGCAGTACAGCAAACAGTTTCTTCATGGTGTAATCTCCTTTTCTTTTTACGGGTATTTCCGGCAGCTGCCGTGCGGCCCCCACTTGCCGAAAACCGGCGCTGGCGTCGTCTTCGAGCCTTGACAGGCGCCAGCCCATTTTCAATGGGCGCCAGCCTGCCCGCGGCTCTCATTCTTGCCATCATCCGATTTTCGCCTGCGGGGCGCCGCGGCCGTGGGACCGGTGCGGCAGCGGGGAAAGGTTTTGGTTCGCCGGAGGTGTGTGCCGCCGTGCGTTGTTTACATGAATTATTATACATCAAAATTCACCGTTGTAAAGCATCAAAAGGGAGATAACAGCCTAAAATCAGCGGAATTTTATAGACAATTCCGCCAAATTTGCAGTCATGCCATGTATAAATATACATTCATAACTGTATATTCAATCATTTTGCAGAGCGCCCCCCGGTTGCCCCGCCGCCCCAAATAAGGTATAATAAACGGGTAATTTTATCCCCAAAGGAGAGAAACACCATGGATTTGATACAGCAGCTTTCCCGGGAGCTCCACCTGCGGCAGCCGCAGGTGGAAGCCGCCGTCCGCCTGCTGGACGAGGGCAATACCATTCCCTTCATCGCCCGCTACCGCAAGGAAATGACCGATAGCCTGGATGACGCCGCCCTGCGCGATTTGAGCGACCGGCTGGAATACCTGCGCGGCCTGCAAAAGCGCCGGGAGGAGGTCATACGCTCCATCACCGAGCAGGAAAAGCTGACCCCGGAGCTGGAGGCGGCCATTCTCGCCGCCAAAACGCTGGCCGAGGTGGAGGACCTGTACCGCCCCTATAAGCCCAAACGCCGCACCCGTGGCAGCATCGCCCGGGAAAAGGGGCTGGAGCCGCTGGCAGCTGCCATCCGGGCGCAAAATTTGCCCTGTGAGCCGCTTTCCATGGCGGAGGGGTATCTGGGTGCCGAAAAGGGCGTGACCACCGCAGAGGACGCCCTGGCCGGCGCTATGGATATTATCGCCGAGGACATCTCCGATGACGGGGAGATCCGCAAGGCGCTGCGGCTGCTCATCCGGCGGTCGGCCGTGGTGACCGCCACCGGCGACAGCGAGGAAAATACCACCTATAAAATGTACTACGACTTCAAGGAGCCGGTCGGGCGCATCGCCCCGCACCGGGTGCTGGCGCTGAACCGCGGCGAAAAGGAGGGCTTCCTCAAAACCGCCATCGTGCTGGAGGAGGAAAAGGCGCTGGAGGTCATCCGCAGCAAGACCGTCACCGCCGGGAATGCCTGCGGCCGCACCGTGGCGGAGGCGGGCGCCGATAGCTGGAAGCGGCTCATCGCCCCCAGTATGGAGAACGAGACCTTCCGGGAGCTGTTTGAAACCGCCAGCGAGCAGGCCATCAGGGTATTTGCCGAAAATCTGCACCACCTGCTGATGCAGCCGCCCCTGACCGGTCATGTGGTGCTGGGCTGGGACCCCGGCTACCGCAACGGCTGCAAGCTGGCCGTGGTGGATGCCACCGGCCGGGTGCTGGATACCGCCGTGGTCTATCCCACCCAGCCCTTTAATAAAATAGCCGAAACCAAGCGCCGGGTCACCGACCTTTTGAAAAAGCATCACGTCACCGTCATCTCCATCGGCAACGGTACCGCCAGCCGGGAATCGGAAAAAATCGTGGCGGAGCTGATTGCGGAAAGCGGCCTGCCGGTGCAGTATGCCATCGTCAGCGAAGCGGGGGCCTCGGTCTATTCCGCCTCCAAGCTGGCCAGTGAGGAATTCCCGGAATATGACGTCAATCTGCGCAGCGCCGTTTCCATCGCCCGCCGCCTGCAGGACCCGCTGGCGGAGCTGGTGAAGATCGACCCCAAGGCCATCGGCATCGGCCAGTACCAGCATGATATGCCCCCCGCCCGGCTGGATGCCGCTTTGGCGGGCGTGGTGGAAAGCTGCGTCAACTCGGTTGGGGTGGACCTCAATACCGCGTCCCCCTCGCTGCTGGGGCATATCGCCGGCATCAATGCCGCCATCGCCAAAAATATCGTGGCCTACCGGGAGGAAAACGGCGGCTTCACCGCCCGTCCGCAGCTCCTCAAGGTCCCCAAGCTCGGCAAAAAGGCCTATGAGCAGTGCGCCGGCTTCCTGCGCATCTCCGGCGGCAAAAACCCGCTGGACGCCACCGCCGTCCACCCGGAAAGCTATCCCATCGCCGAAGGGTTGCTGACCCTTTGCGGCTGTACCCTTGCCGATATCGGCACCGAAAAGCTGCGGGAGCTGCCGGCCATGGCGGAAAAGACGGGCTACAAGGTGCTGGCGCAGCAGCTTTCCGCCGGTGAACCGACCGTCCGGGATATCATCGCCGAGCTGCAAAAGCCGGGCCGTGACCCCCGTGAGTCGCTGCCGCCCACGGTGCTGCGCAGCGACGTACTGGAGATGAAGGACCTGAAGCCCGAAATGGAGCTGACCGGCACCGTCCGCAACGTGGTGGATTTCGGCGCCTTTGTGGATATCGGGGTGCACGAGGACGGGCTGGTGCATATCAGCCAGATCGGTGAAAAATATGTAAAGCACCCCAGCGATGTGCTCAAGGTCGGGGATATCGTGCGGGTAAAGGTGCTGGAGGTAGACCAGAAGCGCGGGCGCATTTCGCTGACCATGCGCGGGGTAAAGCAGCCGGCCCGGCTGTAAATCCCGCCCCGCAAAAGCCGCAGGATACGGCCCGCAGGGCAGCCCGCCCTCCGGGCGGGCTCGGCGGCCTCCGGCCGCCGGCTCCGGCTTCGCCGGAGCGCCCTGCGGGCCGTCCCGCGGGACGCCCCCGCCAACCCTTTGCGCTATGCCCCCTCTGCAACTTCCCCCCTGCACCCCCCTTGATTTTTCGGGAGAGTATGCTATAATACCCCTAAACAGACCGGCAAACCGGCCTGGATGTCATTCCCGGAAGCGGCACCGGGCCGCAAAAGGGCGTATGACAATGACCCTTATCAGGAGGTACAACATATGGCTTTCAAAATTGGCGATGCCTGCATCGGCTGCGGCGCTTGCATGGGCGTTTGCCCTGTCGGCGCTATCAAGGATGCCGGCGGCGTTTGTGAGATCGACGAGAGTGCCTGCATCGATTGCGGCTCCTGCGCCGGTACCTGCCCCGTTGGCGCCATTTCCGAGGCTTGATTTTAAGCCCCGGCAACACGGAAAACGCTATGCTCCGTTTCGGATGCATAGCGTCTTTTTTATACCCCCTGCAGGCCGCCGGAGGCCGGGGCGCAGCCCCGCCGCCCTGCGGGCGGCGTCAGCGGACTGCCGTCCGCTGCGACGGGCGGAACGCCCGTCGGGGCTGCGCCCCGCTTCCCCCGCCAGCCTGCGGCGTCTCGGTCACTTTAGCCCCGGCAGCATCATCGGGTCAATATATTTCCCGTCCTTTTTGGCCGCAAAATGCAGGTGGCTCTCCATCGCTACCTCGCCCGTGACAGTATCCACGCTGCCCAGCACCTGCCCGGCGGTCACACGGTCGCCCGCCTTCAGTGCCTTTTCCGGCGCTACGCCACAGTAAACGGTCCGGGTGCCGTCCCGGTGATCGATCGCCACCGTACCGCCCCACAGCGGGTCCATCACCACCTCGGCAACCGTCCCCGCCTCGGCAGCGGTAACGGCAGTGCCCTTTTCCGCCGCCAGGTCCACCCCGTCATGGGTGCGCCAGACGTTCAGCGTGTGGTTCTTCACCAGCTCGCCGTTACTGTACCCCGCCAAAAGCTGACTGCCGGGCACCGGCAAGCAGTAGCACAGCGGTGCCGATGTCACAGAGTCGGCGGGCGGCTGCGAAACGCCGGAGACAGCGGGCGGCGTGGTAGAGGAAGCATCCGGCACAGTAGAGGGCGGTGAGGGCTGTGAGGGCTTTGGCGTATCGGCGGAGCCCCGGGTTTGCTGCTCTGTAATGTCGTTGTAGTTCCATTGGTTTTTCTCCTCCTGCCGGGTGATTACGGGCGGTTCCTGCTGCTTTCTGATGCCCAGAAGGGTATTCTGCGCAGTAAGCCAGGCGGCAGCGCCTGCCCCGGCAATGCACAGCGCCAGGGCAATGTAAAAGCCCTTGGCCTTGAGAAACGACCAGATCCGGTGATTTCGGTTCATATTTGACCATCCTTTTCACAAAGTGGTAGTACGACTTCCTTGGGTAAGTCAATGCTATTGTTCACCGCCCGGCCGCGGATTATGCACGGGGCCGGGCACCGGGCCGCAGGCCGCCCGCCGTTCCGGCGGGCGCACGGGCTCCGCCCGTGCCGCCGGCGCTTTGCGCCGCCGGGCCTGCGGCCTGCCCCGGCCTCCAACCCCGCCACAACCCCCGCCCCGATCCGGCAAAAACCCGCCGGGCGCAAGAACCACCTGCAAGGCGCAGGCATCGGGCCGCAGACCAAACCGTCCTGCGGACGGTTTCGGCGGGCTCCGCCCGCCGCGGCGATGCGCAGCATCGCCGGGCCTGCGGCCCTCCCTACGCCTCCTCCCCGTCCGCCGGCGCCTTCAGCCGCCACCCGTCCCGCCGGATGGCCCGTACCCCCAGCCACAGCTCCCGCACCGCCAGCAGCAGGATCAGCACCCCGAAGCAGGTGCGCAGGGCGTCCTCCCCCAGATGCCCACCCAGCAGTACCCCCAGCCCCACACCGGGCAGCCCGCCCCACAGCAGCGGGCGGGCCGCCTCACGGTCGGTCAGCCCGTTTTTGCGGTGGAAATACAGCCCCAGCAGCCCCACCGGCAGGATCATCAGCAGGTTGATGCCCTGCGCCGCCAGCTGCGGCCACCCGGCCCATACCAGCACCAGCAGCAAAATCCCGCCGCCGCCCAGTCCCATCGCCCCCAGCCCCCCGCTGACGACCGACGCCAAAGCGATCCAAACCCAACTCACCGCACCATCCCCCTTTCCGCAGCAGCTCCGCTGCCGCAATTTCCGGCACCCTGCCGCAGCCAAAACCCGCCCCGGCATCACGCCCGCCCTCTTGTAAGATGGTTCCCGCCAAACCAAAAGCAACCCCCGGCTCACAGCAGCCGCACCCCGCCCCACAGCATCAGCCCGCCGAACAGCAGCTTCAGCCAGCCGGTTGCAATCTTCGGCATCAGCCGGCTGCCAAGGTACGCCCCCAATAAACTCCCCGGCAGCCACGGCAGCGCATCGGCGAAGCCGACCCGCCCCTGCACAAGGTACAGCACCGCACTCACCGCCGAAAGCGGCACAATGACCATCAGTGCAGTGGCATGGCTCCTTTTGCCGCGCACCCCCATGGCGGAAAGCAGCGGCACCACCACCATGCCGCCGCCCGCCCCCAGCAGCCCGTTGATGACCCCGGCTCCGAGGCCGCCGAGCACACCCCACCATTTTTTGCGCATAAAAATACCCCCCGCCGAGAAAATAGCATTGCTATTATCTCCGGCAGGGGGCGTAAAATGCGGCCTGTGCCTTATTCGATGATATCGATGGAGTCGATGGTCACATCATGCAGGGGACGGTCGCCGCGGGCGGTACGCACATTGGCGATGTCATCCACCACCTTCATGCCGTCAATGACCTGCCCGAATACGGTGTGCGCAAAATCCAGATGGAAGGTGCCGCCCACCTCGGCGTACTTTTCGGCGATGGCGGTGGCATATTCCTTTACGTCCTCCGGCAGCCCGGTGGACTGATAATCATTGAGCCGGGTATTCACCTCGTCTATATACGCCTGGATTTTCGGTGCATCCTCCAGCGCCTCCTGCATCATCTGCACCCGGCGCTTGGCGTCGTTCAGCAGCTCATAGCAGGCCACCTGCACCGCCAGCGCCTCCACATCCTTGGTGGGCGCCTCACCGTTCTGCACGATGAAGAACTGGCTGCCGTTGGTGTTGGGGCCGGCGTTGGCCATGCTCAAGGCCCCGCGGAAATTGTGCAGCTCCCGGCTGCACTCATCCTCAAACTTGGCGCCGTAAATGCTCTCGCCGCCTGCGCCGGTGCCGGTGGGGTCGCCCCCCTGGATCATAAAATCCTTGATGACCCGGTGGAAAATAAGGCCGTTGTAGTAGCCCTTTTTGGCCAGCGTCACAAAGTTTTCAACGGTTTTCGGGGCGACCTCCGGGTAAAGCCGGATGGTGATATCGCCCATGTTGGTGTGCATGACGGCACGGGGGCCGTTCGTCTCGGTAAACTGCTTCAGAACCATAATTTTCCGTTTCCTTTCTGTTCGGGGCCCCTGCAAGCCGCGGGATATGCGCCCGCAGGGCGCTCCGGCTGCGCCGGAGCCGGCGGCCCCGGGCCGCCGAAGCCGCCTGCGGCGGCTTGCCCTGCGGGCGCCCCGCCTCCGGCAGGCCCTGCACGGGTGTCCCCTTTTGCACCATTATACCGCAAGTGCGGGGGATAATACAAGTATCGGTTGACTTTGCACCCGTTTTCGCATAATATAGTGGTAGAAAAACCAAAGGAGGTACCCATAATGGAAAATGAGAACTGGGGCGAGGATATCATCTCGCTGATGGACGAAGAAGGCAACCAAAGCGAATATAAAATCGTGGCCTGCGCCGAGCTGGACGGCGTGGAATACATGGCGCTGGAGCCGATCATCGAAGACCCCGAGGAGGAGCTGATGGACGCGGCCGAGCTGGTGTTCCTCAAAGTCAGCGAGGAAACGGACGAGGACGGCGAAGCGTTCCTCGATACCATCCAGGATGACGAGGAGTTCGAGCGTGTCGCCGAGGTATTCCGGGATAAATTAAGCGAGGAATACGACTTTCTGGATGAGGACGAGGAGGAATAATCCCGCCCCGCCCGCCATATAATTCAATACCGCTGACCAAACGGCCGCCTTTGCACCGAAAAGCAAAGGCAACCCACCCTGCTGTGTGCGTCAGCGCCGCATGATATGATCCAACACTCTTTTATCGGGAGCCGGAACTCCGATCGGCCGGATTGCAGACCTCCCATCCGCAGGGATGGAGGAAGGGAGCGTGAAAGCCCGGGAGGCTACCCACCTTGTCGAATCGACGGGGTTTTATTAGCGGCGCAACGGCATGGCGGGGCCTTTTGCGCCATTTTTGCAAAAATCCCGCCTCCACCCCAAAAGCCCCGGGCTTCCCGCCCGGGGCTTTCCGTTCACTTTATCCGTTATCCTTCCTCCGCACCGGGGATGGGATGGGTGTCCTTCAGCGGCAGCACCCCGTCCCGCAGCATCCCCGTCAGCTCCTCATCGGTAAAAAAGAGGTAGTACATATAGGGCCCGTCATCGTTCGGCACGCAGTCCCACGGCAGGAACATCCCAAAGCCGTCCCGCCCGCAGTAAAACCACTGCGGATCAAAATTTTCGGCAACGATCCGCCGCCGGTCGATGTCCAGCGGCTCAAAATGCAGCAGCAGCCACTCCTGCATCTCGCCCGCATCCGGCCGGAACAAATCCCAAACCGAAACCGCCTCCCCGGTCTCCCGGTCGTAAATGGCGTGGTAATACTTTTCGTAGGTGCGGCGTGTGTTGCGGGAAAGCACCACATTGGTGGAATAAAAAATGACCCGGTCATTGTAGCAGCTGCTGCCGGTGGTTTGGTGCGCAATATACATCCTGAAATCCCGGGGGCGGCCCAGCTCGTTATATTCCGCCCAGGCGCGCTCCACCTGGTATTCGGCATCGTAAAATTCCCCCAGCTCCCGATAGCGGGCGTAAATCTTATCCTGCACCTCTTTGGAAACAATGTCAAAATCCACCCGGTCCATAAAAATATCGCCGGGCGTCTGGTTATCAATTTGGAACAGCAGCATCCCGTCCGGGGCGTAGTAGGCCGGCCCGTAGCGGTTCAGCCGCACCGTGATACGGGTCCCGTCCTCCAGCGTCAGCGGCTCCCCGTAGGGTATGCTGTCAATGATGACACTTGACGCCAGATAGGTGGGCACCTCGGTGCCGTCGGCGGCAGTCAGCTTTTCGGCGGCAGGCTCCCCGGTCACCGTCACCCCCATACCGGGGTATTCGGCGTTCCGCAGCGCCTTTTCGGTAATGATGACAAGGTCGGGGTAAATGCCGCTTTTTTCATCCAGCCGCACGCCCACCGTCCGCCCGTCCCGTTCCATCAAAAAGCCGTTTACACCGGCATCGCCCCGCAGGTATTCGGTTATCCTGCCGGATATGGTTTCTTCGCCGCCGCAGGCGGTCAGCAGCAGGGCAAGGCACAGCGCCAGCAGCACAGTAAGGGTCGCTTTCTTCATGCAGATATCCTCCGGTTTCTGTTTTGTCGGTCGCTCTCACCTATATAAACGTCTCCGGGCGGCAAAATGCAACACATTTTGCAAAAAAATTTTCCTTACACTTCTTCCGCGGGAATGACAGGGCAGGCCCGGCGGCAGGCGCGGCAGTACCGGCAGGAGGAAAACGCGACCTTGGGAATGAGCCGCCCCTCCTCATCCGGCACCATTTTTATCACGCCGTGACTGCATGCCTCGGCGCACAGCCCGCAATGAATACAAGGAAAATCCGGTGTGATCTTAATCATAGTGTCCTCCTCTCCGGCGTTCTCCGCCGGTCTGTGTTTTTTTGTATGCAGCTCCCGCAAAAATCGGCGGCGCTCCCGAAAGGCGAAAAACCCGCCCGCAGGGCGCCGCCCCCGGGGGGCGGCTGCGACGGGCTTCGCCCGTCGGCTCCGGCTTCGCCGGAGCGCCCTGCGGGCGCTCCGCACCTTTCCCCCGCCATCCAAAAGCGATTACCCCTTCTCCCGCCGCCGCGCCGCCCGCAGCCCGATCAGCTGGGCGGTAATGCTCACGGCGATCTCGGTCGGGGTCTCGGCGTCTATTGCCAGCCCTATGGGCGTCACAATGCGCCGCAGGTCGTCCTCGGTAAAGCCATCCTCCCGCAGCCGCAGGAAGGTCGCCTCCATTTTGCGGCGGCTCCCTACCATGCCCAGGTACCATACCGGACTGCGCAGCGCCCGGCACAGCACCTCATAGTCCCCCTGGTGCCCCCTCGTCATGATAATAACGCTGTCCCCCGGCCCGTAGGGGATGGCCTTTGCCAGCACCGGCAGACTGCCGCAGCGGGTCTCGGCCGTGGGGAACAGAGCAGGGGTCGCATAGTCGGGGCGCTCATCCAGCACCACGCAGCAAAACCCTACCCCGGCCAGCAGCGGCGCCAGCGCCTGGCTGACGTGCCCCCCGCCGAAAATATAGCACCTGCCGCCCTCCTGCAGCTTCACGGTAAAGCTGCCCTCGGCAGCGGCCGTTTCCGCCACCGGCAAAAGCGCCCCCCGCCAGCCGTTTTCGTCATAGTCTATCCGCAGGGAGCAGTCCCCGTTTTGGCCCGCAGCAGCCCACGCCGCCTCGGCCAACGGCAGGTCACCAGGCTCCCACCGCAGCAGCAAAATCTGCTCCTCGCCGCCGTATTCCCGGCCCATATGGCGCAGCTCCTCCGCAGAAAGACACTGGTGCCAGTCCTGCCGCACGGCCGTCCCGCCGCCCAGCATTTCCATCCCCGGCCCCATTATGTCATGCTCCGCCTGCCCGCCGCCTACCGTCCCGGCCGCCTGCCCGGCGGTCAGCACCAGCAGCGCCCCCGGGGCACGCGGCGTCGCCCCGCGGCACCCCGTCACAAGGGCAGTCACCGCAGGCTGGCCCGAACGCAGCGCCCGGCACAGCAGCTCCAATCGCTCTCTCATGGTATCCTCTCCTCCCAAGCCCCGCATCAGGGGGCAGTCTACGGCCGCAGGGTCGGAGGCCCGCCTCCGGCGGCCCTCCGCGCGGGCTCCGCCCGCGCCACCCGCCGCCCCGCAAGGGGCGGCGGGCGCCCTGCGGCCGCCCCGGCTCCTCGCAGGCCCTCCGGGGAAGCCGCCCCTGCGGCTGCTCCTCTTATTCCAGCGTAACAGGCACTACCTGCCCCAAATTGACCGCCTTCATGCCGGTCACACTGCGGATGACCCCCTCGTGGCACACCACAATGATCTTTTCCGCCTGCCCGTCGTAGCGGCGCAGGCAGGCCAGCACCCGCTCCGCAATGACGGCCGCCGTCTCGCAGTTATCCTCGCCGGTCAGCTCGTCATGCTCCATGTAGAAGAAAAAGCACCGGGTCATATCCTCCCGCCCGAAGCGCTCCTCCGGCGTGGGCAGATCGCCCTTCATATCCCGGTCGTACAGCCACTCGTGCAGGTCCCATTCCACCGTCACCGGCAGGTCCAGCCGCCGGGATAAAATCTGCGCCGACTGCATGGTGCGGGTGTAGGGGGAGGCCAGAATTAACGCCGCCCCCCGCAGCAGCGGGTCGCAGGCGGTGTGCTCTATCTGCTCCACCCCCAGCGAGGTCAGCGGCATATAGGCGCTGCACGGCCCAAAGAACCGCATCGTTTCCGCCCAGCCCCAGTCCGGCTGGCCGTGGCGTACCATGTAGAATGTCGTTTTCATAGCGTGCCCTCCTCGGCAGGATGAATTTCTGCCCCCATTATAGCCTATCCGCCGCCGTTCGGCAAGGCCGCCGGTGATAAGAAAAGGCTCCCTGCCGCAAAGGACAGGGAGCCTTAAAAGGTTACATTACTGGGGGATAACGTTGACAGCGCGCAGCTTGCCGGTATCCTTGGGATCGGGCTCGGTCTCGAAGGTGACCTTCTGACCCTCGGCCAGAGTCTTGAAGCCATCTACCTGGATAGCAGAGAAATGAACGAAGACATCCTCGCCGCCCTCATCGTTGGAGATGAAGCCATAACCCTTTTCAGCGTTGAACCATTTGACAGTACCGTTATTCATCTGGGTACCTCCTGCAATAAAAATATTTTTCGTACCCAAAAAAACAAAGCCCGGTTCACTGCAGGATCAAAACAACAATGCCGTGCAGCAAGCGGGGCCAAAGTGGTGATCTTGAATACAAGAAGATTATAGCATCTCCCGCCGGTAAAGTCAATCGCAATTCCCCCACCAAAAACGCTTTGGGCAAATTTTCGTCCGACGGCATTTTCCCTCCTCGGCAGCATTTCGGCAGCGTTCGCCGCCGGGAGACCCCCGCCCGCCGCAGGGGACAGGCCCGGCGGGGCAGGCGTCGGAAGCGGCTTTGAAACAGGGGCCCGCCCGCTGCAGGGCGCAGGCATTCGGGCGCAGCCCGACCGGGGCGTCCCGCCCCGGCCCCCCGCCGCCCCTTTGGGGGCGGCGGGGACGCGCCTTCGGCGCGTGGGCTGCGCCCTCCCCGGGCTGCGCCCGAATTTACCGCCTTTTCCGAACTCCGCAAAAATAAATCGTCCGGGCAGAAAAACAGCCCCCGCCGTTCCCCGGCCGGGAGCCGTTCTGCGGTGAATATCAGCCGTGGTTTTTGCGGGAGACGATCGCACCGACGATCAGCAGCACCATCGCAATGGCAACCAGCACAATGAAGGTGACCTTGGGCATCTCGTACACCAGCTTATCCACCGCATAAACGATGGCAAACATCAGAATACCGGCAATCGCAATGAAATCGGATTTCCTAAAATCGTGTCTATTCATGGACTTCTCCTTTCCGGCGCAGCGCCGTGTATTTCAGGATCGCTATCTGCGTTTTCGCATCCTCTATTTCCCCCGCCAGCACCATCTGCTCGGCGCGGGCCAGCGGCACCCACTCCGCCGTAATAAACTCATCCTCATCGGGATGAACATGGCCGGGGGTCAGCTCCTTCGCCGTAAAGATCCAGATCTTCTCATCGCAGTAGGCAGGGGTAGGGTACAGGGTGGCCAGCGGCTCCAGCCCTCCGGCAATGAGACCGCACTCCTCCTCCAGCTCCCGGCGGCCGCAGTCCTCCGGCGTCTCTCCGGGGTCCCGCTTCCCGGCGGGGATCTCCAGAGATTCCTGCCCCATGCCGCTGCGGTACTGCCGCACCATCAGCAGCCGGTCGTCGGCATCCACCACCACTATGGCCACGCCGCCCGGGTGCCGGATCATCTCCCGCCCGGCGGTCTGCCCGTTTTCCAGCCG
Source organism: Oscillospiraceae bacterium (assembly GCA_004557855.1). Classification (GTDB taxonomy): domain Bacteria; phylum Bacillota; class Clostridia; order Oscillospirales; family Ruminococcaceae; genus Angelakisella. The sequence continues at coordinate 15,051 of SFFJ01000023.1, forward strand.
TACCTGCCAGCGCTCGTGGGCAAATACCGGGTTTCGGTCCAATGCGTCCCGGTTCAGCAGTTCTTCGGTATGTGCCATCTGTCAGTCCTCCCCGGGATGGTTTTTGCGGTAGGCCAGGTAGCTTTCCAGTATAATGGTGGCCGCCACCGCATCAATGGTATTCTTGCGCTTCTTGCCCCGCACGTCGGTCATATTCAGGTACTGCGTCGCCGTGACGGTGGTGCTGCGCTCGTCCCACATCCGTACCGGGCAGGGCAGCTTCTCCGCCAGCTCCCCGGCAAGGGCGCAGCACAGCTCGCTGCGGGGGCCCGCCGTCCCGTTCATATTCAGTGGGTTGCCCACCACCACCAGCTCGGCCTTCTGCGCCTCGGCCTGCCGCACAATCTCTGCAACCACTGCCTCCCGGTCGCCGCTGTGGAACACCCCAATGGGGCTCGCCAGCAGCTCTCCCCGGTCGCAAACGGCCAGCCCCGTGCGGGCATCGCCGTAGTCCACCGCCAAAATCCGCATCGCCGTTCCGCTCCTTTCCCGCTTCCCGCAGCCGGCCCATCCGCCCGCCCTGCCGCCCGGCTTCGCCGGGCTCCCGGCGGCCCCCTGCGGGGGCCGCCGGTCGGCGCGCCTGCGGCGCGCCGCAGGGCGGGCGGGCCCGGCCGCTGCAAATTCCCCCCTATTATACCGTTTCTCCTGCAAAAACACAAGCAAAGCTTGTATCTCGCCGCCGAATATGCTAAAATAGCGGAGTCCTTTTGGGATCGTCAGTCGAAAGATCCTGACGCTAAACAAAACTAATGCCGCAACCGACGGCATCCAAAGGAGAAATGAATATGCAAAATCGCACGCTGCGGCAGCTCACTGCCGCCGGAGTCATCGCGGCTGCCTACGCCGCCCTTTCGCTGGTGCTGGCGCCCATTACCTTCGGGCCGGTCCAGTGCCGTATCTCGGAGGCCCTGACCCTGCTGCCGGTCATCAGCCCCGCCGCCATCTGGGGGGTCACCCTCGGCTGCGCCGTCACTAACGGCGTGGGGGCCGCCACCGGCGCCAATTTCCTCGGCCTTGTCGATCTCCTCGTGGGCACCGCCGCCACCCTGCTGGCCGCCGTCGCCACCCGTCTCCTGGGTAAAATCCGCTTCGGCGGTCTGCCGTGGCTCTCCGCCCTGCCCCCCATCCTCTTCAATGCCGTTGCCATCGGCGGGGAATGGTGCTATGCCATGACCGGCAGCATCAACGGGGCGTTCTGGGTCTTTGCCGGGCAAATCGCCCTGGGACAGCTCCCGCCCTGCCTGCTGGGGGTGTGGCTGGTCGGCCTGCTGGAGCGCCGCAGCCTGCAAACCATCATAGAAGGGAAGTGACGCCGCATGGCGCTGTTCGGCCGCAAAAAGCAAATCCCCCCGCTGCCTCCCGTATCCCAGTGGGAATACCGCTGCGGGGACGGCCACCATTGGGGCTTTCACTACCGCGTCACCGAAGAGCCCGACCGGGTGCGCCTCACCTATTCCCGCACCATGCCGGAGCGGATGGAAAGCATCGCCGCCCCGCCGGAGCTTTGGCAGCAGCTTGCCCAATTGGGCGACCGCGCCCAAATCACCGCATGGAACGGCTACAATGAGTGCCGCCTGCGCACCCCCCGCACCAAGCGCTGGCTGCTTTACATCACCTTCACCGACGGCACATTCCTGCGTGCCGAGGGCTGCGGTGCCGCCCCCCGGGGCCACGACCGCTGGGAGACCGACTTCCTCGCCCTCCTCAATTCCCATATCGATGTCTGACCCCACCCCGCCGACCCCCGGCGGGGCTTTTCTCTCCCCGCCCATCCGGCGCAGCCGGGCCGCTTCGCGGCCTGCGGGGGCTCCGCCCCCGCCCGCCGTGGCTCCGCCCCGGCGCGGCTGCGCCGCCCCCGTAGCGCCCCCGTAGCCCCGCCCTCAACCGTCCCCCTCACCAAAAAGCTCCCCCGCAGCTCCCCCGCAGCCCCGCCCTCAATCCCCCCCACCAAAAAGCTCCCCCGCTTTACCTGCGGAGGAGCCTCTTTTTCTGTTCACTTTTCACTTACTTCCCCAGCCCCAGCCGGTCGATCTTCGCCTCGCTCATAAAGGCCGAGGTACTGTACAGCACCAGCACGTCGGTGATGCCCTCGGTTTGGATCAGCTCGGTCAGCGAGCCGAGATAATACCGCAGATCCACCGCCGCTATCATCTCGTAGTCCGCCGCCGCAAAGGGCAGCAGCGCATTGGCGTAGCTGTCCTTCAGCACCAGCAGCCGCCGCCCGTTTTCCGCCCCGCCGGTGATGCGCACCATCGGCCAGTTCCCGCCGAAGAACACCTCGTACATATCCTTCTGCGCCAGCTTTTGCAGGTCGTAGCAGCCCGCATGGTCGGCGTTGTCGTAGGTCACGGTCAGGGCGGTATCGCCGTCCCACCGGTACAGCTCAACGGTGTCAACCGCCGCATCGGGGTCCAGCACCTTGCTGTACAGCGTCCCCCGGAACCCCTCATGGCGCTCCACGGTATAGTCCGCCGCCGCGGGAACAGCCGGTCCCGCCGCCGCCCGATAGCATTGATAGCCCAGCAGCGCCCCCGCCGTCGTCCAGTGATGGTCGGTGCGGTAGTACAGCTGCTCATCCGCACACGCCGCCGCAAAGGGCTCCCGCAGATCCACCAGCCGGTAGCCGTCCATGGCGGCGCCCATTTCGGCAAATACCGCGTCCTCGTCAAACAGCACGGCATACCGGGGCAGCTTATCCTTCAGGATGTACCCGGGCGTCGGCACCGGCAGAAAGGTCAGGTCATCCGCCTCCAGCCCCAGCTCCACGCACCGGTCAAAAAACTCCCGCACCGTCTGCAAATTCTTCCGCAGCCGTCCCTCGTCCAGGTCGTTTTGGGTCACCTTTTCGATGTAATACCCATCCCGGCACAGGTACACCCCGCCGATATCCTTATTCCCCAGCAGCATCTTCACCCGGCTGCGCAGGGCCGTCCAGCGGTCACGCAGCCAGAACTGGTCGCTTAAATAGTCCTCCACCTCGTCCCCGAAGTCCCCGCTTTGCACCGTGTCGGCATTCGGCACCGGCAGCTTTTGCAGATAGCGGTTCTCGTTCTCGGAAAACTCCCGGTCGGGGGTCAGCCACACCGCCGCCCCCAGCGAAAGGATGACCGCGCAAAACACAAGAATAATGATGATATTCTGTTTTTTCATCTCCCGTCACCCTCCCTTCAGAACCGGAAATACAGGAACGGATTGTAGCTGTCGCCCACCAAAAAGGCGATGCACAGCAGCAGTACCCCGGCATAAAAGACGCATTTCACCGCCGTCTGTCCGGCGGGATGCATCCGCTGCACCAGCCGTTCGGCCAGCCGTGCGGGCAGGCGGGTACTGGCAACCCCCGCAATGATCAGCAGAATGAGATTGGTGGTCAGCAGGTACAGCGTTTCGCTGTCCGCCCCGCCGTGCGCCCCGAAAAGCGCCGCAAAGTAATTGCCGATGGCGCCGAAGTCGGTCAGCGCAAAGATGACCCATCCGAACACGATCAGCAGCAGGGAATAGAGGTGCTGCACCGCGCGGGGGGCTCTTTGCAGCGGCTTTTGCAGCCACACCTTTTCCAGGATCAATATGACCCCGTAGTAAAGCCCCCACAGCAGGAAGTTCCAGCTGGCGCCGTGCCACAGGCCGGTCAGTCCCCACACGATGATCAGGTTGAGGATCTGACGGGGCAGTCCCCGGCGGTTGCCGCCCAGCGGGATATACACATACTCCCGGAACCACGTCCCCAGGGAGATATGCCACCGCCGCCAGTATTCGGTAATGCTGCGGGAAAGATAGGGGTAATCAAAGTTCTCCAAAAACTGAAAGCCCAGCATCTTCCCCAACCCGATGGCCATATCGGAATACCCGGAAAAATCAAAATAGATCTGGAAGGTGAAGGCAAGCGCCCCCAGCCAGGCCGTCCCGGCCGTCAGGCTCGTCCCCGGCAGCGCCGCCACGGTATCCCACAGGGCGCCCACCTGGTTCGCGATCAGCACCTTCTTGCCCAGTCCCACGGTAAACCGCCCGATACCTTCGGCAAACTGCGCCGCCGTTTCTCTGCGGCCGCAAAGCTGCTGCTCCACCGTCTTATACTGCACAATGGGCCCCGCGATCAGCTGCGGGAACAGCGCGATATAGGTCCCGAAGGTGATGGGGTTTTTCTGCGCCGCCACCGTCCCCCGGTAAACGTCTATCACATAGCTCAATGCCTGGAAGGTATAAAAGCTGATGCCGATGGGCAGCGCCAGCTCCAGCAGCGCCAGGTGGCTGCCCGCTATCCCGTTCACCGTATCGATCAGCAGGTCGGCATACTTAAAGACTCCCAGCGCCCCGATATTCCCCACGATACAAAGGATCAGCAGCGCCCTGGCAGGGGCGGGCTTCTGCCGCTTCTGCAGGGCGGCTACCCCCAGCCCGCACAGGTAGTTAAACAGGATGGACGCCACCATCAGCCGGATATACACCGGCTCCCCCCATGCATAAAACAATAGGCTGGCCGCCAGCAGCCACAGGTTCCGCAGGGCTCTCGGGCACAGGTAATACACCCCTATCACGATGGGGAAGAACAAAAACAAAAAGGTCAGGCTGCTGAATACCATAGCGGCTCCTTACAAGTCAGCAAAAGCCGCAGAGAGATCGGCTCTGCGGCCCTTGGAAAATCTCTGCATCATCCGGCACACGGGCGCTGCGCCTGCGCTCACCGTCGGGGTGACCCTCCGCCGGAGCTCCGGGCACCCCTCCCGCGCTGCGCCGCAGCGCCCTGCGGGCGCCGCAGCCCCGCGGCATCAGACAAAGTACCGGTCGATCACCTTGTTGGCGTTATCGGTGTCGTCGGTCACCGCCACCGCCACATACCGGCCCATCGTGTGGATCTTGGCCTTTTGCAGCAGCGCCACCTCGTCCACGTTGTACTTTGCGTCTATGCTCTCATCGATATAGGACTGGATCAGCGCCTTTACCGCAGCGGCAGCGTCCTTGTCCTTGCAGGCAAACACCGCACACCGCAGGTAGGCGGAATCATTCGCCGCCAGATACGCCTCGGTGCCCTCGGGCAGCTCATCGCCCAGCAGCACGCCGGCCATGCTGCCGTCCAGCTCGGTGGCGTTGTCGGTGTAGGTCACATCGTTCAGCAGCGCCTTAAACATCGCCGCAGTGTCTACGGTCTTGTCGGTCGTCTTTTCCCCGCCGCAGGCGGCAAAGGAAAGGCACAGCATGGCGGCCAGCAGTACAGCTACAAACTTTTTCATGGGTAATCTCCTTCTCGTCAGCTATTTTCAGTTCGATGGCTTAAAATCATAAACGGTCACGCCGTCCATCACCACATCGCCGGGGCGGTAGCCCTCCGGCACGTCATATTCTCCGTTGTAATCGTCGGGCAGTACCACGTGGTGCAGCAGGTAGTCCATCCACACCCGGCAGTACTCGGCGTTCAGATGCACCCCGTCCCAGCTTGCCCCGTCCAGCAGGTAGCCCTTGCCGTCTACAAGCGCCGGGGGGATATCCACATACCATACCTGCTTTTCGGTGCAAACCTTCATCAGCTGCTCGTTGAACTCCCGCACGTGCGCCAGCGAAAACCCGCTTGACGCCCCGCTTTGCTCCTTCAGCTCGGTCACCGGCAGCACTGCCTGCACGTAAATATCGGCATCGGGGTGGCTCTTCTGGATCAGCCCCACCAGCCGGGCAAAGTACGCCCCGAAGGTATCGGCATCCAGTCCCATATCGTTCATCCCGAAGATGAGATAAAACCGCTTGCCCCCCACCTTGGGGATCATGTTGGCCACCGTGTCGGTCCCCAGACCGGGCAGCGTGGCCTCCTTCTTGGTGTAGTTGGTCAGCGAAAGCGACTTGACCGCCAGCGAGGTGCAGTTGGAAAGGCTGTTGTACAAAATCAGCCCCTGCGAGCGGCTGTCACCCAGGATCACCGCATCGTCGAACCACTTTTCGCTTACCTGCCGGCTTTCCGGCACCACCGGGTCAAACGTCGGGTGATAAATAATATCATCGTCCGGCTTGGTACCGGTCCCGGCCGGATCGGGTACGGGGTCCGCTCCGGGCGTTACGGCCGGCCCGGGGTCGGGGGGGTTGATCTCCTTGTTCAGCGCCGGGATGACCCAATGCACCATCGCAAAAATAACCGCCGCCACCAGCAGCACCGCCGCAGCCGCCACCAGCATCCTGCGCCGCCGCAGCACCCTGCGCCGGGAATGATTATAGTGTTCTCGCATCTTGCGTCACCTCGCAGTCCCATCAGAACCCGGGTATCGGGCCGCAGGCCCCCGCCGCCTCCGGCGGCGGGTCGCCGCACCCCCTGCGGGGGCGCGGCGTGGCCGCCCCGCAGGGGCGGCCGGCCTGCGGCCCGCCCGGTCCTGTACTCACCTGTGCCGACGGCACAAAAATCTATTCTCTATTGTACCACAAATCCGCAATAAAACAACACCCCCGCAAAACATTAACCGTTTTTTTCCTGCGGGAGAAAAATACCCCCCGGCAGGCACTCCCTGCCGAGGGGCATCGTGTGCTATTCCGGCTTACGCCGCAGCATAAATGAACGGCTCCACATCGGTGTGGTTCTTCCATTCGTTGGTCACACCGGCATCGCCCAGCAGCGCTATCACGGCGTCGTTGAACTCCGCTACCTTCTTGCTGTCCACGGCCTTCAGGTCGAAGTCCGCATCACCGGCGTCCTGCAGGATGGCAGCATCCTCGGTGCCGTTCAGCAGTGCAAACGCAGTCTTTACGGCCTGCTGCCACTGGAAGGAGAAGTAGTCCTTCTGGGTGTCGTTCATCCCGCCCAGGTAGCTCTTGACGGCCTCTGCCGCCTTGCCGCTGTCGTCGTTCCCCAGCTTCATCACCGCAACGGCCGCATTGGCCTGCTGCAGGCTGGCGCCGGCGCTGCCGTAGCTTGCGGTATCCACGGCCACCAGCAGCTTAATGAGCGCATCCTCGCTTTCGGGGGTGTACATCCAGTCGGTCACGCTGCCGCTGTAATCCACCTTAACAGCAGGCTCCGGGTTGGGTGTGGGGGTCGGATCGGGTGTGGGAGTCGGAGCGGGCTCGTTGCCGCAGGCGACCATCGCCAGCGCCATCAGCGCCGCCATTACAATGACGATCCATTTCTTGTTCTTCATAAATCAATTCATCCTTTCTGCAAAAAAGACGTTTTTGCATCGGAGCATTTCTCCGCTGCTCCGATGCCATTTTAGTATATCCCGCAGGTGAAATCTTCACTCATTTTGCAAATAAATATCGTAAATTTTGTGAACAAAAATCCATTTCGTTCCGGCCCCGCCACCCTCTCCCGCCCCAAAGCGACACAGCCCCGCCCGAAACAACGGCAAGGAAGGGGATGTGTGAAGGGGGAACCTTTGCGGTGCCCCCTTCGCGTTTAATTAGGGCAGCCCCCCGCCCTTTGTAAAAATCCATGCGCTCCCCGCCATCTTCCGCCCAAAAGCCCGACACAGCCCCCGCCCGAAACAACAGCAAGGAAGGGGATGTGTGAAGGGGGAACCTTTGCGGTGCCCCCTTCGCGTCAAATCAGGGCAGTTCCTCGCCCTTTGTAAAAATCTATGCGCTCCCCGCCATCTTCCGCACCAATAAAAAGCACCCCGGCCGGGGTGCTTTTTATTGGTGCGGAAGATGGGACTTGAACCCACACACAAAATGTACTGGCTCCTAAGACCAGCGCGTCTGCCATTCCGCCACTTCCGCAGGGAACAACCCCTATCTTACCACGACAGCAGCCCCGCTGTCAAACCCGGCGACGAAAACAGATGGGCGCTGGCTGCGTTGCGCCTCGACAGGCGCCAGCCCGCCTCCGCTTCGCTTCGTCGGGCGCCAGCCTGCCTTCGCCGCTGCCTTGCCATCCTCCCATCTCTTCCCGCCGCCTGCCTTTTACGGCCTGCTCTCGTGGGCAAATACCGCCACCTCGCTGATCTTCTCAAAGCCCAGCCCGGCGTAAAAGCTCTCCCGGTGGGCCTCACACGCCACCAGCGGCACCAGCCCCCGTTCCCGCAGCCAGCCGGCGCAGCGGTAAACCACCGCCCGCCCCAGGCCCTGCCCCTCGCAGTCGGGCAGCGTCGCCACATAGCTGATCTGCCCGTACCGGGTGCCGCAGTCGGTCACCGCCGCCGCCGAAACCGCCCGGCCGTCCCGCTGCAGCGTCACGGTGTGGCCCACCCGGCGCCGCTCCGCCAGATGCAGGTTCACCACCGCCGTCTCGTACTGGGCCGGGGTCAGCTCCACCACCGCCAGGTTGCAGTCGGCCACGGCAGTCGCCGTACCGGGGCAGTATGCCGCCTCCGGCACGGGCCCCTCCGGCAGGGGCAGCGCATCGGGCAGCGCCATCACCGCCAGCGAAAGCTCCGGCTCGCCGTTCTCCTCCCGCCACAGCGGCGCAAGGGCCGGGCACAGCATCACCCAGCCCTCATTGCGCCACCGCAAAAAATCCACTATCTCCGGCGCAGCCTCCGGGGTAAAGGCGCTTGCCCACAGGGAATGTCCCTTTTGCAGGATGACCCCCTGCGGGGTGCGGTCCCGCAGCCCCCCGTAAACGCCCCAGAATTCATACACCAGCCCCATGCCGCAGCACCGTGCCGCCGATTCGACCATCGTGGCGAGCAGCGGCTCTCCGGGCAGATCCCGCAGCCTGCGGTCATCGTAGGCCAGCCGCCGTATCATCATAGCGCCAGCGCCCCGGGCAGCAGACGCAGCAGCTCCAGCGTATTCTCAATGTCCTTTTCATCCGCCACGCACGCCGGGGAATGCAGGTACCGGCTGGGGATGGAAATGGCCATTACCTCGCAGCCGCCCGCGGCGGTCATCAGGCTGCGGCTCTCGTTCCCGCCGAATACCCCCTCCTTGGTCTGGTTGGGGATGCCGTTTTCATCGGCCAGCGCCCGCACCTTTTTGTACAGGTCGTAGGTGTAAATGGTGCCCCGGTCCATGAAGGAAACCACCGGCCCCTGCCCCAAACGGCAGACCTTGCGCTCCTCCGGCACCCCGGCCAGGTCGCCCGCCGTGGTGGTCTCCACCGCTACCGCAATATCGGGGCGCAGGGTATAGGCAGCGGTCTTGCCGCCGAAGCAGCCTACCTCCTCCTGCACCGTAAAGGAAAAGCAGCAGTCACAGGGCAGCTCCTCCCGGATCATCGCCAGCAGCATGGCGCAGCCGGCCCGGTCATCCAGCGCACGGCCGGCCACCCGGCCCTCGCCGTAGTGCAGCACCGGCCCGGTAAAGGTCACCATATCGCCGGGGGCCACCCGCTTTTCGGCGTCGGCCTTGTCCTTCGCCCCTATGTCTATCTTCATGGCGGAGAGTTTGCCGGGGTCGCAGCGTTCCTTTTCATCGCACAGGTGAACCGGCTTGCAGCCCACCATCCCGGGGATGCCGTCATCCCCCACCAGCACCATGCGGCCGCCGGTCACCTCCGGCTGCGCGCCGCCCACCGGCGCAAAGGAAAGAAATCCCTTTTCGTCGATACCCGTCACGATAAAGCCCACCTCGTCCATGTGGGCGGAAAGCTGCAGCACCTTTCTGGCGGGATTTTTCCCTTTTTTGCGAACCAGCAGGTTGCCCAGCGGGTCCACCTCATAGTCGGCGTGGCCCTTTATCTCCCCGATGAGATACTCCCGGACGGCGGCTTCTCTGCCGCTGGGTCCCCGCAGGGCGCACAGCGCCTCGATATCCTTCCACAACTGCTCGTATTTCATGTTAAATGCCCTCCTTTGCGGCCAGTGCCATCAGCCGGGCGGTGTTTACCACATCCTCCGGGTCAATGGTCTCGGCAACGGTATGCATGCTCCGCAGCGGGATGGACAGCAGCGCCGTCCTTACCCCCTGCCCGGCGATCGCCAGCTCATCGGCATCGGTGCCGGTGCGGCCGCCCATCGGCTCGTGCTGCACCGGGATCTCATGCGTCTCGGCCAGCTTTTTCAGCTTCAGGGTAAATTCTCTGTCCAGGATGGGCGCATAGCCCAGCATGGTGCCGCCGCCCAGCGGCGCGGTCTTTTCCGGGGCGCAGCCAAAGCCGTCCCCGAAGCTGACGTCCACCGCAATGGCATAGTCGGGCATCACCGCAAAGCCGCCGGTCCCGGCGCCCTGTCCGCCTACCTCCTCCATGCTGGAGAGCATCACCGTTACCCTGCAGTCGGGTTTTTCGGCGGCAATTTCCTCGGCGGCAGCCAGCACCGCCACGCAGCCGATGCGGTCATCCAGCGCAGGCCCGGCCAGCCGGCCGTTCTGCAGCTGTGCCGGCTTCGCCGCAAAGGTGACGATATCCCCCGGCGCAAAGAGCTTCGCTGCGGTCTCGGCGGTAAACCCGGTATCGATGAGCAGGTTCTCGATCTTGATGGAATGGTCGGCGCCGTCCCCCGCCAGATGCGGCGGTACCGAGGTGATGATGCCGGGGTAGTCCCCCTTTTCCGCATGGATGACCACCGGGGTGGCGGGCAGCCAGCGGGCGTCTATGCCGCCCACCTTGGAAAAGCGCAAAAAGCCATCCTCCACCCGCGTCACGATAAACCCGATCTGGTCAAGATGGGCCTCCAGCAGCAGGTGGGGCGCACCCTCTTTCCCCTCATTGACGCAGCACAGCAGGCTGCCCAGCGGGGTTCTCGTCACCTCGCCCAAAGGGGCGAGCAGCTCCTTGGCCGCCGCAAAAGCGGCACATTCCCGACCGCTGGGGCCGGGGGCTTCGCACAGTTTTTTGGCGGCTGCGGTTATTTTTTCGGCAGTGATATTCATGGTGTTCCTCCTTGTATTGCTTCCGGCAGGCCGCTGGCTTGCCGGGGGAGCTTCTTTCCGGGTCCCTGCAGGGTCCGGGCATCCGGCCCGCCGGGCGCTCCGGCTTCGCCGGAGCCGGCGGCCTGCGGCCGCCGAAGCCGTCCCCCGGACGGCTTGCCCGGCGGGCCGGCCCTTCCCCCCTCCGCCCGCCGGCGGGGAGAGAAAAATCCAAACCGGCTTTCCCCTTTTACCCATCGGCGAAGGGAGAGCCCCCGCCCCCGTCCGGCAGGGGCAGGGCAGTTCAAAAAAGGCTTATTTCAGTGCGTTGACCAGCGCCTTGTAGTGCTGCCCCCGCACCTCAAAGTTGGGGTAGCAGTCAAAGCTGGCGGAAGCGGGCGAAAGCGAAACGATATCTCCGGCTTTGGCAATGCTGCGGGCAATCGCCACTGCCTCGTCCAGGGTGGCGGCCCGCCGCAGCACCAGGCCGCTTTGGGCATAGCCGGGATGCGCCGTTACCGCCGCCGCTATCTTATCCGCCGTCGCCCCGGTCAGAATCAGCGCCTTGACATGGCGTAGCACCGGTTCGGCCAGCGGGGTGTAGTCCAGGTGCTTATCGTACCCCCCGGCAATGATGATGAGCTTTTGGTCAAAGCTTTCCAGTCCGGCGATGGTACGGGTGGGGCTGGTGGCGATGGAATCATTGTACCAGCGCACCCCGTCCAGCTCCCGCACAAATTCAATGCGGTGCTCCACCCCGGGAAAGGTATTCGCCACCCGGCGAATGACCTCCGGCGGGACAAGGCCCCATACCGCAGCGATGGCGGTCAGCATATTTTCCACATTGTGCAGCCCCGGTATCTTTATCTCGCTCATCGGGAAAAGGGCGGTATCGCCGCTGCCGTCGGTGTAATGCAGCACCCCGGCCTCATCCAGCCATGCGCCCCGTTTTACCGGGTGCCGCCGGCTGAACCACCGGCAGTCGCCCCGCACCTCCCCGGCAAACCCGGCGGTGGTGGGACAGTCGGCATTCAGCACCGTGGCGGTAAAGGCCCCCTGGTGCAGGAAAATATTTTTCTTGGCGGAAATGTACTCCTCCATCGTCCCGTGGACGTCCAGATGGTTGGGGGTCACATTGGTCACCACGGCGATCTCCGGGCTTTGCCGCATCGACAGCAGCTGGAAGGAGGAAAGCTCCGCTACGGCCACATCATCGGGTTTTACCGTTTCCAGCTCCGGGAACAGCGCCCGCCCGATATTCCCCCCCAAATGCACCGTTTTGCCGCTTTGCCGCAGCATCTCGGCGATGAGGCTGGTGGTGGTGGTTTTGCCGTCGCTGCCCGTCACCCCGATGACGGGGCAGGGGCAGCACTGCATGAAAAGCTCCAGCTCACTGGTGACGGCGCAGCCGGCCTTCATCAGCTCCCGCAGGCGCGGGTGGTTAAAATACATACCCGGCGTGCGGAAGATCACATCCCCCCGCAGCCTTTGCAGGTAGTCCTCCCCGGTGACGAAGGCCACCCCCATGGCGGCCAGCTCCCGGGCGGGCTCGCCCAGCTCCTCGGGGCTTTTCTTATCGTAGACGGTCACATTCATGCCCTTTCGGGCCAGCAGCCTTGCCACCGGGCGGTGGCTCACCCCCAGCCCGATGAGTGCGATCTCCTTCCCTTGCAGCACGGTGAAAACCGTTTCTGCCGTCAGCTTTTGCATGGTTTCCCTCCTCGGCATATATTATGCGGGCCCGCGGGACCGGCCGCCCGGCAAAAGGCTCCGCCTTTTGCCGCCCCCCGCCGCAGGCGGGGGGCGGTACGGCGGGGCTGCGCCCCGCCGGCCGGGCGGCCGGTCCTCCCGCGCCCTCGGCAAATTCCTGCCCCTATTATATCCCACAAACGGGGATACTGCAATCGGTTTCGGGCGGAAGCCCCGCCCCGGTTGGCCCCATTTTCCCCGGCAGGTCCTCCGGGGGGCCGGGCCGCACGGCCGGCCGCCCCTTGGCTCCCCTCGGGCCGACCCTCCGTTTTACTGCGGGCAGCCCTCGGCCGCCGCGGGGCGGCCGGCCTCCAGCACCGCCAGCACCTCCCGGATGCCGTCCAGCGGCGCCTGCCCCTTTTGCAGCTTCACGGTCAGGTAGGGCTTGGCGCCGGCATTCATCAGCACCCGGCCGGGCAGGGCACGGGTCAGCGCAACCAGCTGCTCCCGGTCGATGCGGCCGGAATAGAACAGCAGGCTGCCCACCCGCTGGTCGATCTCCCGAACCCCCAGCGCCGCCGCCCGGCTGCGGATGAGCGCCACATCTAAAAGGCCCTCCACCGAACGGGGCGGCTCACCGAAGCGGTCGCAAAGCTCGTCCATGGTGTCGCTCCAGTCCTCCTCGGAACGGATCGCCGCAATTTTCTTGTAAATATCGATGCGCTGGGCCAGAGAGGGAATATACTTTTCCGGAATGTGCGCCTCGATCTGGATATCCACCAGACATTCGAGGTTTTCCACCGGCTTTTCGCCCTTTTGCTCCCGGATGGCATCCCCTAAAAGCCGCAGATAAAGGTCATAGCCCACCGCCTCCATCTGGCCGTGCTGGGCGCTGCCCAAAATGTTTCCGGCGCCGCGGATCTCCAGATCCCGCATGGCGATGCGGAAGCCGCTGCCGAAGCTGGTAAATTCCCGGATGGCCTCCAGCCGCTTTTCACTGATCTCGGAAAGCGCCTTGCCGCGGCGGAAGGTGAAGTAGGCATAGGCCCGGCGGCCGCTGCGCCCCACCCGGCCCCGCAGCTGGTAAAGCTGCGAAAGCCCCATCCGGTCGGCGTCCTCGATGATGAGGGTATTGCAGTTGGGGACGTCCACCCCCGCTTCGATGATGGTGGTGCAGACGAGAATATCGATTTCCCGTTCCAGCAGCCGCTGCCAGATATCGGAAAGCTCGTCCTCGCTCATCTGCCCGTGGGCGGCCACTATTTTTGCCTCCGGCAAAGCCTCCCGCAGCCGGGCGGCGGTCAGCTCGATATTATCGATGCGGTTATGCAGATAAAATACCTGCCCGCCCCGCCGCAGCTCCTTTCGGATCGCCTCGGTGATGATGCCGTCATCGTATTCCAGCACATAGGTCTGCACCGGGTGGCGGTCCTGCGGCGCCTCATTGATGACCGACATATCCCGGATGCCGCTCATCGCCATATTCAGGGTGCGGGGGATGGGGGTGGCGGAAAGGGTAAGGACATCCACGCTGCCCTTCATCTGCTTGAATTTTTCCTTCTGCTTGACCCCGAACCGCTGCTCCTCATCGATGATGCAGAGCCCCAGATCCCGGAACCGGACGTCATCCTGTACCAGACGGTGGGTGCCCACCACCACATCGATCTTGCCGTCCGCCAGCTTTTGCAGGATGGCCTTTTGCTGCTTCGGGGTGCGGAACCGGGAAAGCAGCTCCACCGTGATGGGGTAGCCCTCCAGCCGCCGCAGGAAGGTTTGGTAGTGCTGCCACGCCAGAATGGTGGTAGGCACTAAAACGGCACACTGCTTGCCGTCCAGAACGCATTTGAAAACGGCACGCAGCGCCACCTCGGTCTTGCCGAAGCCGACGTCGCCGCAAAGCAGCCGGTCCATCGGGGTGGGCTGCTCCATATCGTGCTTGATCTCATCGATGCAGCGCAGCTGGTCGTCGGTCTCCTCGTATTCGAACCGCTGCTCGAACTCGGTCTGCCAGTCGCTGTCGGGGCTGAAGGCAAAGCCCTTTACGGTGCTTCTTTGGGCGTAAAGCCGGATAAGCTCCGCCGCCATATCCTCCACCGCCTTTTTGACCCGCTGCCGGGTGCGGCTCCATTCATTGCCGCCCAGCCGGTTCAGCTTGACGGTCTGTTCATCCCTGCCGCCGATGTAGCGGGTTACAAGGTCCAGCTGGGTGACGGGGACATACAGCATATCGGTGCCGGCATAGCGGATCTTGATATAATCCTTGGTGACGCCGCCCACCTCCTGCTTGACGATGCCCTCAAAAATGCCGATGCCGTGCGCCGCATGAACCACCGCCATCCCGGGGGTCAGGTCGGTCAGCTCCCGCAGCACCTCACCCTGCTGACGGCGGGGACGGCGGCGGGCCCCGGCGGAGGCGCCGGCCTTTGCGGTGGTGATGACGGCCCAGTGCAGCTCGGGGTATTCAAACCCGGAGGACAGACTGCCGGGCAGCACAAATATTCTACCCTGTGTAATATTTTCGGGGGATTTTACAAATCTTGCGGCAAAGCCGCGGCGGTTCAGGTCCTCGGTCAGCGCCAAGGCGCCCCGTTCCGTCCCGGAAAGCAGCCAAACCGTCCAGTCCCGCTGCCGGTAGCTTTCCAAATCCTCGCAAAGGGGGTCCAGCGCCCCGCTCCAAACCGAAAGGGCATTGGCGGTGACGTGGTACAGCCCGCCCGGCGGCAGGCCGGGGTAGCTGCGGGGAAAGCTATCCAGAATGACGGCGGGCAGGGAGGGCAGCGCCTCCGCCAGAACCCCCGGCTCGGGGTAAAGGAAGGCGCCCCCCGGTGCCAGCACCCCCTGCTCCAGCAGGGCGGTGACATCCTGCTTTTGCTGCAGGCAGCTGTGGGCCAGGCTTTCCTTCAGGTTGACGCCCTCCGAAAGGAGCAGCAGCCGTTCCCCGCGGTAGCGCAGTAAATTGCTGTCCCCGGGGCAGATAAAACCGGCGTAGCGGTCGGCGGCGGGCAGGGCAACGCCCCCCTCCAGCAGCTCGATATCCTGCCGGAGGGTTTCTTCGCACAGCGCCCGCTGCTTCGGGCTCAACCGGGATAATTTTTCCCGCAAGAGGGCAGCTAACTCTCCGGGGCGGTATAAAAGCTCCCGGACGGGGGTGATCTCCACCAGCTTCATGCTGTCCTCCCGCCGCTGGCTTTCCGGCGAAAAGGCGGCGATGGAGTCCACCTCATCCCCCCAGTATTCCAGCCGGATGGGCCAGCTGTACTGCGGGGGGTAAAAATCGACGATGCCGCCCCGGGCGGCAAACTGGCCGATGCCCTCCACCTGCTCGGCTCTTTGGTAGCCGGCCTGTACCAGAAATTCCAGTAATTTCTGCGGGGGAAATTCCTGCCCGACCCGCAGGGAAAGGGTGGCGGCGGAAAGCTGCTGCGGGGAAAGGGTGGGCTGCAGGGCAGCGGTCACCGTTCCCACCGCGATGAGGGAGGGGTCCCTTTGCAGGCGGCGCAGCACCCCCAGCCGCAGCTGCTCATATTCCCGGCTGACGCTTTCCACGCTGTGGTAGGTGAATTCCCGTTCCGGGAAAAGCAGCGCTTTTTCCTCGCCGAAAAGACGGTTCAAATCCTCGGTAAGGCGGGTGGCGGCGGCTTCATCGGCGGTGAGAAGGAGGGCACCTTTTTCCAAAGACTGACAAAAGCCGGCGGCAAAATGGGCCTTATGGACGGCGGCAAGGCCATCCAGCAGCAGGGGGCTTTTGCCCTCCCGGAGGGCCTGACAGGCGGCGGAAAAGGCAGAGAGGTTTTGGAGTTTTTGAAGCATGGGGGCCTCCTTTTCGGGGATGATGGGGAGAACGACTCCCCCCACTAATACGGCAAAATCGGGGGAATTTTGCATCGGGAAGGTTAAAAAGCAACATTTTTTAACGGAAAATTTACAAATGAGGGGAGGAAGCGACTAAATGATGGAGATAAATGGGCGTGATTTGGTGGGATAAATTAGGGGATTTTGGGGCGAGCGAAGCGAGCCCGCAGGGGGATGGGGGTGGTGGGGGATTTTAGGGGATGGCATGTAATCGCCTGCGGCGGGGAAAGCCTTATAAAAGGTTTTGATTTGTACGGCTACCGCCGGGGCGTTCATGAAAAAGTCTGCTATCACCTCCGGTGGGGCAGGTCTTTTACAAGGTTTGAGTAAGCACGCCTGCCCGGCGGGGGCATCCTTTTGTGCCGACAAAAGGATGCAAAAACGGTTCAGGGCTGCGCCCTGAAAACCCGGTCGCCCTGCTGCGCTGGATA
>SFFJ01000024.1 GCA_004557855.1 Oscillospiraceae bacterium
GGGGAGGACGAGGGTGTAGTCCGGCTTTCCATCGACACGCAGCGTCATGCGGAGCATTTCATCCCTGCTCTCATCCCGCCAAGGCTCTGCCGGCGAAAGGTAGCTGCGGTCGATCCCCATATCCGGTGTCAGCAAACTGCGGGCGTTGGGGATAAAAGCACTGTACCGGGCATAGTTGTGCCCCTGTGGGTCAACAAGGAAACCGCCCATTCCCTCCGCGTCAAGGATGAGCAGGCAGTGTCTGGCGTCATCATCGTGCCGGATGGCATTTTTGTTCTCTGCGATGAAATCATAGTCAGCCAGCAGTGCGCGGCTGAACTGTTGGAACCGCTGGGCGGGTAACTCGATTACCTTATCTACACTGCATGCTTCGCCTTCATACTCGGACTGTTTCCGCCTGAGTTCTGCTTGAATGATCACATCATCCCTCCCATCTCCATGTGGCTGCTCTGGCTGCCGTTCATTACTTCCTCCATACTGTAATAGCCCTTATAGGCGATGTAACCCCGGTCGGTGAACATCCCGTCCTCGGCGTTCATGCGCTCCGTGCCGTACTTCTCATAGTCATAAAAAGCGTCGAGATTTTCGTCATAGTCGAAACGCCCGGACTGACGAATCATGTACTTGCCGTACTCGGCGGGAGAGTGTGCGCCGGGGGCGAAGTCAAACAGATCGAGGCTTTCCGCAAGGTTTTTGATCTGTGCCGCAGACTTTGGCTCTGCCAGCATGACCACGGCGCCCAGCTTTTCCATATCCGCTTTTGATAACCCATCCGTCGCCTCTGCCAATTCGTTGAGGTCGGAGAGAGTTTCGTACTCCATATCCAGAAGAACATCCACCTCGTTGGGAAGCTGGCTGTCCTCCAGCCGCAGGCGGACATCGGCGGAATCTGTGATGCCCCCACGAAGGAGGGCGCGGTCGATCTCCTCTTGCACCATGGGGAGGAACAGCCATGTGATGTGTTCTGTGTCCTCCGGCTCGGCTTTGGATGTCACCGCAACGGTGATGGCGTTCGGCTCATAGTAATAGCAGGGAAAAAACCGGCCGTCATAGACCGGCTCTAACTTCATGCCGTTGTCGTAGACCACGGCGGTTCCCTCGCCATCCAGTTTGTTCAGCTCATCCACGCTTGCGCTGCCGCCGTGCAGGTTCATGTAGTGGTCACGGCCGATGGCGGCGAGGTCGGAAAAGTCGGTGATGACCGTGGCTTGCTGGCAGCAGAAGGTCAGGTTGATGAGATCCTTCAGCTCGAAGAGCTCAAGCTTGTGCGCCATCGCCTGAAGCTGTGCGGCCTCGCCGGTGTCGAAGCTGTCCAGTCTCTTGGCGAGGTAGTTCAGCTCCTCCACATTGACCGTGAGCATCTCCGTGCGCTTGAGGACAGTATAGAAGCTGTCGATCTTCTCCACCTTGCAGTCCGCCTTGACCGCATCGCCGATCTCCAACGCCTCCAGCAGTTCCATGCAGTGTGCGTACTGGTCATGTGGGATGGGGAATGGGATGGTCGCCACCCCGTATTCCGGGTGTTTGGGATTACTGAGAACCGCTTGAATCATCATGTTTTCTCCTCCGTTTTTCTTTCCAGATTTAAGACCACCTCGCCATACCTGCACAGCAGGAGTGCTCCGAGGATGAGCCGGAAGGCTCTGTCGCTGACCAGCTCGGAAAAAGCAAGGTCCTCTATCACGATGTTGTCACCGCCAACGGAAATGGTCTTCGCCGCCTGATAAATGCTGTACAGCTCCGGGTGAATACCGGAGAGGCGGATGGCGGGGAAGTCGAAGCCGCTGCTGTCGAAATGCCAGAGGACTCTTTGCCAAAGCCCCTCATCGGCGGTAAGCAGAAACAGCGCAGCCGCGTTGCGCTCAGACATACCGTAGCAGCGGTTTTTCCAATGCGTCCATCGCTCTCTGTGGGCGTCACCGAGGAAGAAGCGAAAGGGCTGCCTGTTCAGCTCATCTCGCAGCCGTCTTTGCAGCGGGCGGAACATCCTCCCGCCGAAGCACTCCCGCGCCAGAGCGTTCAGCTCCACCACGCCGGCCTCGATGCGCTCCTCCAGACAGACGCATTCATTCAGGTGGCAGGGGTGTCCGCTGTCATATCTCGTGCAGTCTTTGCAGCGTACATCATCCGCACTGTAGCGAAAGCTGCTGCGGATGCGTCCGCTTCTGCGAGGCTGATGACGAGGTGGCGTCATCATCTGCACTTCTGCGGCGAACAGGGGTGTGAACTTCATAAAATATCGCGTCAAGCAAATCCACTCCTTTTTTGAAAATAAAAAAGGGCCGGAGTCTTATTGCTAAAACTCCGGCCCATGCCATACTGCTATTACATTGTCTGCTCCTGTGAGGCTCGTTCCAATGCTTCCTCCTGCTGACGGACGCGCTCGTCCAGATCCGGTACGCACGCCCTGATCTGCTGCTGGATTCCGCGGATCATTTCTTCCTGCGTATCCGTAAGCTCAAAGAAGTCCTCATCCACGGAATCGGCGCAGCAGCGGAATATCTCAGTCAGCTGCTCCGGGCTGAAAAGCTGCTCCTTTTGGATAAGCCCGGAGCGTGTGGCGAAATCCTGCTTGGCGCCATCGTAGTTCTCCATGAAGTAGTGTCCGTGGGACACGCCTGTGCGGTCATAGTCCCAATCCCATGTGACGAATTGAACGCCGTATTTGCTTGGAGTACCCGCCAGCACCGTGCCGCCAAAGTCAGCGAGGATACGGTAGTCGCCATCCAGCCCGCTGGCTTTGAGCTGCGGAGCGGCTTCCATAGCGGTCATATACTCCAGCGTCTTCGCGGCGATGTCCTCGACGCGATATAGGGCATCCTCTGCCTGGGGCGTGTCCGCATCCTTCCGGCGATAGAACACGCTGCCCTTGCCGGTGATTCGGCAGAGGGGCGTGCCGTTCCAAAGGACAGGCAACTGCTCTCCCTCCACCGGCAGGGTTTCAAAGCCTGCACGGTGCAGGGGAATACGGACTTCTTCAAGGTAGCGAAGCTGACGGCTTGTGTTTTGGGTGTCCATGTGAGCGATCCTCCTGTTGTAAAAAAATAAGGCCGAAGTATAAAAACTCCGGTCTGTAGCTTGGAATATTATTTTTTTGTATGACAGCTTGCAATGAGGGTATGCTTCTAATTGTATTTTTGAGAGCAATCGCAGAAGTGCTGTTCTACCAGTTCCCTATGTGTTATTGATAGACGAGAGGGATTTTTGATGGTATATCTTACGGTAAAGTCAATCAGCCATTCCTTCGCAGTTACTTGTATGCCACAGGGAATCCTTGTGCTACGAAGCTCTTTTCGCAGTATCCATTGCCTAATCGTTCCAGCGCTATACCCCAGCAATACCTGCACATCTGAGATTCGTAGGATGTCCGCTTCATCTGTCCATATATTGTAGAGGAACCGTTGAAACTCCTTTTGGCATATCTGAGCGACCGGATTGAGTTGCTTGCGCTTGACATTGAATGCTCCCACGGGTGTCGCAACCAAATCCGGTGCAGCTTCAAGTGTGCGGAGATAGTCTATTACGTCATTCAGTCGGATTTTATACCGTCGGGTCTTTTTTCCACTGTCCTCGCAGGGGATATATCCATGCTCCAGAAGCCATTTCGCTTTGCGCTTGCTGATATGACAAATTCGGTAAAGCTGGTCAGCGCTGATGACCTCCGGGTATTCTTCGTATAAGTAGGTGCAGTCTGTTGCCATATGCTTCTCCTTATCATTTGGGAGCTGAGATACTTGTCAATGACGGGCAACCGACCACATTTGCTCCCGTATGGGAGCCTGAAACTATCGTTACTCAAAGGGTTATTCGTCCTTCTTACTTCTACACTTTTTCTACACTTTGCGGGAAGTTCATGCTTTTACTGGCTCAAGCCCTGTATGCTGTATGCCCTGGAATCGTTGTGATATCAGGGATTTGACCTTCCTATAAGTGCCTATATTATCCCGAAAGCACCTTGTCCATACGATTCGAAATCGTGTGGAGCGTTTGGCTTTCCGTCCTCGGAAATCCTTGATATTTGGTGCTTTTTAGACTATGCTGTGTCCATCAGACTTGTCTCTATCTACGCATTTTCTACGCTTTGTGCAGAGTAGTGAGTGCGAGTGGATTGCGGTTTTAAGGGTCACGAGAGGGTTCGAATCCCACCGCTTCCGCCACCGAAAAAGACGCCCGACGGCGTCTTTTTTCTATGCCTGTTTGCCGCTTCAGTGCTCCGCCCGGCTTTCGATCTCCTGCAGCTGAAAGCGGTATTCCTGCTGCACATCCGGGTATTTTTCGCGGTCCACCGGGCTCAAAAACATCTCCATCGGGCGCAGCCACAGGCCGCCGTCCCCGTACAGCTTGCGGTAGATGACGTAGGTCTCCCCCGTTTCGGAATGATCGGCCACGCCCTCCACCAGATAATAATCGCCCTTAAAATGACGGTAGACCCGCCCAATTTTCAGCTCCTGCATCCTTTCCCCCCTCTCCTGTTTCTCCTTAAATTGTAGCCGCCCCGCCGGTGCCTGTCAAGCCGAAAGGCCCGGACGGCCACGCTTTTTTCAGGCTGTGAATCACGAAAAGTCCCGCTTTTTCCCTGATAAATCCGCAATAATCCTTGATAAATCCGACTTGCTGTGATATACTTAAACTGTATAATTATAGCTATCGGAAACCACCTGAAAGTGAGGATACTCCCATGGAACCGACCATCGAACGCTGGTACTCAATGAAAGAGATTTGCGAATACCTCGGCGTCAGCCGTGATACGGTACTCGCCTGGATTGAGAAAAGAAATATGCCCGCTGCAAAAATAGGCCGCCTTTGGAAATTTAAGATCAGCGAAGTAGACGCCTGGATGAAGTCCGGCGTGGCGGCCGATAAGTAATTATTTTGGAGGTGCACTATGGCATAGGAAGGGCATCGACCAAAGCTATTATTACGAGGGGTACACGACTTTCAAGGCGGAAGATTTGAGTAAGGAATGAGGTGCAAATATGCCGGATCAAAATTGGCAATTTGAACTGGAAGAATATATCAAGCAGGGCGAACCGGACCGAGCCGAAAAAAGCGGGGCGTGGCAGACCGCCATCGGCTTGCAGGCGGTGGACGGGCTGAACACCTCTGCCTATCTGCTGGATACTGCCAAGGATCACATCGAGGGCAAAATCACCATTGATGAAGCCCAGCAGCGCATCCATAGCTATTATGAGCAGCGTACCACCCGCACCGAAATAGAGAACGAAACCAAAGAAGCGGATATTGTCTCTGCCAGAATCGCAAAGTTGTTGGGGGAAAAAGCCTTCCAATTCTCGCCTGCCGAGTGGCTCTCCATCCACCGCAGACTGTTTGAAGGCGTGTTCCGTCACGCCGGACAGATTCGGCAGTACAACATCACCAAGAAAGAGTGGGTACTGAACGGCGACACCGTGATCTATGCGGACTGGAATAGTATCAAGGATACGCTGGATTACGATTTTGCCACTGAAAAACAGTTCTCCTATGAGGGTTTGTCCGTAGATGCAGCGGTGAAACATTTGGCAAAATTCGCTTCGGACATTTGGCAAATCCATCCCTTCGGTGAGGGAAATACCCGTGCCACCGCCGTCTTTATGATCAAATATATGAAAACCTTTGGGTTCCGTGTCAATAACGATGCGTTCCGTGAAAACTCTTGGTATTTCCGCAACGCACTGGTTCGAGCAAACTATAACGATTTGCAAAAAGGTATTCATTCCACCACAAAGTTTTTGGACTTGTTTTTCTCAAACCTTCTGCTCGGCACAAACTACGAATTAAAAAATCGCTGTATGCACATTGACTTTGTGGATGAAAACACTTCCCAAAGTGCCAAAAGCGAAACGCCAAAGTGCCAAATTGACACTTTGAAGTGTACTTTAGATGAACTTGCCGTGTTAGATTTAATAAAAAAGAACCCGTCTGTTAAGCAGGCCGAGCTTGCAGAACAAACAGGAAAGTCCGTCAGAAGCATAAAGCGCATTATAGACTCTCTGAAAGAGAAACAATATATCCGTAGAGTTGACGGCAAACGCTACGGTATATGGGAAGTGCTGGTTTGATGATCTTCTCACAGCAGCATAATGGCAAGCTGATACTATTGCGGATTGCAATTACAGTCATTGCATACAAGCTGCTTTCACATTTAGTTTGTTTGAGGGAGTTCTGATGGATTTTTTATTAAAAGCCTTGGGCATTGGCCTGACAATCGCCGGTGCAAAGAAAATCAAGCACAATATCGGGGAAGAAATCAAACGCAAAAACACCATCTGCCGCTTTGATGGAGGAATTTCCAAGGAAGAGTTCTATACCATGGTAAAGTGCGGCGGAAAAGGAATCAGGCGGATCACCAGCCTGTATGCAGAAGGGGCAATGGTCTATGGTACCGTTCGTTCTAACAGCGGCATCTCCGATTGGTGCTTTAGAATTGATTTTAATGATTACGGAAAACTGACCGGCGCATACTGGCTCTCTACGGGCAACATCGATTCTAATATTCCAAAGCTAGTTGCAAGCCGTATTGCACAGCAAATTAAAAATTATCCCGATTCCGTAGATGGTTCCTTTAAGGAGGAGTTCTATCGTGAGGAAGCCGAACAAAGACGGCGTAAGCAGGCTACTGCATATTGCCCTTATTGCGGAAAGCAAGTTCCGGATGAGGAAGCAAAATTCTGCATGTACTGCGGAATGCGCTTCCGGATTTAATCAAAGCAGGAAGGAGAAACATGAACCTTATAGAAAAGATTCTCACCAAGGCCATAACCGAAAAGGTGCGTACCGCAGCGGTGCTTACGATTTCCGATCATATGGAAAGCACCCATTCTGTGGATGCGCTCATCAATAAAAGCACTTCAAACAGCATACTGGTCATGAAGAGAAGGAGTAATTCTTTTAAGCATGGTTTCACTGTATTCGATGGATTTAATAACAAGAAATATATAGCCAAGCCGGATTTTCTTTCCTTTGGTCGTCCCTGTATTCGTCTCTATAATATCGAAAATGATGAAATCGGTAAGGTTGGGTTAACATCAAATGCAGGCATGGGAACATACACAATCTCCCTTGATGGGAAAGTACTTGGCACGGTTACTCGAAAAGTATCATTAAAAATGAAACTGGAGCTCAACCTTAACGGTTGGCACATGGATGGTGATTTTTTATATGATAATATTACTGTAACTGATATAAACGGAAATCAAATCATGAAGTCCAATAAGGCATTTTCCGCTTCGCGCGAAAGCTATGTGATTCAGATGACTAATCGCCAACATGAGATTATTTGCCTGCTTTTAGTAATGGCTGTTGAGATCATACTTCACGGCAATGAATAGCCAAGCCGGAGCAATATCGGTCCGTCATCATTTTTCCCTATAAAAATTTCAACCCCCGCCACCATAGCGGGGGTTTTAATTTCAATCCGGGGCATCCCTTTCGCCCCTCTCCTTTTTAACTTGATCACAGCACCACCCGCAGCACAAAGCGATCCCCCTCCACGGAGAACTGGCAGTTGCCGTGCAGCTTTTCCGCCACGTAGCGGATGCTCTGGGTGCCAAAGCCGTGCCCATCGGCATGGGAAACCGGCATCCCGTTTCGCAATTCGGGCGGCTCCGCAAAGGTATTTTTCACCGAAAGCAGCAGCTTTTCCTCCCGCATCCGCAGGTCCAGCTCGATGCTCCTCTGCTCCGGCGGCAGTTTTTCCACCGCATGGACGGCATTTTCCAGCGCATTGGAAAGGATGGCCGTCAGGTCCACGTCGGAATAGGGCAGCCGCTCCGGCACCTGCACCGTGCATTTATACTCGATGTTCCGTCCGGTGATGCGGTCGGCATAGGAGGACAGAATGAGGTTGATGCTCTCATTTTTGCAGTAACGGCGGGTCGCCGTCCGGTCGGTCGTGGAAATGATCTCGCCGATGAATTCCAGCGCCTTTTCGGTCTCGTTATTTTCTATCAGACCGGAAAGATTGGTGAGGAAATGCCGCATATCATGCCGCAGCAGCGAAACGGTGTATTCCGACCGCCGCAGCGCCGCGATCTCCTTTTCGGACTGGGCACGCTTCATCTCCATCAGCTGGCCGCGCTGCTCCGCCTCCCGCTTTTCCTCGTACTGCTTGAAGTACATAAACAAAAACAGGATATAAGCGATGCACAGCACAAATCCCAGAAATTCCGCAATGACCGCCCGGCCGGAATACAGCAGCTCGGTATAAACAT
Organism: Oscillospiraceae bacterium; assembly: GCA_004557855.1. Classification (GTDB taxonomy): domain Bacteria; phylum Bacillota; class Clostridia; order Oscillospirales; family Ruminococcaceae; genus Angelakisella. The sequence continues at coordinate 8,211 of SFFJ01000024.1, forward strand.
TGGTGGCGTAATCGTACAGATAATAGACCAGCGGCATCAGCCCCAGGATGGCAATATCCTTGGTGGGCTTCGCCAAAAGCTGCGCGGCGGCATCGGAAACATACCGGATAAACAGATAGAACACCAGCGCCGTCACTGCGGTGCGCACCGCATAGTAGACCCATTTTTCATCGGTAAGGCTGACCGCCACCAGCCCCACCCATTTGCTCACCTGGCAGCACAGGTAGGCCGTCAGCACCGAAAGGGCGCAGTGCGCCATCCGGTATTTATAGTACAGGTGCAAAAAAATGACCAGCGGCAGGTGGATGATCAGGGGGTAGATCCTCTGGGTGCCGGCCGCCCCCCACAGCAGGTTGCTGATGATGCACAGCACCCCCGATGCGGCGGAAAAGCACAGCAGCGTCAGCACGTTGCGGCGGTCCATGCGGATGCCCAGAAAGGCAGCCGAAATAAACACGCCGAACAGCAGCGTGGTGGCATTATGCAGGATATACAGCACGTTTTCCGGCATCGGTTCCTCCCCTTTTCCTATTCCTCACGGAACATCTGCGCAAAGTACGCCTCCTGAAAGGCCTTTGCATAGCCCCGGGCAATGGGCACGCACCGCCCGGAACGCATTATGATCTCGGTACTGTTGAAGTGGTCCACATTCGGCAGGTAAACCAGGTAGCTGCGATGGCACTTGAAAAACCCGTCTTCACTCACCAGCTTATCCTCCAGGGAATGCAGCGGCTCGGGGGTATCCACCTCACGCCCCGTCCGCAGGTGGAATACCACCCGCTTATTCTGCGCCTCGGCATATTCCACATCCCCGAAGTACAGCTTCTGGAACCCGAAGGAGGTTTTCAGCACCATGTTTTTCGGCTCGGCGCACAGCATCTGGCAGCAGGCGTCCAGCGCCTCCCGCAGGCGGTCGTAGCTCACCGGCTTCAAAAGATAATCCTGCGCCCTGACCTCATAGGACTCCAGTGCGAATTCCGGCGAGGAGGTCAAAAAGATGAGCTTCACCGCCGTATCCTGCGCCCGCAGCTCCCGGGCGGTATCCATCCCGTTCAGCAGCGGCATCACAATATCCAAAATGACGATATCCATGTGGGAGGCGGCATTTCGGGCGATCAGATCATCCCCGTTATCGCAGGAAAGCAGCTCCGTTTTGTACCTGTTTTCCTCCGTCCACCGGCGGATCATCTCCATCAGTTTCTGCATATATTCCTTATCGTCATCACACAGCCCAATCCGAAGCATCTCTTCACCTCCCATCGTTATTAAGTACTATTCTATTTTATCGCCACCCTTTTTTCAATCCCATTTTTGCATTTCACGCCGAAAATGCTACATTTCACGCCAACATTCCGCCCTTTCCCGCTTCCATGGTACAATATAATCGATAAATTATTGCAAAAATCGCCCGAGCGAAAGGATGGAGGGACCCGATCGTGAAGAAAAAACTCTTGTGTCTGCTGCTGGCATTGCTGCTGGTGCTGCCCATTGCGGCGTGCGGGGATGACCCCGATGCCCCCGACCGTCACCTTGATATCGATGTGGAAAGCGGCACCTGGAGCATCTACTGGTACCTTTGCGGCAGCGACCTTGAAACCAACTACGGCTGCGCCACGCAGGACCTCATGGAGCTGATGGAGGTCACCCTGCCGGAAAATGTCCGTGTGGTCATCCAGACCGGCGGCGCCAAGGAATGGCAGAACAATGTGGTCAATGCCGATATCCTGCAGCGGTATGTCTATGACAGCACCGGGCTCACCCTGGTGGATGAGCTGCCCCCCGCCAGCATGGGCGATACCGCCACCCTTACCGATTTCCTGCGCTTCTGCAAGACCTATTATCCCGCCGAACACACCGCCGTCCTGTTCTGGAACCACGGCGGCGGCTCGGTCAACGGGGCGGCCTTTGATGAGCGCTACTACCTTGACTCCCTCACGCTGGATGAAATGCGCACCGCCTTCGGGCGGGTGTGGCCGGGCGATGAAACCGACCCTCCCCTGGAGCTGGTGGGCTTTGATACCTGCCTGATGGCCACCGTGGATGTGGTGGATACCTTTGTCGGAACGGCGCGCTATCTCGTGGCCTCCGAGGAGGTGGAGCCGGGCAACGGCTGGAACTACACCGGCTGGGCGGGCGCCCTTGCGGAGGACCCCACTATGGACGGCGCCGCGCTGGGGCGGATCATCTGCGATACCTACTACGCCGGCTGTGAGGCGGTGGGCACCCAGAATAAGGCCACCCTTTCCCTTACCGACCTGACCCGCTGCGGCCCGCTGCTGGAGGCTTATGAGGCCTTTGGCGCCGAAGCGCTGGCGGAGGCCTGCGAGGACCCCTCCTTCTTCTCCCGGTTTGCCCGTATCGCCGCGCAAAGCGAAAACTACGGCGGCAACACCCGTGAGCAGGGCTACACCAATATGGTGGACCTGGGCCACATGGCCCGCCAGAGCACCGGCCTGCTGCAAACCGCCGGTGACGTGCTGACTGCGCTGGAGGACTGCGTGCTGTACCGGGTGAACGGCCCCTACCGTGCCGAAGCCACCGGGCTTTCCTGCTACTATTCCTATAATGGCGACCTTGATGACCTTTCCGGCTATACCGCCGTGGGCGCGGGGGAAGCCTTCAAGTACTTCTATTCCTACGAGCTGACCGGGGAGCTGGACCATGCCGGGATGCAGTACATCGCCGACCTGAACTACCACGAGCTGCCCGACGTCCCGAACCTGATGACCACCGAATGGGACGGCATGCCGCTGCAGGTGGATGAGAACGGCGTATCCTCCCTCACGCTGGGGCCGGAGGCCGACAGCGTCCTTGCGGGCATCGGCTTTTCGCTTTACTTCCTCGATGACAGCAGCGACATCATGCTGCTTCTGGGCACCGATAACGACATGAACGCCGACTGGGAAAACGGCATCTTTACCGATAACTTCCGGGGCGTATGGGGCAGCATCGATGGGCACCTTGTCTATATGGAGCTGTGCTTCGAGGGCGGCGACTACAACCTCTACTCGATCCCCATCCTGCTGGGCGAAGACCCCTACAACCTGCAGGTCGCCTATGATTTCAACACCGAGGAATGGAGCATCCTCGGTGCCCGCCCCGGCATCGGGGAGTCTGGCATGTCCGATAAGGAGCTGCGCCTGCTGCAGCCGGGAGATGTGGTGACCACCGTGTGGTACTTCTCCACCATTTCCGGCGATGACGGCACCGAGGCCTACACTGCGGAGGAATTCACCGTCACCGCGCAGACCTCCTTCTATGAGATCCCGCTGCCCAACGGCCGCTACGGCATGGTATTTGAAATGCGGGATGCCATGGACCACTACGCCTACACCGAGCCGGTATTCTTCCTGTGCGATGGCGGCGAGATTTCCACCCTGCTGTACGACTGACACCGTTATAGACCGCACTCCGCGGTTTATATAAAAGAAAAATTTTTTTGGAGGAACCAAACCATGAACAAGAAACTGCTTGCTATCCTGTTGGCTGCTGTAATGATGCTGGCGCTGGCCGCCTGCGGCGATGAGCCCGCCCCCACCCCCGATCCCGATCTCCCCCCCGTGGAGACCCCCGAAGGCGGCGATGAGCCCCAGAGCGTCCTGACCATGTTCACCTTTATGGATGCCACTCCCGAACTCGTCGACACTTCCTGGTCCTTTATCGGCGGCTGCGTTGATGGCAAAATGATGACCGAGGATCAGGTCGCTGCTACCTTGAGCCAGCTGGACGACTACTATATGTTCTACTTCAATGATGAGTCCACCGTCACCCTGTATGAGGGCGCCGATACCGCTACCACCGGCACCTATTCCGCCGCTAACGAAACCACCGTTAAGATCGAGGTCGGCGGCGTGACCTATGCTGCTGTCTTTGCCGAGGGTGAGAACGGCCCCATCATGGTCACTCTGCTCAATTCCACCGGCACCAACGCCCTGATCTTCGAGATGGTCGTTGAGGGCTGATCCCCGAAAACCGCATAAAAATTCGGGCAGGAGGCCAACGCTTCCTGCCCGTCTTTTTTCTGTGCCGCCCATGCCGCGCCCCGAATCCCGGGCGCCCCATCCGCTTTTCAGGGTCGCCCTGCGCTTCGCTCCGGGCAACCCTTTCCCGCTGCGGGGCGCCCTGCCGTCAGCGTCCCTCCCGTTCGGCCTGCCTGCGGGAAAATTCACACCCGCAGTAGGGCTGGCGGTACAGGCCGTATTCTTTTGAAAGTGCGATCGACCGCTGATACCCGCCCTTTTTCTTAAAGTCGGAGGGCAGATATTCCACCCCGTACTGCGCCGCCGTCTCCGCCCCGATGGCATTGAGCAGCGGGGCGTTTTTGTGCGGGCTTACCGTCAGCGTGGTGGCAAAGTGCAAAAACCCGTTTGCCCGGGCATAGGCCGCCGTCCGCCCCAGCCGCAGCCGGAAGCAGCGCTCACAGCGGCTGCCCCCCTCGGGGGCGTCCTCCAGCCCGGCCGCCGCCCGCAGGAATTCCTCCGGGGAAATATCGTCCTGCACCACCGTCACATCCCCGCAAAAGGGCGCCTCGGCACACAGCCGGCGCAGCTCCGCCAGCCGCTTTTGGTATTCCGCCGGGTCGGTGATATTGGGATTGGAGAAAAACAGCGTAATGGTAAAATACCGGGTCAGGTACTCCAGCACATAGCTGGAGCAGGGGGCGCAGCAGGCGTGCAGCAGCAGCGGGGGGCGGCCCTCCCCGCACAGCCGTGCAATCGCCCGTTCGGTCTCCTGTTGGAAATTCACCTTTTCCATCCCGTTCCCCCCTTTCATTTCCCCTATTATGCCACACCCGCCGCCAAAAGAAAAGAGGGAGCGCCGCAGCGTCCCTCTTTCCGGTTATTCTTTGTGGCAGGAGCCCGCCATGGCACAGTGGGCACAGCCGCAGCCGCAGGCCGTTTTGCCCTTTTTCCTGTCCCTTATCAGCTTCACGATCACCAGTGCCACTATGAGGAGCAGCCCGGCGGAAACCAGCACCGTCCCCAAATTCTCCATGATCCATGTCATCATCGGTCGTTCTCCTTCCTGTTTTATGATTTGTTACCGCACGGCGACCCGTTCGGTCAGCCGGGTGGCCTCCTTATAGGGGCGTACCAGCATGTAGATGATAGCAGCGAGTACGATGACCGCAGCGATCACACCGATGATATTGGCATTGCCGGTGAACAGGCCGCCGAACTGATTGATCATCAGTGCGACCGCATAGGCAAACCCGCATTGATAACCGATGGCGAACCAGGTCCACTTGGGGCTGTTCATCTCACGCTTGATGGCGCCGATGGCCGCAAAGCAGGGGGCGCACAGCAGGTTGAATACCAAAAAGCTGTACCCGGTAATGCCGGTAAAGGCTGCCGCCAGCGCCTGATAAACCGTCCCGCTGCCACCGCTGTACAGTACGCCCAGCGTCCCGACGATGTTCTCCTTCGCAACCAGCCCGGTGATGGAGGCAACGGTCGCCTGCCAGTTGCCCCAGCCGAGGGGCGCAAAGATCCAGGCGATGGCGCCGCCGATCCTTGCCAGAATGGAAAGGCTGATCTGATCCTCCTCCAGCATGGCGAACTGCCCGTCCACCCAGCCGAAGCGGGAGGTGAACCATACAAAGATGGTGGAAAGCAGGATGATGGTACCGGCCTTTTTGATGAAGGACCAGCCGCGCTCCCACATGGAACGCAGGACATTCCCCACGGTGGGCCAGTGGTAGGCGGGCAGCTCCATCACAAAGGGGGCGGGGTCGCCCGCAAACATCCGGGTCTTTTTCAGCATGATGCCGGAAATGATGATGGCAGCCATGCCGATGAAGTAAGCGGAGGTGGAAACCCAGGCGCTGCCGTCAAACAGAGCGCCGGCGATCATGCCGATGAAGGGAACCTTGGCGCCGCAGGGGATAAAGGTGGTGGTCATGATGGTCATGCGACGGTCACGCTCATTCTCGATGGTACGGGAGGCCATAATGCCGGGGATGCCGCAGCCGGTGCCGATCAGCATGGGGATAAAGGATTTACCGGAAAGCCCGAACTTGCGGAAGATACGGTCCAGTACAAAGGCGATGCGTGCCATATAGCCGCAGGCCTCCAAAAATGCCAGCATCAGGAACAGCACCAGCATCTGCGGAACAAAGCCCAGCACCGCACCGACGCCCGCCACTATGCCGTCCAAAATCAAGCCGGAGAGCCAGTCGGCGGTACCGGCCCGCTCCAGGGCGTTCCCCACCAGCACGGGGACACCGGGCACCCATATGCCGTAGTCGGCGGGGTCGGGCTCCTCCCCGATCCTCTCGATGGTCGCCTTGGCCTTTTCGTAGTCTACCATGGTCGCCTTTTTGGTGGTGATCGCCAGCGTTTCCTCGTTTTCCACCTCATAGGTAAAGGTGCCATCTGCGGCCAGAGAGCCATTTTCTTCGATGTAGGCATCATAGCCGTCCACGATCAGCGAAGCATCGCCGTATTCCTCGGCCAGCTTCCCGTATCCGCCGTCGATGCCCAGCAGGTGCCAGCCATCGCCGAACAGCCCGTCATTGGCCCAGTCGGTCGCGGGGGCGCCCACGCCCACCATGGCCACCCAGTAAACGATAAACATCACCGCGGCAAAGATGGGCAGTCCCAGCCACCGGTTGGTCACTATGCGGTCGATGCGGTCGGAGGTGGAAAGGCCGCCGTGGTTCTTTTTCTTGTAGCACGCCTTGATGACCTCGCCGATGTAGATATATCTCTCGTTGGTGATGATAGACTCGGCATCGTCGTCCAGCTCGGCCTCCACCGCCTTGATATCATTTTCAATGTGCTCCAGCACGCCCTTATCGATATTGAGCGCCGCCAGCACCTTATCGTCCCGTTCAAAAATCTTGATGGCGTACCACCGCTGCTGCTCCTCCGGCATATCATGCACGGCCGCCTCCTCGATATGCGCCAGTGCGTGCTCCACGCTGCCGGAGAAGGTGTGCTGCGGGACGGTTTTGCCGTTGCGGGCGGCATCCACGGCAGCCTCTGCGGCGGCCATAATGCCGGTTCCCTTCAGCGCGGAGATCTCCACCACCCTGCAGCCCAGCTGCCGGGAAAGCTCCTCCACGTTGATCTTATCACCGTTCTTTTTCACGATGTCCATCATATTGATAGCCACCACCACCGGGATCCCCAGTTCGGTCAGCTGGGTGGTGAGGTACAGGTTGCGCTCCAGGTTGGTGCCGTCCACGATATTGAGGATGGCATCGGGGCGCTCACCCAGCAGGTAGTTCCGGGCCACCACCTCCTCCAAAGTATAAGGAGAAAGGGAATAGATGCCGGGCAGGTCGGTGATGGTCACGCCCTCGTGCTTTTTCAGCCGGCCTTCTTTCTTTTCCACCGTTACGCCGGGCCAGTTGCCCACAAACTGGTTGGAGCCGGTCAATGCGTTAAAAAGCGTCGTTTTTCCGCTATTGGGGTTGCCGGCCAGTGCTATTCTGATATTCATGCGTTCTCGCCTCTCTTTCTGTCTTTTGGTTAGCATTCACTAACCGTATGCCGTTAAAAATGCGGGGGCCGCCCCGCCGGGATCATTCCACCTCTATCTGTCCGGCGTCCGCCTTCCGCAGGGAAAGCTCATACCCGCGCACCGTCACCTCAATGGGGTCGCCCAGCGGCGCCACCTTGCGGATATACACCTCCACACCCTTGGTGAGCCCCATATCCATTATGCGCCGCTTGATGGCGCCTTCTCCATGGATTTTGACCACCCGGACCGTCTCACCGATCTTTGCCTCTTTCAGATTTTTCATCCTCGAACCCTCCTTCTTATTGGTCTGTTTTGCTTTCTTTCTGTAAAAAATGGCCCCTGCTCCTCCGCCACGGCGGGCACCCCTCCGCTTAACTCGTGCTGACCCGTCGTTTCACTCCGGGCAGCCCTCGCCACTGCGGTGCACCCGCCTTCCCCCACCGGGTCTGCGACCCGCCGGGCTCATCGGGCAGCCTCACTGGGGCGCTGCCGTTATACCATTATCTTTACCGCCATCTCCTTACTGATGGCCACCCGGGTGTCCTTCACATTGACGATCACATTGCCGCCCAGCGTGCTGACCACCGTCACCCCGCCGCCGGCCACAAACCCCAGGTTCTCCAGGTGCCGCTTCACTTCCGGGCTCCCGCCGATCCGCTTGATGATATTTTCCTCGCCTACCTCGGCCAAACTCAAAGGCATCATGCGCTCCTCCGTTTCTCTGCCGGGTGCCGCCCGGTTGATTTATTCGCAGTTAGTCCCTGCTAACTACGCCTATCATAGTCATCTTCCACCCCGTTGTCAATGCATTTTCCCCCGCAAATTCCGCCGTTTTCGCATTTTCGTCAGTCCTGCCCATTTAGTTAGTCTATGCTAACTTTATTCTTGTGCAGATTGCCCCCTTCCTGCCCCCATCTCCCGCTTGCACTTTGCCGCCAAAGCGTGTAAACTATACCCGTAAAGTCTTATTAAGGAGTGCGCCATGCTTGAATTACAGCACATCAGCTACGAAACCGAAGAAAACCGTGAAATTCTGCACGATATCAACCTGACCATCGCCGACCGTTTTGTCGCCATCACCGGGCCGAACGGCGGCGGCAAGTCCACTCTGGCCAAAATCATCGCCGGCATTTACACCCCCACCGCAGGCCGCCTGCTGCTGGACGGCGAGGACATCACCGGCCTTTCCGTCACCGAGCGTGCCCGCCGGGGCATCAGCTACGCCTTTCAGCAGCCGGTGCGCTTTAAGGGGCTGCGGGTCGGCGACCTGATGAACCTGGCCGCCGGCAAAAACGCCAACATCGCCGAGGTCTGCGCCTACCTCAGCGAGGTCGGACTCTGTGCGCGGGATTACATCGACCGGGAGCTGGACGCCAGTCTTTCCGGCGGGGAATTAAAGCGCATCGAGATCGCCATGATTTTAGCACGGGGCACCGCCCTTTCGGTCTTTGATGAGCCCGAGGCCGGCATCGACCTGTGGAGCTTCCAGAACCTCATCCGGGTCTTTGAAAAGATGTACGAAAAGACCCGGGGCAGCATCCTCATCATCAGCCACCAGGAGCGCATCCTCAATATCGCCGATACCATCGTCCTCCTGAAGGACGGTCGGCTGACGGAATGCGGCCCCCGTGCGGAGGTCCTGCCCCGCCTGCTGCGCAATATCGATACCGCCCCGCCGGTTTGCAGCATGCTTTCCGATACCGTAAAGGAGGTGCGCCCCAATGATCGATGACATCCAAAAAAGACTGCTGAAGGAGATCGCCGACCTCGACAGCCTGCCCGTCGGCGCCTATAATATCCGCGCCAACGGCGCTGCGGCAGGCCGCCATACCACCGCCAATATCGATATCGTCACCAAGACCGACCGCCCCGGCATCGATATCATCATCGCCCCCGGCACCAAAAATGAAAGCGTCCACATCCCGGTGGTCGTCAGCCAAACGGGGCTCAAGGACCTTGTCTACAATGATTTTTACATCGGGGAAAATGCCGATGTCGTCATCATCGCCGGGTGCGGCATCCACTGCGCCGGTGCGGAGGAGACCTCCCACGACGGCATCCATACCTTCCATGTGGGCAAAAACGCCCGCCTGCGCTATGTGGAAAAGCACTACGGCGAGGGCGAGGGGCGCGGCAAGCGGGTGATGAACCCCACCACCATCGTGCATCTGGCGGAGGGCGCCGCCATGGAGATGGAGACCACCCAGATCTCCGGCATTGATGATACCATCCGCAAAACAAGCGGCACGCTGGCCGCCCATGCCACCCTCACCGTCCGTGAAAAGATCATGACCACCGGCGATCAGCACGCCGTCACCGATTTTACCATCGACCTCGACGGCGAAAACTGCAGCACTGATGTTGTCAGCCGCAGCGTCGCCCGTGATGAAAGTAAGCAGGAATTCTACAGCCACATCAACGGCAACAATGCCTGCGCCGGCCACAGCGAATGTGACGCCATCATCATGGATCGGGCCTGCGTCATCGCCACCCCGGCGCTTGTCGCCACCCACGTCGATGCCGCCCTCATCCACGAAGCCGCCATCGGCAAGATCGCCGGGGAGCAGCTCATCAAGCTCATGACGCTGGGGCTGACCGCCGAGGAGGCCGAACATGAGATCGTCAACGGATTTTTGAAATAATTTTAAGGAGGCCATCCGCCATGAATGTCACCGATCGTTTTCTTCAGTATGTCAGCTTTGGCACCAACAGCGATGAAAAAAGCGAAAGCTGCCCCTCCACCCCGGGCCAGCTGGCGCTGGGCGCCGCCCTTGCAAAGGAATTAAAGGCCATCGGCCTTACCGATGTCGAGCAGGATGCCGACGGCTATGTGTACGGCTATCTCCCCGGCGAAGGCGAAGCCCTCGGGCTTATCGCCCACATGGATACCAGCCCCGCCGTCCCCGGCGACCACATCAAGCCCCGCATCGTCACCTACACCGGCGGCGTGTTGGAGCTGGGTGCCTCCGCCCTCTCCCCCGTCGATTACCCCTTTTTGGCGGATTACATCGGGCAGCAGCTCATCGTCACCGACGGCACCACCCTGCTGGGCGCCGATGACAAGGCCGGCGTTGCGGAGATCGTCACCCTGTGCGAAATGCTCATCGCCCACCCGGAAATCAAGCACCGCCCCATCGCCGTCTGCTTCACCCCCGATGAGGAGATCGGCCGGGGTACCGATCGTTTCCGTGTGGAACGCTTCCCCGCAAAGGAGGCCTATACCGTTGATGGCGGCGAGCTGGGCGAGATCGAATACGAAAACTTCAATGCCGCTTCGGCGACCGTCACCGTCCACGGGCTCAATATCCACCCCGGCAGCGCCAAAAATAAGATGAAAAACGCCGCCCTGCTGCTGGCCGAGTTCATCGGGCTGCTGCCCGCCGCCGAAACCCCCGCCCATACCGAGGGCTACGAGGGATTTTTCCACCTGTGTGAAATGTCGGGCGATGAGTCCTCCGCCGAGGCCTCCTATATCATCCGGGACCACGACCGGGAAAAGTTCGAGGCACGCAAAACGCTGATGGCGCAGACCGCCGAATACATGAACCAAAAATACGGCCCCGGCACCTTCACCCTGCAAATGACCGACAGCTACTATAATATGAAGGAAAAGCTCACCGGCCATATGCACCTCATCCGCAATGCCGAAGCCGCCATGCAAAAGGCCGGCGTCACCCCGCAGATCGTCGCCATCCGCGGCGGCACCGACGGCGCCCGCCTCTCCTACGAGGGGCTGCCCTGCCCCAACCTCTCCACCGGCGGCCTCAATTTCCACTCCATCCACGAATTCATCCCCATCCCCGCCATGGAAAAAATGGTGGAGGTGCTGCGCCACCTCGTCACCCTGTAACCCCGCAAAAAAGCTCCCCCTACCCATTTCGGGCAGGGGGCTTTTTCGCCGCAGTTCTTTCTTCCTCCCCCTACATTGACATTCCTCCCTTGTGAGAGTATACTATTCTTCAGTTGTCTTTTTTGTGCAAAAATACTTTATCGGAGGTTCCTATGCCCGCCCAATCCATCCCGCAGGAAAACAAAATGGGTACGATGCCGGTCAAAAAGCTCATCTTCAATATGGCGCTGCCGCTCATCATCTCCATGCTCATTCAGGCGCTTTATAATATCGTTGACAGCATCTTTGTCTCCCGCATCAGCGAGGACGCCTTCACCGCCGTTTCGCTGGTGTTCCCCATCCAGAACCTCATGATCGCCTTTGCCACCGGAACCGGCGTGGGCATGAACGCCCTGCTTTCCCGCCGTCTGGGCGAAAAAAACCGCGAGGGCGCCGAGGCCGTCGCCAATGTCGGCCTGCTGCTGGCTATCTGCAGCGGCGTTGCGTTTGCGCTGTTCGGGCTGTTCGGTACCGGGCTGTTCTTTTCGATGCAAAAGGGCATTTCCTCCATCATTGCGGAATACGGCTCCCAGTATCTCTCCATCGTCTGCATCGGTTCGGTCGGCATCTTTGTGGAAATCACCGCCGAGCGGATGCTTCAGGGCACTGGCCAGACCCTCATCACCATGTATATCCAGGGGGTCGGCGCCATCCTCAATATCATCCTTGACCCCATCCTGATCTTCGGCCTGCTGGGACTGCCCGCCATGGGCGTGCGGGGTGCCGCCTACGCCACCATCATCGGGCAGCTTGTTGCGGCGGCGCTGGGCGTCATCCTCAATCAAAAGCACAATTCCGATATTCGCATCGACCCTAAAAAAATGCGGTTCGATCTCCCCCTCATCGGGGAAATTTACGCCATCGGCTTTCCGTCCATCCTCATGACCGCCATCGGCTCGGTCACCACCTACCTCATGAACCAGATCCTGCTGGTTTTCAGCACCACCGCAGCGGCAGTTTACGGTGCGCTTTTCAAGCTCAACAGCTTTGTATTCATGCCTATTTTCGGTCTGAATAACGCCGTTGTGCCCATTGTCGCCTACAATTACGGCGCGCAGAACCGCAGCCGCATCAGGCAGGCCACCCGCACCTCAATGATCACCGCCGTTACCATCATGCTGCTGGGCTGGGCGGCGTTCTTCTTCCTGCCCACGCAGCTCCTCTCCCTCTTTGATGCCTCCGCCGCCATGATCGCCATCGGCATCCCGGCGTTCCGCATCACCTCCTTCACCTTCCCGCTGGCCGCCATCAGCATCGTGGCCAGCAGCGTGTTCCAGGCACTCGGGAAAAGCATTTACAGTATGCTGGTCTCGCTCGGGCGTCAGCTGATCATCCTCATCCCGGTGGCGTATCTCTTTTCGCTCACCGGCGTGCTGGAGGACGTCTGGCTCGCCTTCCCCATCGCGGAGGTCGCCTGCCTTGTTTCCTCCCTGTTGTTCCTCAAAAAGATATTCCGCCGGCTGGATTCCTTCCCGCAGTGATCCCCATGCCCCGCTTGACTCGTCAAGAGGGGCATTTTTGCGCCCATAGCAGCGGCCCCCCGCCCCAGTCGTGCTGACCCACCGTTACGGCGGGCGCAGCCTCCGCTTGACTCGTGCTGACCCTCCGCTCCACTCCGGGCAGCCCTCCCCGCTGCGGCGCGCCCCCCTTTCCCCGCCATCCCCCCGCCCCGCCTGCCCGCCCCGGCTCAAGCGAACTTTTTGCCCCTCTTTGTGAATTTTCTCCTTTTTGTCGCAAATTTTTCTCATTTTCCTGTGATCATTTGTTAGTATTTCAGTCTTGACATTATCACGCTAAAGCGATAAAATTGCACCATCAAAGATCGATCCGCCCCAAGGACGGAGGAAAGGAGTCCCGGCATGATGATGGTTTCCGCTGCTGCCCGTAACCGTAATTTCGCTTCTGCATCCTGTGCCGAGGCTTCTTCTGCCTGCTCTGCATCTGCCGCTATCGTCATTATGGGCGCCATGATTATGGCGTCCATTTTTGTTATCATTATTAGCCTGCTGGGCGCCATTCGACTGTCTGCGCTGGTAATGCTCCCGATGATATCGGTCGTTTTGGGGATGAATTCGCAATAGTTGTTACCCATTTCATTTTCGGTACAACAAGCGGTTCTGCCAAACGGCAGGGCCGCTTTTTTGTATAGATTCAGTAAAAAGTAAAGGAGTAAAACAAGATGAAAAAGCTTTTTAGTATGATGATGGCCGTTCTCATGGTTCTGGCCATGGCTGCCTGCGGCAGCGAACCCTCCGCCAACGGCGGCAATGATTCCCCCGAAGCCACCACCGTTAAAATCGGTGGGATCGGCCCCATGACCGGCCCCTACGCCAACTACGGCCTCTCCGAAAAATACGGCGCCGAGCTCGCTGTCAAGGAGATCAACGAAGCAGGCGGCATCGCCGGCAAGCAGGTCGAATTGAGCTATCAGGACTCCCAGGGCGATAGCGAAAGCGCTGTCAACGCCTACGGCAAGCTGATGGACTGGGGCATGAATGTCTCTCTCGGCTGCGTCCTCTCCGGTGAAAACGCCTCCGTTGTCGCCGCCGCCCGGGATGACGACGTCATGCTGCTCACCCCCTCCGGCTCCGCCGATAAGTGCATCGAGGGCAACAGCCGCGCCTTCCGTATCTGCTTCTACGATTCCTATCAGGGCGCCGCTGCCGCCCAGTACATCAAGGATAACAACATGGTAGATACCGTCGGCATCCTGTACCAGAGCGATAACGACTACTCGGTCGGCCTTTACAATGCCTTTGTCGCCAAGTGCGGCGAGCTGGGCATCAACATCGCCGAGACCCAGACCTTCACCGCCTCCACCAGCACCGATTTCTCCACGCAGGTCAATGCGCTGGTCTCCTCCGGCGTCAAGCTGGTATTCATCCCCTTCTATGCGGAGGAAGCCTCTACCTTCCTCACCCAGGCCCGCGGTAAGTTCGCCGATGGCGTTTACTTCTTCGGTGCCGATGGTCTGGACGGCATCCTCGGCAAGGTCGCACAGGACCCCACCATCGCCAATAACGTGCTGATGCTCACCCCCTTCTCCGCCGATAACCCCGCCGAGAATGTACAGAGCTTCGTTGCGAAGTACAAGGAAGCCTACGGCGCCACCCCCGACCAGTTCGCTGCCGATGCCTATGATGCCGTCTATGTCATCAAGGCTGCCGTAGAAAAGGCCGGTTCCACCTCCGGTGACGCTCTGGCCGCTGCCATGACCTCCCTCACCGTTGAGGGCGTGACCGGCACCATGACCTGGGGCAGCGACGGCAACACCAATAAGCCCGCCAGCGCCATCCTCTACTATGACGGCGTAGGCACCCTCTTCGACCACCAGGATTAACCCTCGCTTTTCTCTCCCCTCCTCATTTATAAGGGCCCGGCCCCCCGCCGGCTTCTGCCGGTCCGGGGTGCCCGGGCCGCAGGCCGCCCCGGCTTCGCCGGGGCCCACGGACTTCGTCCGTGGCGGCGGGCTTCGCCCGCCGGGCCTGCGGCCCTCCCCCTCCCCCTTTGCTAACCCTCCCCCCAAATCCCACACAAAGGATCGAGCTTACCATGACACACTTCATTCAGACTATCATCAGCGGATTGAGCCTCGGCAGCATCTTCGCCCTGATCGCGCTGGGTTATACCATGGTATACGGCATCGCCAAAATGCTGAACTTCGCCCACGGCGATATCATCATGATCGGCGCCTATACCGGCATCATCACCGTAGCGCAGATGGGCCTGCCGCCCCTTTTTGCCGTGCTGTTCAGTATTCTGCTCTGCGCCCTGCTGGGTGTCCTCATCGAATTTCTGGCCTATAAGCCGCTGCGTCAGGCGCCGCCGCTCAGCGTGCTCATCACCGCCATCGGCGTCAGCTACTTTTTGCAGAACCTCGCACTGCTGCTGTTCGGTTCCCAGCAAATGGCCTATCCCACCCTCATCCGGCTGGGGCAGGTCAGCGTGGGCGGCGTCACCATCGATGGCATCACCATCCTCACCCTGCTGGTCACGGCGCTCATCATGGTGGTGCTTTCCTTCTTCATCAATCACACCCGGCTGGGCAAGGCCATGCGTGCCGTCAGCGAGGATAAAGCCGCTGCTTCCCTTATGGGCATCAGCGTCAACCGCACCATCGCCCTCACCTTTGCCATCGGGTCGGCGCTGGCGGCCGTCGCCAGCATCTTCTACGGGATGTCCTACGTCTACATCAAACCCACCACCGGCGCCATGCCCGGCATCAAGGCCTTTACCGCCGCCGTTTTCGGCGGGATCGGCTCGGTGCCCGGCGCCATGCTGGGCGGCATCCTCCTGGGGCTCATCGAGCAGCTCTCCAAAACCTACATCTCCACCCTTTGGGCCGATGCCATCGTTTTCGGCGTCCTTGTGGTGGTACTGGTCGTCAAGCCCACCGGACTTCTGGGCAAAAAAATGAATGAGAAGGTGTAAGAAGATGAAACAGAAAAAAAGTAAATTTTCCGGCGATCTTCTGACCTTCCTGCTGGTCGCGGCGGTCTATGCCGTGGTCGCCTATCTGCTGTACGGCGGCAGCCTTACCCGCCAGTTCTCCAATATGCTCATCCCCATCTCGGTCTACATCGTGCTGGCGGTCTCGCTCAATCTCGTCGTCGGCCTTTTGGGGGAATTGTCCCTCGGCCACGCCGGGTTCATGTCGGTGGGGCTGTTCTCCGGGTGTCTTTTGTCCATTGCGCTGGTGGATATCCTTCCCACGCCGGTGCGTCTGCCCCTTTCCATGCTGGCGGGCGGCCTGGTCGCGGCGCTGTTCGGGCTTGCGGTGGGGCTGCCTGCCCTGCGGCTCAAGGGCGACTATTTAGCCATCGTCACCCTTGCCTGCGGCGAGATCATCAAAAACATCATCACCAACCTGAAATTCACCGGCGGCGCCCTGGGGCTCAATACCAACCCCATCTATTCCAATGCCAAAAAGCTGCTGCCCTATGCCATCGTGCTGGTGCTGCTCACCGTTCTGGTCATGATGAACCTCAAGCGCTCCAAGCAGGGGCGGGCCATTATGGCCATCCGGGATAACCGCATCGCTGCGGAGTCGGTCGGTATCGATGTCACCCGCTACAAGCTGACCGTCTTTACCATTGCCGCCTTCTTTGCGGGGGCGGCGGGCACGCTGTACGGCCACTTCTTCGCCAATGTCAAGGCCGCCTCCTTCGATTACAATATGTCCATCGAGATCCTTGTTATCGTGGTGCTGGGCGGCATGGGCAGCATCCCCGGCTCCATCATCGCCGCCATCGTGCTTACCGCCCTGCCGGAGGCCATGAGGGAATTTGCCGACTACCGGATGCTCCTGTATGCCATCGTGCTCATCATCGTCATGCTGGCCACCAATAACCCCACCATGAAGGATTTTCTCCGCCGCATCTCCCCGGCTGCGCTGCTGCGCCGTGCGGCAAAAAAGAAAACCCCATCCCTGCAAAAGGAGGAAGCGTAAATGTCTGTCAAGACCCATCAAAAGACCAAGCTCGTTCCGGTCAACCGCAGCGTTGCCCTCCTCCCGGAGCGTGACGCCCACGTCAGCCCCATTCTGGAATGCATCGATCTCGGCGTGACCTTCGGCGGGCTCAAGGCGGTGGATAACTTCGATATCACCATCGGCCGCACCGAAATCGCGGGGCTCATCGGGCCCAACGGCGCCGGCAAAACCACCATCTTCAATCTGCTCACCAAGGTCTATCAGCCCACCCACGGCACCATCCTGCTGGACGGCAAGGATATCCACGGCATGACCACCACGCAGGTCAACCGGGCCGGCATCGCCCGCACCTTTCAGAATATCCGGCTGTTCACCGACCTGACGGTGGAGGAGAATATCACCGTCGCCATGAATAACCAAATCAAGTACAACATGGCCGAGGGCATCTTCCGTCTGCCCTCCTTCTGGAAGGGCGAGCGCATTGCGCACGAGCGTGCCATGGAGCTTTTGTCCTTCTTCCACATGGAACAGTTTGCCGATGCCAAGGCGGGCAGCCTGCCCTACGGGGCGCAGCGGCGGCTGGAGATTTTGCGGGCGCTGGCCACCAACCCCTGCCTGCTGCTGCTGGATGAACCGGCGGCGGGCATGAACCCCTCGGAAACGGCGGAGCTGATGGAAAATATCCGCACCATCCGGGATACCTTCAAAATCGCCGTGCTGCTCATCGAGCACGATATGAGCCTTGTCATGAACATCTGCGAGGGCATTGCGGTGCTATCCTTCGGGCGCATCATCGCCAAGGGCTCCCCGGAGGATATCCAGTCCGATCCCAAGGTCATCGAGGCCTATCTCGGCCGCAAAAAGGAGGCGTAACCATGGCAGAAATGCTGAAATCAAGCGGGTTTTCCGCCTGCTGCGGCCATCTTCCCGCCGTCGGGGGCGCCGAACTTCATTCCACCGTTATTAAGGCCGTTCCCGGCCGCAAAAAGGAGGCGTAACCATGGCAGAAATGCTGAAAGTCAGTGATCTTCACGTCTACTACGGCAGCATCCACGCCGTCAAGGGCGTTTCCTTCGAGGTGCACGAGGGCGAGGTCGTTACCCTGATCGGGGCGAACGGCGCCGGAAAATCCACCGTTTTGAATACCGTTTCGGGGCTTTTGCACCCCCGTTCCGGCTCGGTCGTTTTCCACGGCAAGGATCTGCACGGGGTTCCCGCCCATAAACTGGTAGGCATGGGTCTGGCGCAGGTCCCGGAGGGTCGGCATGTCTTTTTACAGATGACGGTGCAGGAAAACCTGGAAATGGGGGCGTTTTCGCAGCCTCTTTCCGGCATCGAAGCGGACCTGGAAAGCGTTTATCAGCGGTTTCCCCGCCTTCAGGAGCGCCGCAAGCAGATCGCAGGCACCCTTTCCGGCGGCGAGCAGCAGATGCTGGCCATGGGCCGCGCCCTGATGAGCCACCCCAAGCTGCTGATGCTGGATGAGCCTTCCATGGGGCTGGCGCCCATTCTGGTGGAGCAGATCTTCGGGATCATCCGGGAGCTGCACGCTGCGGGCACTACCATCCTGCTGGTGGAGCAGAATGCGCAGGCCGCGCTGGAGGTTGCCGACCGTGCCTATGTACTGGAAACCGGCCGCATCGTTCTCTCCGGCACCGGCGCCGAGCTGATGGCCAGCGACCGTGTGCAAAAGGCCTACCTTGGGGGGTAAAACCATTCACTTTTCCTGCTTTTCCGGGGCGGATTGAAGCCAGTCTTCGAAATCTGCTATTTTTTCCTTGCTCGATCCGCAGACCTTTCTCATGTTTTTTAGGTATAAAAAACCTAAAAAATGACGCAAAAAGCCCCCAAATGCGGGGGCAAAAAAGCCCCCGGCGGGGGAGAATTCGCGGCTACTCTCCCCTATCATCGGGCAAAAAATCCCTCCAAGAATGACACAAAAAAACCGCAAATGCGAGGACAAAAAAGGCCCCGGCGGGGGAGAATTTGCGCTTACTCTCCGCTACCGGCGGGCTAAAAATCCCTCCAAAAATGACACAAAAAAGCCGCAAATGGGGGGGCAAAAAAGCCCCCGGCGGGGGGAGAATTCGCGGCTACTCTCCCCTATCATCGGGCAAAAAAAGCCCTGAAAAACGACACGAAAAGTCCCTGCATCTTCACCCGTAAATGCCATAAAGCGGGAGTTTGGGTGATCGATAATTTCCTCACTCGTTTCTTTGCCTTTGCCATATTATGGCGATTTTGTCTATCGTAAAGCTTTCTCTTTTATCTCCTTGATAAAAATATTCCCGGGGGGCGGGGTCGCTCCTCGGGAATGTTTTTTGCTCGGTTTTGCGGATTTTGGGGATGGTTTTTCGCAAAAATGAACGCAAATCCATCAGTGCTGCTTATGGTTCTGTATTTTGCCATAAGCAGTGCTTATTTCTAATACAGATAGTATTATTCTATTCTATTATATCTTTTTGTATCGCAGCACGGCAAACTCGGCAGGGGTGGTGAGTGTGGTTTTGGTGAGCAGCTTTTGCCGGTCGGCCGCCCCGGTTTTGTAGTAGTAGGGGGTCATCATGAACAGGCTCTCGATCTCCTCCTGCCCGTGCAGCGTGATTTGGTACCGCAGCTCCCGGCACTCCTCCAGCCGAAAGCCCGGCAGGTCGTAGGGCTTCACCTCGTTGCGGTAGGGCTTTTCGTAGATGGCCTGCTTCAGGCCATAGAGGTGGTTTTCCAGCGGGATGACCATGAGGAAGCTGCCGCCCGGGCGCAGCACCCGCAAGAATTCCTCGCCGCAGTAGGGGGCAAAGACCGAAAGCAGCAGGTCAATGCTGCCGTCGCCCACCGGGAGATGGAAACAGCTGGCAACGGCATATTCGCTTTGGCGGTCGCGCTTGGCGGCCTCCTGCAGCGCCTCCTTGGAGATATCGATGCCTGCGACATGGGGGCAAAGGCCCTGCTGCCGCAGCAGCTCGGCCAGGGCGGCGGTGTAGTAGCCTTCGCCGCAGCCGGCATCCAGCACCACCATATTTTCGCTTGCGGCGGCCAGCCCCTGCCGGAGCAGCTCCTGCCGCATGGGGGCGTAGTGGCCCTTTTGCAGGAAGGTGCTGCGGGCTTTTACCATGCGTTTATCGTCGCCGTGGTGCTTTGGGCCGGCCCCGTGGCTTAACAGCAGGTTGACATAGCCGCTTTTGGCCAGGTCGAAGCTGTGGCCGGCCGGGCAGACCAGCCGGTGCGGTTCGCGGGTGAGCGATTGGCCGCAGTTGGGACAGCGGAAGATGGTCATACCGGGTTCTCCTTTTCTGGTTTTAGCAGGGGGCGGGGTACGGCGGCGGAGCCGCGGGGCGAAGCCGCGGGGCGAAGCCCCGCTCCCGCGCCCGGAGGGCGCGGGGCCCCCGGCCCCGGTGGGGCCGGGGGCGGCTCCGCCGCCGGATGGCCGGGGTGCTGCAAAGCCCCGACAGGATAGGGGGCCGCCCGCTTTTTCGGCAGGCAGCCCCTTGGTTTTTCAGCTTGGGTCAGGATAAAAAGAGTTCCTTGGCGTGCAGGCGGGCAAGGCTTCGCAGGATGGTCATTTCGGCGTTCTGACATTCCAGCACGCTGTGCTTCTGGCGCAGCTCCTCCTGCGCCTCGGCCAGCGCCCGGCGCTCACGCTCCTCATCGATCTCATCGGGGCGCAGCACGTCCTCCACCATGACCGATACGGTATTTTCACCCACCCGGGCAAAGCCCGCATCCACCACGGCGGTTTCCCATTCGCCATCCGGCTTTTGCAGCCGCAGCGTCCCCGGCACTATGCCGATGACCGCTGCCTCGTGGTGCGCCAGTATGCCCATGGAACCATCCTGGATGGGCAGCTGCACCTGGCTTGCCTCGCCTTCGTAAAACACCTTGGAAAACCCAATGACCTTCAAAGTAAAGCATTCCATTCGGACGGGTCTCCTTTCCTGCCGTTATACGCCGTTTTTGGCCTTCTCAATGACATCCTCGATGGTGCCGACATTGAAGAACGCCCACTCGGGGTATTCGTCCATTTCGCCGTTGATGATGGCCTTGAAGGAACGGATGGTATCCCGGACGGGGACATACTTGCCCGGCACGCCGGTGAAGTTTTCCGCCACGTGGAAGGGCTGGGAAAGGAACTTCTGGATCTTTCTGGCGCGGTAGATGGTCACCTTATCCTCGTCGGAAAGCTCCTCCATGCCCAGAATGGCGATGATATCCTGCAGTTCCTTGTACTTCTGCAAAATCTTCTGCACGGCTCTTGCCGTTTCGTAGTGCTCCTGCCCCACGATATCCGCCTCCAAAATACGGGAGGTGGACTCCAGCGGGTCTACCGCCGGGTAAATGCCCTGCTCCACGATCTTACGGGACAGCACGGTGGTAGCGTCCAGATGGGCGAAGGTGGTGGCGGGGGCGGGGTCGGTCAGGTCGTCGGCGGGGACATATACCGCCTGCACCGATGTGATGGACCCGTCATGGGTGGAGGCGATGCGCTCCTGCAGCTCACCCAGCTCGGTGGCAAGGGTGGGCTGGTAGCCTACTGCGGAGGGCATCCGTCCCAGCAGGGCGGAAACCTCGCTGCCGGCCTGCACAAAACGGAAAATGTTATCGATGAAGAGCAGCACGTCCTGATGCTCCACATCCCGGAAATATTCCGCCATGGTAAGGCCGGTAAGACCGACCCGCATACGGGCCCCGGGGGGCTCGTTCATCTGGCCGAATACCAGCGCCGTCTTTTGCAGAACGCCGCTTTCGCCCATTTCGGTCCACAGGTCGTTGCCCTCACGGGAACGCTCGCCGACGCCGGTAAAGATGGAATAGCCGCCGTGCTCGGTGGCTACGTTGGTGATCAGCTCCTGGATGAGTACCGTTTTGCCGACGCCTGCGCCGCCGAACAGACCGATCTTACCGCCCTTGGCATAGGGGGCCAGCAGGTCGATGACCTTGATGCCGGTCTCCAAAATCTCCACGACGGGGCTTTGGTCGGCAAAGCCGGGCGGGTCACGGTGGATGCACCACTTTTCACCCTCCGGCAGCGGGTCGCCGTCATCGATGACGTCGCCGGTGACATTAAAGAGCCGGCCCAGCGTGCGGTCGCCCACCGGTACCCGGATGCCGCCGCCCTCGGCGATGACCTCCATCTCCCGGCAAAGACCCTCACTGGGGGAAAGCATGATGCAGCGCACCACATTGCCGCCCATATGCTGGGCGACCTCCATGACGCACTTCTGCTCGCCGTTCTGCACCGTCAGCGCATCTTTGATGAAGGGCAGACGGCCTTCCGGGAACAGAACGTCCACGACTGGCCCCTGCACCTCTGTAATATACCCTTTCATCATGATGTTCTCTTCCTTTTCTGTGCTTTGGCGCCGCCCGCCACCTCAACGATCTGCTGGGTGATGGCGGCCTGCCGCACACTATTGTAGATAACGGAAAGCTCCCGCAGCATTTCGGCGGCACTATCCGTTGCGGATTTCATTGCCAGCATTCTGGCGTTTTCCTCGCTGCAATAGGCCTCCACCAGTGCGCCGAACAGATACCCGGTGACATAGTTGGGCGCAATGGAGCCCAGCACCGCCCCGGCATCCGGCAGGTAGTTCACCTGCTGCGGCTTTTGGGGCTTATCCTCTCCGGGCCGGAAAGCCTCCGCCGAGAGGGGCAGCAGCTTTTGCAGCACGGGGGTGGCTTCCTCGCCATGCTCCTCCATGCGGGTGTAGATGATATAAACCTCGCTCAATTCGCCATCGGCAAACTGCTGGCACAGGGTGGCCGCCATGCGGCGGCTGCGTGATACGCTGGGCTGCTGCGCCGCCCCGGTGAACCGCCGGTTGACGGGATAGCCCGCCTTTTGCAGCGCCAGCGCCCCCAGCTGACCCACCACATAAACGTCGGGGTCGGTTTCCTTTTGCAGGATGCCTTCGGCAAATTTGACGATATTGTGGTTGTAGGCGCCGGCCAGTCCCTTATCGCCGCTGATGACCAGAAAACCCTTTTTGCCGCCGAGGATCGGCTCCCCGGTGCCGAAAAAGCGGTCCTCCAGCTCCGGCAGATCCCGCAGGATCTCCCCGATGAGCTGCTCCGACTGCATGAAGTGGGGCAGCGCATCATTGAGGGCGCGCCGTGCCTTTTTGACCTTGGTGGAGGAGATGAGGTACATGGCATTGGTGATCTTCATGGTATCCTGCACGCTTTTGATGCGGCTTTGGATATCTCTTGCACTTGCCATACCGTCACCTGCCCTTGTACTCTTCGGCCGCCGTCAAAACAGCCTGCCGCAGCTCATCGGTGAGCGCTTTGGTTTCCTCCAGCTCGGTGATGATCTCGCCGTGGTGCTCCCGGATATCCTCCAAAAGCGCCATCTGGTATCTCTTTACCTCGGTCAGCGGGATATCGATAAAGCCCTTGGCGGTGGCCACCACCAGCGTGATGACCTGCTCCGCCATCGAAAGCGGGCGGAGCAGCGGCTGCTTTAGCACCTCCATAAGCCCCTTACCGTAGGTGAGCTGCTCACGGGTGGTGTCGTCCAGGTCGCTGCTGAACTGGGTAAAGACCTCCATTTCACGGTACTGCGCCAGATCGATGCGGATGGAGCCGCTGGCCTTCTTCATGGCCTTGGTCTGGGCGGCGCCGCCGACACGGGAAACCGACAGACCGACATTGACGGCCGGGCGCTGACCCGCATTGAACAGGTTGGTCTCCAGATAAATCTGACCATCGGTGATGGAGATGACGTTGGTGGGGATATAGGCGGAAACATCGCCGGCCTGCGTTTCGATGATGGGCAGCGCAGTGATGGAGCCGCCGCCCATTTCGGGGGTCAGGCGGCTGCTGCGCTCCAGCAGGCGGGAATGGAGGTAGAATACGTCGCCGGGGTAGGCCTCACGGCCGGGGCTGCGCTCCAGAATGAGCGACAGCGAACGATAGGCCACCGCGTGCTTGGAAAGGTCATCGTAAATGATGAGGACATCCCTTCCCTGATGCATGAAGTATTCCGCCATGGCGGTACCGGCATAGGGGGCAATGTACTGCAGAGAGGCGGGGTCGCTGGCGGTGGCGGAAACCACGATGGAATATTCCATGGCGCCGCCCGCCTGCAGGGTGGAGACCACCTTGGCCACGGTAGAGGCCTTCTGCCCGATGGCCACGTAGATGCAGATAACGCCCTTGCCCTTCTGGTTCAGGATGGTATCGGTGGCGATGGAGGTTTTACCGGTCTGGCGGTCGCCGATGATGAGCTCACGCTGGCCGCGGCCGATGGGGAACATGCTGTCGATGGCCAGGATACCGGTTTCCAGCGGGACCGAAACGGATTTTCTGTCCTTGATGCCGGGGGCGGCGTTTTCGATGGGGAGATACCCTGCCGCCTCTGCCTCGCCCTTGCCGTCGATGGGGGTGCCCATGGCATCCACCACACGGCCCAAAAAGCCCTCGCCGACCGGGACGCCTGCCCGGCGCTCGGTGCGGACCACACGGCTGCCGGCGGTAAGCTCACGCTCGCTGCCCAAAAGGATGACGCCGGTTTCCTCATTGCGGATATCCTGCACCATGCCCTTTACGCCGTTTTCAAACTGGACGATCTCGCCGTATCCCGCATGACGGATGCCGGAAACGGTGGCAACGCCATCGCCCACCCGGACGATCTCGCCCACCTCGTGCTCCTTGCCGTCAAAGGCGGCGGAATCGATCTCGGTCCGCAAAAGGTCGATGACCTCGGCGGAATCGGAGAGCATCTGCGGGGTGTGCAGCAGACGGTTCTTCATCTGGGTCAAACGACCCTTCATGCTCCAGTCGTATTCATCGCTGCCCACGGTGATGGAGAAGCCGCCCAGCAGGGTGGGGTCCTCGATCAGCTCCAGCGGCAGCTCCTGATCGTTATATTTTTTCCGTAAAAAGTCGCGGATCTGTTCCAACTGCCCGGCAGTCGGGGGGGTAACATACCGCAGGACTGCTTTCTGGCGGTTCGCCCGTTCGGCGCGGCGCTCCTCGTAGGCGTCCATCAGCCGATCCAGCGTTTCCACACCTTCGGTCTTCAGGGTGCCCAGCAGCTCCTGCAGCTTATCCTCACTGGGTCTTACCGCCATGTGCTTCACCTGCTTCCGCAATAAACTGGTCGTACAGCAGCTTATCCTGCTCCTCGGTATTCCGGTCGCCCACCGCCTTGGCAGCGGCGTCTATCACCAGCGTGGCGATCTCGCTCTTCATATCGCGCAGGGCATTGGCACGCTCCACGGCCATGGTCTCCTCGGCGCGGCGGCGCTTCTGCTCCAGCTCAGTCTCGGCGGCGGCCAGCATCTTTTCACTTTGCAGCCTGGCCTCGTTTTCGGCGCGCGCGATGATCTCCTTGCCCTCGCCTGCAGCGGCAGCCAGCTTACCTTCATATTCCGTCTTCATGCCGTCTGCCGTATCCTGTGCGGTCTTGGCATCGGCAAATTTCTTCTCTATCAGCGCTTTCCGCTCCTCCAGAATCTGATTGACCCGGCCGAACAGAAATTTTTTGGCAAAGAAATAGAGAACCAGCAGGTTGATGACGGTAAATAAGAGATTGATATCTAATCTCAGCATCTTTCTCGCCTTCCTTTCTCTATTTCCGTTATTACAGCACCAGAATAAGAAGCGCAATTACAAAGCCGTAAATGGCGGTCGCCTCGGCCAGGGCGCAGCCCAGCAGCAGGAGCTTGGTGATCTTGCCGTCTGCCTCCGGCTGACGGGCTACCGCTTCGGTAGCTTTACCGGTAGCAATACCAATGCCGACGCCGGCACCGATGCCGGTAAGAACCGCGACAGCCGCGCCGATTGCCATAAGAGTACCCATAGTAATAATCTCCTTTAATTTAGATTGATGTTATTTTTCGGGGTCAGTCCTCGATGGCTTCCTTAATGAACAAGCCCGTGAGGAATACGAATACATATGCCTGAATGAGTCCGTCGAAGAAATCGAAATAGAGACTGAACACCGCCGGCAGAATGACCGGCACCAGATGCTCCAGCAGCTTCATAACAACAAAAGCGCCCAGTACATTACCGAACAAACGCATGCAGAGCGACAACGGACGGATGCCCAGCTCCAGGATATTGATGGGCGTAATGGCGGCCATCGGCTTGGCAAAGCCCTTCAGCCAGCCCTTGACCCGGTTTTGGCGAATGCTTGCAATCTGCACCAGAACAATGGACATCAGCGCCACAGCGGCGGAGACGTTCAGATCCTTGGTGGGGGGCTTCATGCCTGTCACGGCAAACACATTGGATATCCCCAGAAACACCAGCACCGTGGCAAGGTACGGCACATAGCGCTCGCCTTCATGGCCCACGATGCCCCGGACGATATTCTGCAGCGATTCAACGACGTATTCCACGCCCACCTGCAGCTTGCCGGGGTTTTCCACCTTCATGTTTCTGGTCAGTACCAGGGTAAGGATCATAATGATGGCCATAATGACCCAGGAGATAACGGTGGATTCCGCTACATCGATCCCGCCGAATATGGGGATGGTAAACGCGGTTGCCGCTTCCAGCTCCTCCATCAGGAATTCCGATAGATTACCCATGAACCAACACCTCCTTATTCACAATTTTCCCGGCCGGCACCGGGAACTGCACCGGGCAGCCGGCCTGGGTTTTGCAGCGGCAGGGCTCCCTTTTCCGCGGGGCGGCGGGGGCGCCTGCTATCACAAGTATTAAGTATAACATACTTCGGCAAAAAAAGGTAGTCTAAAGTTGATAAAAAAGTTGTGCTAAACCCATACCTTCCCTTGACAAGAGCACATACGGTTTTTGCGGGCAGAAATGCCGTATGGCATTGTGCGGCTCATCGACAGGCGCCAGCCTGCCATCTTCACCGCACTTCCCC